>CAJTOW010000110.1 GCA_910577655.1 uncultured Lachnospiraceae bacterium | reverse complement strand
CCGCTGGATCCGCAAAAGGCTTACGCAACAGTCCTTCTGGCCCATGAATTCCAGGTAGCTGTTAAGGGCCGCCAGCATGGAATTGACGCTGGTGGGCTTGTAGGAGGTCACCAGATGGGCGCGGTAGCGGGCCACGGCGGCATGGTCCAGGGGGCCGCCCTGGTTGAATTCCAGAAATTTCTTCACGTCCCGTATGTATTTGTCAATGGTGTTGGGGCTCTTGTCGTGGATCGCCAGGTGGAGCCGGAACCGGCTGACAGACTCGGTGATGCGGATGCGGGCTGCTGGGGGCTGATGGGTGTACTTTTCCAGACTGTATTCCATTCCCATGTTCTTTTCTCCTTTTTGACTGTGGTATGTATTCATGGCTGCTGTCCGGGCTGTGTGCGCAGCGCGGACTTTTATGGGCGCGAGGTGCGCGTCTTTCATCTCTTTATCCGTTCAGTAGCCGAGTTATTATTGGATACGATCTCTACTGTTTTTCCCTGCATTAATATATTGGCATGATATAATTTCGGATGTCTTTATTTCTCCCTTAATAATTACCATATTATATTTTGTATTCATCTGTTTATTTCTTTCTCAATTTTAATAAAATATGCTCTCTGGCTGCCGCTTTATCCCCGAACCACTACCATAAATTTTATCATAGGCATACCCCTGTTACAAGATACCTCTTGTTTCCTCATGTGTAACCTCCTATTTTGTATTTTCACGACCTTTCTATCCTTATTATAGAGACCCTTCGGAACACCCCCACACATCCCCTCTTTTTGTATCGATTTTTCCAAAAAAACAGAGTATAATACTATCAATATGCTGGCATAAATCCCCCCAAGAGTACATATCCCAGAAAAGGAGGATCCCCCATGAATCTATCCAAACTCACCCAGAACAAGAATCTCACCGACACAGAGCAGCTGGTCTTACAGTACATCGTGGAGCATCTGGACACGGCCCTGGCCCAGGGAGTCCGTTCCATTGCCCATGCCAACTACACCTCCACTTCCACCATCATGCGTCTGGCCAGGAAGATGGGCTATTCCGGTTTCGTGGACATGTGCTACAAGCTGCGCCCCCTGGTGGAGGAACCGCAGCAGCTAGCCAATGAGGAACAGACCTTTCTGGAAAGCTTCTGCACCTCTTCCCTCCTCAATTACAATACCTACGACCTGCTGAAGCAGTGCGCCCGACGGATGAGCCGGGAGGAGGAGGATCTGATCTTTATCTATGCCACCGGCTTCTCTGCAACCGTGGGCAACTACATGGCCCGCAAGCTGGTGAATATGGGCAAGCGCTGTATCTTCGCCAGCGGGGAGGATTCCGTGGGCATGTTTGAGAATAATCTGGACCGTATGGGGATCTTCTTCTGCATCTCCAAATCCGGCGAGACTCCCCAGGTCCGGGACAAGATCCGCACCGCACGGGAAAATGGCGTCTTTACCGCCGCCATTACCGGAGAGGAGGAGAACAGCATCAGCCGCTATGCGGATCTCTGGTTCAGGGTCAAGGATCTGCGCAAGCTGGATGACCTGAACATCACCCCAAACACCTTCTTCCCCCAGTCCCTGATGCTGGTGGAGCTGATCGCCTACGAATATCTCCGGGCCTGCAAACGCTAAAATCCTCTTCTTTTTCCGCCTTCCCCAGCCCCCTGACCAGAAGGTCATTGTAACGGGTTACCAAACCGGGTAACCCGTTTCTTTACGCCCCGAATCTATTTACTTTCCCTCCCTCTGCTGATATCATCAAGAAAACAGCAGCAGCCCAGACAACCCGGACTGCTGCAGAAAGCTCCAGCTGGAACGATGCAAAGGATGGACGCATCCTAAAATATCCCAAAGGAGAGAATGTATGAAAGAAAAAATCATGGATGTAATGCAGAAATTTTCCAAAGCAATGTTCATCCCCGTGCTGATCCTTCCCATCGCCGGTATCCTCATCGCTGTGGGAAACCTGTTCACCAACACACGGCTCCAGGCAGTCCTGCCATTTCTGGACAATCCGCTTACCAAGGGCTTCGGCACCCTGCTGTCCGGTTCCCTGACCGCCATCCTGACCAACCTGGGCGTTATCTTCTGTGTGGGCCTTGCCGTAGGTCTGGCTGACAAGAAGAAATCCGAGGCCGGATTCATTTCCCTATTGTCCTTCCTGGTATTTATCAATGCCATGAACAAGTTCATGGGACTCCGGGGAATCCTGGTGGAAGGCAGCTTAAGCGGTACCGGTCAGGCCCTGGTTCTGGGCGTCCAGGTGCTGGATATGGGTGTGTTCCTGGGACTGATGCTGGGTGTTGTGGTAGCCCTGGTTCACAACCGGTTCTGCGAGACCGAATTCAACAACGCGTTTCAGATCTACGGCGGAACCCGTTTCGTCTTCATCGTCCTGATCCCCGTTATGGTGGTCATGGCTGTGGTTCTTACCTTTGTGTGGCCCTTTGTCCAGGCCGGGATCAATGCCCTGGGCTCCTTCATCCAGTCCTCCGGCAACTTTGGTATCTTCGTCTACGGAACCCTGGAACGGCTGCTGATCCCCACCGGCCTGCACCATCTGGTCTACACGCCCTTCCTGTACACCTCCCTGGGCGGCGTGGCCACGGTAGGCGGTCAGGTGCTGGAGGGAGCCCGGAATATCTACTATGCGGAGATCGCTGACGAGACTGTAAAGGTCTTGAGCCAGTCTGTAATCTGGGATGCCCGTGGTATCTCCAAGATGTTCGGTCTGATCGGCGCCTGTCTGGCCATGTACCACACGGCGCGCCCGGAAAACCGCGGAAAAATCAAGGCTGTCCTGATCACCGCATCTGTCACCTCCTTCATTGCAGGTGTTACAGAACCCATTGAGTTCAGCTTCCTGTTTGTGGCTCCTGTCCTGTTTGTGGTTCATGCCGTACTGGCCGGTTCCAGCTTCGTAGTGCTGAATCTCATCGGCTGCCGCGCCATCGGCCCCAACGGCTTTATCGATTTCCTGCTGTACAATGTTCCCCTGGGCTTTGCCAAGACCCGGTGGCCCCTGTACATTGTAGTAGGTCTGGTATATTTTGTCTTGTATTATGTTATTTTCCGTGCCCTGATCACAAAGATGAACCTTAAAACCCTGGGCCGGGAGAGTGAAGGCATGGAGATGAAGCTCCACACCAAGGCGGAGTACAAGGCCAAAGTGAATGCAGAGGGAAATGCTTCCGCCACGGGAAACTCCGCAGATGACGTAAATGCTGCCCTCATCGTCGAAGCCCTGGGCGGCAAGGACAATATCCTGAAGGTAACCAACTGCTATACCCGTCTCCGCACCGAGCTGGCTGACCCTGACCTGGTTCAGGAGGACGTTCTGAGAGGCCAGACCGGCGCCACCGCGGTAGTCCGCAAGGGTAAGAATATCCAGGTAGTATATGGCCTGAAGGTGACTGCTGTCCGCAAAGCCGTGGACGCGGAACTGGGATTTAAAGATAACGAGTAAATCAGCCAGGAATCCATCAGGCAGGAGAACTGGATCACAAAAAAATCGTCCGGATAACGGCCTGATCCCCAGTCTGTTATCCGGCAGATATCTGCTGACAATAGAAAAATGAATATGAGAAAGGACGGAATAAATATATGAAACAATTTTCAGTGGTCATCGCCGGCGGCGGCAGTACCTACACCCCCGGTATCGTTATGATGCTTATGGACAGTCTGGAGCGTTTCCCTATCCGAAGCTTAAAACTCTATGACAATGACGCCGCCCGTCAGGAAACCATCGCCAAAGCAGTTGCCATCGCCCTGAAAAAGGTGGCACCCCATGTGGCATTTTCCTTCACCACGGACCCGGAGGAGGCATTTACAGGCGTGGACTTCTGTATGGCCCATATCCGCAGCGGCGGCTATCCTATGCGGGAACTGGATGAGAAGATCCCCCTGCGCCACGGCGTGGTAGGCCAGGAGACCTGCGGCCCTGGCGGAATAGCCTATGGAATGCGCAGCATCCCGGATATCATCCAGCTGATCGATTATATGGAACAGTACAGTCCGGACTGCTGGATGTTAAATTACTCCAATCCGGCAGCTATTGTGGCGGAGGCCTGCCGCGTCCTCCGTCCCCACTCCAAAGTCATCAATATATGCGACATGCCCGTGGGAACCCTGCGCCGGATGAGCTACATCGTAGGGAAGACCCCCAGGGATCTGGATGTACAGTATTACGGCCTGAATCATTTCGGCTGGTGGACCAGCGTCAAGGACAAGGACGGCACAGACTATACACCCCAGCTTATTGATTATGTCAGCAAAAACGGCTATCTGACCCAGAAGGCCATTGAGACCCAGCACATGGACGCCAGCTGGCAGGCCACCCACAAAAAGGCGGCAGACCTTCAGGCCGTTACCCCTGACTGCCTGCCCAACACCTACCTGAAATACTATCTGTTCCAGGACTATGTGGTGGAGCACAGCGACCCAGAATACACCCGCGCCAACGAGGTCATGGACGGGCGGGAAAAGAAGGTCTTCGGCGCTGCCCGCGCCATCATCCAGGCCGGCCAGTTCCAGGGAGATGAATTCGAGATCGACAACCATGCCGCCTTTATCGTAGATCTGGCCAGGGCCATTGCCTACAACACCCATGAGCGGATGCTCTGCATCGTGGAGAACAAGGGCGCCGTATCCAACTTCGACCCCCACGCCATGGTGGAGGTTCCCTGTCTGGTAGGAAACCAGGGTCCAGAGCCTCTGTGCCAGGGCGATATCCCCACCTTCCAGCTGGGCCTGATGCAGCAGCAGGTTGCCGTGGAGAAGCTGGTAGTGGAAGCCTACTGCGAACACAGCTACCAGAAGCTCTGGCAGGCCCTGACCCTCTCAAAGACTGTCCCAAGCGCCAGCGTGGCAAAAGAGCTTCTGGATGATCTGATTGAGGCTAATAAGGAGTACTGGCCGGAACTTAAGTAACTGCCTTCTGACCAGAATAATTGTCAATATCTCATCACTGATCCTGATATAAAATAACAAGTGCAGGAACCATTATCAGATTTATCTAATAGCTCCTGCACTTGTGTTACAATTTTCTTTCCAGCTCCATATATCCAATCTCAAACAGCCAGACCTGCCTCTTACAGTTCTGGATACCCCTTCCTATTTCCCTGCATCCACAAATGTCAGATTCTCCGCCACAGTCTCCCCATTCACCAGAATGGTCAGATACAGCACATCCATATTCTCAATGAATGTATTGGCAATCGCCTGGAGAAGCATATCATCCTTGTCGTCCGGAAGCTTGCTTAAATTCACGGTACCATATTCTTTTACCGTACTTTCGAACTCGATCCCGGGGATCTTGACCACGCCGGGGCCCACTTCCTCGCTGGCCGGCTCGCCCTCAGCCTTGAACTCGATGACCTCGGTGCCTTCCTCAAGCACGCCATATTTGATCAGCAGGTCTGCCACGGTCTGGGCATCCTTGCCTTCCACTGCGTCCATGGTTCCCTCCAGCTTAGTGCCGTCAGCGCTGACGGTATAGATGGAGATCACATCCAGATCCGGTGCTGTGGGATCCGGCAGCTTTGTATTATCCACACTGTTGCTTCCCTGGGTCTCCTTTACCTCACCGGTCTTTCCTTTCTCCGTGGTAGGGGTGCAGGCCGCCAGGGATAAGATCATCATGGCTCCGATTAAACACATGATCGCCTTTTTCATAATGTAAATTGCCTCCTCTTTATTTCTCCTGAAAACTGCGAAACCACCAAGTCAGCTTGTTCAGTGATTTCAGCAATACCTCTGTCTCCTCCGGGTTCAGACCATCCAGAATCTCATGAATCATCTGCTGGTGGAATCTCTCATGATGCGCATATGCCTCTCTGCCCTTTTCAGACAAGGAAATGTACACGACACGGCGATCCTCCTGGCTGCGCTCCCGGATCACATAACCTTTCTTCACCAGGCTGTTCATGGCTATGGTCAAAGTCCCCACAGTCACTGACAGCTCCCTGGCAATGGTCGACATGTTCTTGGGCTCTCCTGTGCCGATCACCTGGATCACATGCATATCATTACTGGTTATATTTTGAAATTCCTGAGTGATAATGGCCCGTTCCTCCAGATTCATAATATCCCGGAACAGATTTACCAAAATGTCATTCAGCACCTCATAAGTATCCACTTTTTCCCTCTCATTAACATGGGCAGACAAAAGCTTCCCACTGATTATACATGATTTTTTTCAACTATACAACCTTATAATCCTTAGAAAATTCTTACAAGGATGTGAAAATTTGATATCAGGCGAAGGCCTGATGCTTCTTGTCTGGCGTAGCCGGACAAGAAGATGCCCCCCGTGAACAGTAACATTTTATCTGCCCGCCAGCCAGATGCTTGCCGCCACACCTGCTGCCGTGGCAAACAGCGCACCCGGAATCACATAACGGGTTTTTGTCACTTTTACAGATCCGAAATAGATACTGATACAGTAAAATACTGTTTCCGTACAGCTCATCATAATAGAACCAGCCATTCCCAGGAAGGAATCAGGGCCGTATTTTCCGAATATGTCCAGAAGGAGACCGGTTGCCGCCGAATTGGATACCAGACGAACCAGAGTCAGGGGGACCAGCTCGGCGGGAAGGCAGAGCCAGCCGGCCGGCAGCGCCAGAAGGTTTCCCAGAACATCCAGAAGACCCGAGGCCCGGAGTACTCCCACTGCGGTCATCAGACCGATCAGGGTCGGCAGCACCTCTGCTACCGTCCGCATCCCATCTCTGGCACCGGCCAGGAAATCGTCGAACACAGGCCGTTTTCCCAGGATCCCCATACCCAGCATACCGAATATGATCAGGGGAACGATCATCTGCGACATCCAGATAATCATAGGCGCTTCCTCCCGGTTCTGTGTGCTTGTGCTTTTTGTGTTTCTGGTTCCCAGACCCTCCGCTGGACCTGGTTTTCGTCCCTTTGTGGGCCGGAAAGCTCTGCCCTGCAAAGTTTTCCCCTCCCTTGCCATCTGTCCGCCGCCTTGCAGAATACAACCGCCGCCAGAGTGGAGCAGGCCGTGGCCGCCAGGGCCGGACCGAGGACTGCCATGGGATTCTTTGAGCCATACTGTGTCCGGTAGGCCACCATGGTGATGGGAACCAGCTGCAGGGAAGAAATGTTGAGAATCAGGAACGTGCACATAGAGCTGGTGGCTGTTTTATCAATTTCAAACCCAGGCCCATCTTCTTTCAGGTACTTCATCGCTTCCAGCCCCGCCGGCGTAGCCGCCATACCAAGCCCCAGCATATTGGCAGTCATATTGACCGCTATGGGCTTTAAAGCCGGATGATCATCTGGAAGCTCCGGAAAGAGAAACCCAAGCACCGGTTTCATTTTCTCCGAAAGCCAGTCCAGCACTCCGGCCCGGTTCCCCACCTCCAGGATCCCGCTCCAGAATGACATGATCCCCAGCATAGTAAGGCCCAGGGTCACTGCTTCTTTTGCAGAATCAACCAGACCCTGGGTCACCGCGTCCAGGCTGCCTGTTGCCATTCCCCAGAGCATACCTGCCAAAATCATAAAACTCCACAAATAATTCAGCAATGCAAGTCCCGCCTTTCAGACTGTCTGCAGCTGTTCCAAAAGATCTTAACAGTTCAGACATCTCCTGAACGGTTGCGAAAGATCCCAGAATATACCAGGATACATCGGATAAGCTGCACGGCCAGTCCCGCTTTTTACCAGTCTATGGGCGTGAAACAAGCTTTATGCAACTAATTCTCTCCTATACGCCCACCAGAGCCTCCATTACCTGATCCACTGTCTCGATCTTATCTGCCCGGTAGGCGTTGCTACCGCAGAACAGAAGCGCATGATCCAGATCGCCCTCTGCGGCACCCACCAGTGCCCTGGTAATACAGTAGGGAACCGTCCTGGGATCGCAGTGCTCCAGACACTGGTAGCAGTGGCGGATCTCAGCCTTGTGGCCGGACACATAGTCCAGAAACGCGTTTTTGATGGCCCGTCCCGGCATCCCTACGGGACTTTTGGTTATGACAATATCCTCTTCCTTTGCATCAATATAGGCCTGCTTGTAGCACATGGGCGCGTCGCATTCTTCTGTAGTCACGAAACGGGTAGCCACCTGGACGCCATCGGCTCCCAGCTCCATGGCATGTTCCACATCCTCACGGGTATAGATCCCTCCTGCCACTACCACCGGAATATGCTGCCGGTACTTATCCCCATACTGCTTCACCACCCCCATGATCTCCTGGATCTCCTGGTCGTAAGCAGCCTGGTCATAGGTTTCGGTGACATTTTCCGTATCGGCGCCATAGTCCTTTAACTGATCCCGCGAAAATCCCAGGTGACCGCCTGCCAGAGGCCCTTCAATGACCACCATATCCGGGATCCTCGCGTATTTGCGGTCCCACATCTTGCAGATGACCAGTGCAGACTTGGCAGTGGACACGATAGGCGCGATCCGGGTCTTAGTCCCCTTCACAAACTCCGGCAGAGACACCGGAAGACCTGCGCCGGAAATGATCAGATCCGCACCGGCCTTCACCGCTTCCTTCACATAAAGGGCATAATTCTTCGTAGCCACCATGATATTGAAGCCCAGGATCCCCTTTGGCGCCAGGGCTCTGGCCTTGTCGAGCTCCGTTTTAATGGCCCGCAGATTGGCCTCCAGAGGCGCCTTTAAGAAATCCGGGTCACGAAACCCGATCTGGGCTGTGGATATGATCCCGATCCCGCCGGCCTTCGCCACTGCACCGGCCAGAGAGGACAAGCTGATGCCCACTCCCATACCACCCTGAATCACCGGACGCTCCGCCTTCAAATCACCAATTACCAGTGGATTAAATATTCCCATAGCTTTTTCCTAGCCTCCCAGCCTTCTCAAAAATCAGTTTTCCCTGCCCTATGGACTATAACGGTAACAGTTCAGATACCCCTTAAACTGTTACCTATAACGCTCAGATACCTCTGAACCTCTGGTACCGCTGCTCCCGGATCTCTTCACCAGTCATACCCTGGAACCGCTGGAAGAATTCTTCCATATACAGATCCATCTCCGCCGTCAGCTCCGGGATCGTGTCCGCGCAAGCTGGCTCCTCCTCCGGGATCACCCGCTCGATCAGCCCACGGCTGTAAAGATCCGTAGCCGTGATCTTCATAACCCTGGCCGCGTCCGCTGCCTTCCGGCTGTCTTTCCACAGGATGGATGCAAAGCCCTCCGGCGACAAGATGGAATAGATGGCATTCTCCAGCATCCATACCTCATTGGCTACTGCCATGGCCAGTGCGCCGCCGCTTCCTCCCTCCCCGATGACAATGGACAGCACCGGAACCGTAAGCGCAGACATCTCAAACAGATTGCGGGCAATGGCTTCTCCCTGGCCGCGCTCCTCTGCTTCCAGCCCGCAGAAAGCCCCTGGCGTATCCACAAAACACACTACCGGACGCCCGAAGCTTTCCGCCTGCTGCATGAGCCGCAGTGCCTTGCGGTAACCCTCCGGGGACGGCATTCCGAAATTGCGTTTGATATTTTCCTTGGTATTTCTGCCCTTCTGCTGACCGATCACCGTCACCGGCATTCCGTGGAAGGTGGCGATCCCGCCTATGATTGCACCATCATCTCCATAATAACGATCTCCGTGAAGCTCCATGAAATCGTCAAACAAAATCTCAATATAATCCATGGCAACCGGACGCTCTGCGTTCCGGGACAGAAGGACAGTATCCCAGGCAGTCTTGGTATTTTCAGGCTGCTCCGGCTCCTGCTTCCGTGAACCAGTCAGCTTCCCAAAAATTCCCGTTTTTCTGGTTTCCGGCCGGATCTCTGACGCCGCCGGATTCCCGCTTTCTGTCTGGTTTACTGACGCCGCCGGATTCCCGCTCTCTGTCGGGTTTACTGACGCCGCCAGATTTCCGCTCTCTGTCTGGTTTACTGACGCCGCCGGATTTCCGCTTTCTGTCTGGTTTACTGACGCCGCCGGGTTTCCGCTCTCTGTCTGGCTTCCTGCCTCCCCAGACTTTCCGTTTTCCGCACTCCCGGACCCGGTCTTCCGATGCATACGCAGAATATCCGCCAGCACCTGCCGCTGCTCGCTGCGCTTCACAATCTTATCTACAAATCCATGCTCCAGCAGAAACTCTGCCCTCTGGAACCCTTCCGGAAGCTTCTGCCCAATAGTCTGCTCTATGACCCTTGGCCCTGCAAACCCGATCAGGGCTCCCGGCTCCGCCAGAATAATATCTCCCAGCATGGCGAAGCTGGCTGTCACACCTCCGGTAGTAGGATCTGTCAGCACACTGACGAACAGCTGTCCGGCCTCATGATGCTTCTTAAGAGCCGCCGACGTCTTGGCCATCTGCATCAGGGATACGATCCCTTCCTGCATCCTGGCCCCGCCAGAACAAGCGAAGATAACAACGGGAAGCTTTTCCCGGGTAGCCCGCTCCACCATGTATGTGATCTTTTCCCCCACCACATGGCCCATGCTGCTCATAAGGAAACGCGCATCGCAGACACCTACAGCCGCCTCATATCCCTGGATGGTCCCCTTTCCGGTGACAATAGCCTCATTCAGCTGGGTTTTCTCCCTGGCCGCAATAACCTTTTTCTCATAACCAGGAAAATCCAGGGGATTGGAAAACTCCATCTCCTGGTTCCACTCATCAAAGCTTCCCTCATCCATGAGCATTTCTATCCTGCGGTAGGCATGGACACGGAAATACCCGTCACACTTGGGGCATACGTAAAGATTGCTCTTTACATCCTCCACATAAATGGGCTGGCCGCATTTATTACACTTTTTCCACAGTCCCTCCGGAATATTGGGCTCGTCGCTCTTCTTTTTCGTCTGGTACTTGGTATCTATGATCGTATATGTTTTCTTAAACATATTTTTCAACATGATAAATCTCCCTCATACTGCCATCTTCTAAATCCAACCAGATACAAACTCATTTCCCTGTCTTCATTCCCTCCGTCACCACAAAGGACTCCTGCGGTGTCCCGCAAACTGCAACACACCGCTGGCAGAAAGGCATTTTCAGACATGCTGCCGGCCTGAAGCCTCAGCCCCCACCATGATACTCCGGAAAATAAGTAGGAATAAAATGAGTATCCGTGTCTCCGCTCTGATAAGCCGGATGATTCAGAATATCATACTGGAAATCCAGATTCGTATCAATCCCTTCTATAATCACCTCACCCAGGACACTGCGCATCCTGGCGATGGCCTCGGCCCGGTCCTTCCCGTGGACAATAATCTTCATCAGCATGGAATCATAATTGGAAGGAACCTTATAATCATTATAAATATGGGTGTCGATCCGCACCCCATATCCCCCCGGCAGATGCAGGCTGGTGATGGTACCCGGACAAGGCATGAAGTTCCTTGCCGGATTCTCCGCATTGATCCTGCACTCAATGGCATGACCGGAGATCCGCACATCCCTCTGTTCCAGGCTTAAAGGTTCCCCGGCCGCCACACGGATCTGCTCTTTGATCAGATCCAGGCCGCTGACCGCCTCAGTCACCGGATGTTCCACCTGGATCCGGGTATTCATCTCCATAAAATAGAAATTCTTGTTTTTATCCAGCAGAAACTCGATGGTTCCGGCATTTTCATAGCCCACGGCCTTTGCCGCACGCACTGCGGTCTCTCCCATCTTCCTTCTCAGCTCATCAGAAATAGCCACGGACGGAGATTCTTCCAGCACCTTCTGGTGCCGCCGCTGGATGGAGCAGTCACGCTCCCCCAGGTGGATGACATTGCCATAACGGTCTGCCATGATCTGGAATTCAATGTGTCTTGGCTTCTCAATATAACGCTCCAGATACATGGTATCATCAGAAAAGCCCTTGACCGATTCCATCTGGGCATTCTGGAAATTGGATGCAAAATCCTCCTCACCATGGGAGATCCGCATACCCTTTCCGCCGCCGCCGGAGGATGCCTTGATCATCACCGGGAACCCGATGGCCCTGGCCATTTCCAGGGCTTCCTCCACGGTGTGAACCGCCTCCCTGCCGCCGGGAACCACGGGAACTCCCGCCTCCATCATGGTTCTGCGGGCCTCGGACTTGTTGCCCATACGGTTAATAATCTCTGCCGACGGGCCGATAAAGGTGATATTGCACCTGGCACAGAGCTCGGCAAACCGGGCATTCTCTGACAGGAATCCAAAACCTGGATGAATAGCTTCGGCCTTCATGGCTACCGTAGCGGACAGGATACGCTCCATATCCAGATAGCTCTGGGAGGAAGGCGCCGGTCCGATACAGATAGCCTCATCCGCCAGAAGCGTATGAAGACTGTCCCGGTCCGCCTCCGAATACACGGCCACCGTCTTAATGCCCATTTCCCGGCACGCACGGATGATCCGCACCGCGATCTCGCCGCGGTTGGCGATTAATATCTTATCAAACATGAGTCATTTCCTCATTTCTGGCAATCATACCGAAAACCCGTCCCTTTATCCAATCATAAATGTCAGCTCCGCCGACACAGCCAGCTTGCCGTCCTGGTTGGTGGCAACCGCCTTTCCGATGCCCACAGGCCCCTTCTGGCGGATGATCTCACACTCCAGCCTGAGACGGTCTCCCGGCACCACCTTCTGCTTGAATTTGCAATGGTCAATGCCTCCGAAATAAGCGGTTTTCCCCTTATTTCCCTCTACGCTCAGGATCGCCACCGCCCCCACCTGGGCCAGAGCCTCCACCATCAGGACACCCGGCATCACCGGCTCCTGGGGGAAATGCCCATTGAACTGGGGCTCATTATAAGTAATGGATTTGTACCCCACAGCCCGTACACCTGGCTCCAGCTCCTCGATACAGTCGATCAGAAGAAAAGGATGGCGGTGAGGGATGATCTCCTGGATCTCTTTAATTCCCATTTTCATTTTGATTTCTCCTTATGTTCACAGATACACGGCTCCGGTTCATTAAGTGTTCACAGACACCCCTCTGCTAGAGTGTGTCTGAAAATTGCTTTCCGGTAGCTGTGCGCTCCACTTTGTGGGAG
>CAJTOW010000109.1 GCA_910577655.1 uncultured Lachnospiraceae bacterium | reverse complement strand
ATACCGCGAAGTGGGGCGTGCAGATGCCAGGAATGAATTTTCAAACACGCTCTAGCATTATGGCATTCCCCTGCAACTATTTGTTCTTTTTTTGACGAGCGCTTATTTCAGATAGACTAACTCTTCCTGTCTTTTTACAAATCTCTTCCACCAGCCTATGTACCGTTGTACATGGACATAGCTCTGATGGCTTGTCCAATCCGTCTCTTAAATACTGTGCGAGACGGGACTCTGCTATTTTAATGGCTGTTGCCTCATCACCGTAACGATTCAGCATGGTATAAATCTGATTGCTGGATTTTTTGTATTCTTGTCCGGTTCTCTTCTCAAAAGTGTTTGCAAATTCCCGGCAGCATGTAACGGAATCCTGATAGCTGTGCATTCTTCCAAAGTAGGCATCAAACCATATCTCAATACAAGGATTTGACCAGCCTGCATTAACGCCTTCCCGTTTGGCAGTTTCTATAATCTGATCAAAGTGAACAATCTGGTCACGGTCAAATACAATCCAAGGCTCCCCATATTGAGGTTCCATAGCAGCTTGTTCTTTACATGCTGTAACAAGTTCATCTGTTTTGGCTTTAGAAACTTTAATGACAATTCTTCCCTGTAAATTCTTAGGAAGAGAATCCCGGAGACCATACATATAATTTTCCTCAGTTTCCTTTGTGTCAGTTACAATGAAGTAATACCCCAAATCCGGAACTCTTGTACGAAAACTATCCCGACCCTTACGTTTTCCGTTTCTATCTGCTTTTGCCATACTCACTCCTCCTTGAACATATCGAAATTTTTCAATGCAGGAATTGCACCATATTTGCCAAGCAGATAATTTTTTTCATAGCTTTCATCTTTCCGGATTTTTATGCCCTCTTCATCTACAAAATCAGCAAGGGAGTATAGTGCAGAAACGCCACTATTATCTTTTTCAGTGAACCAGATTTCATCTCTCCGGAGCAGATTATTGGAAAGCTGCCATGAATCATGGGTCGTAAATACCAACTGGGCATGCTTCTGGTTGATTTCCGGATTTAAAAAGGTAATCAGGAAACTCCTGACCAGCAAAGGATGCAGTCTGGCATTCAATTCATCAACAATCAATACCCCACCGTTATCCAGAGTGTCCTGCAAAACAGGGTATAAAGCAAACATCTTCAAAGTTCCATCAGACTCTTCCTGCAACGGTATAGAGGCTGTTCCTCCGTCAACCATGCGATGAATCGCATCAATTTTAACATTTTGGGACTCTTCATTTTCGCCCTTCATAACCTCGACATGAAATCCAACGATCGAAGGATCAAAAGACGAGAAATATGCCACAACTTTATTTTGAACTGTTTTATCCTCTGTAAACCCTTCTGGGATAAGAGAAGAAAGAAACACATTCTCGTAAGGATTACCAAAGTTAGCAAAATTTATATTATAAAACCAGTCCCGGATGGATTTCAGCTTCGTAATTTTCAGCTTTGCTCCCAAAGAAACAATAAGTGCCTCTCTATTCAAAGAAATCCGGATAAGTTCCTGGCTCTTAGACGGAAGTCCTGACAAATCCAGCTCGTCTCCGTTGCGATAAAAAACCTGTTTGTACTCACGGGCAGTCTTGGCCTTTGAATTTAGCCACTCTTCCATAACGCCATCCTGATTCAATGTAAAACCATAGTTGTATGACTTAAATCCACGTTCTTCTGTATCCATAAAGTAAACTTCAAAAGAAGATTCAGCGTCTCTGCTGGTGCCATCAAACAGAAACGGAGTATATTTCAATTTTCTGCTTTTATTTTTTTTATCATCAGGATCGCCGCCATATGAAAAGGACTCTAATACATAGGTCATCATATAGCGAAAAGCTTCAATCACATTTGATTTGCCACTTGCATTAGCACCAAAAATGGCTGCCGCAGGCAACAGTTTTTCATATCCGGCAGAAATAATTCTGTTAGAATGCTCAGTAATTTTAGTTGCAGAAAGGTCTAAAATAGTATCATCTCTAAAAGATTTGAAATTTTTAAATCGAAATTGTATAAGCATAGCGTATACCTCCTAATCTTATTATACGCAGGATATCAAAAAAATCAACATTGATTTGAGGATTTTTCTCAAATCAATGTTGATTTTTATTTCCACGATATTATTTTATTTTCTTCAGAGCACCTTTCCGAAGCATACCTCCTGGAACCGCCCTTCCCGGTCCATACCTTCCTAAACTGTCCCAGCCGGCTTTTACTTGTGAATCTGCTCCAGAATAAACGGATCCTTAATCTTCTTATCCTCCGCCAGCAGTACAATCTTGGACATAATCTCCGCCGTCTTAGGATCCTCATCCACAAACGGCAGGAACAGTCTTCCCCGCTTCTGGCTGTGGACTGGCAGGATATTCAGCATCGCGCCGCCCTCCTGGTGGACCACGCCGCTTCCCAGATGTACATTGTAAGTCCCACGGCTTCCCCTGATCAGCGCGTGGCTGTCCTTCAGGGTCACATTGGTCAGGCCAAACAGCGGCAGATTGAACTCCACAATCGCCCGGCGCATCTCAATGGTAGAATGGCTGGTCTCCGGATCCACGCCGCCAGCATGAGCCACACTGACTGCCAGATCCACATCCCGCATGACCTCGCTGTAGATCAGATCCGGCACCTGCCCAATGGTCAGGGACTCAAAGGTCTTCCGGTCTGAGAACTCTACCCACTCCAGGGTAGGCGCCTCCACATCGCTGGGAGAGAACCAGTCTGCCAGGGCATAGATCCGCGCCACGATATTTTCCTTATAATATACCTTCTGCAGACCCTCCTCATAGTCAGCCACCCAGCGGCGGCTCTTGAGGCATCCGACTGTCTTCTGGGGCTGGATCTGGTTCCCGGCGAACATCCGGGAGGCCTTAAGCCCCATCTCCTCCGGCAGCTTCACATACAGCTCCCGGAATACCTGCTTGAAGGGCTGGCGCATCTCATGGTCAAAGAGATACTTCTGGTATTCATGCCAGTTGTCTGACCGGTACAGATCCAGAGGATGGGCGATCCGGACTGTGTCCTCCTTTTCCAGAGTCACACAGGTTCCGTCCGGCCCTTCCAGACACAGTACCATATTCTCCGTGGCCTTCCCGCAGACCGTTCCCACAGCCTGCCGGCCAGCAGTTGAAAGCTCTGCTTCGGCAGCCGTTACCCCTGGCTCTGCTCCTGCAGCCACTGCCCCCGGCTCTGTTCCGGCAGCCGCCGCCTCTGGCTCTGCTCCGGCAGCCGCCGCCTCTGGCTCTGCTCCAGCAGCCACTGCCTCTGGCTCTGCTCCGGCATCCTCCGTCCGCAGCTCCACCAGCTTTCCGTCCGCCATCCGGGCCCATTTCACAAATCCAAGCTTTTCCTTCCCCGCATACACCAGGGGCTCCAGAATCGCCCGCACCACCGGATTGGCCAGCAGTCCGGCCACCTCCCCGGCAGTGAAGGAGTCCCCGCTTTCCATGGCTTCCTCCATCATCTTCCGGGTCCGGCTGTACTGGTCCTTCAGCTTCTTGCAGGCATCCTTCATCTCTGCTACCAGAGGCTGTTTGCCCAGCCGGGACGGTACGGACTTCAGAGCCTTGCCGCCTTTCCTGCAAAGCACCTCACTCTTCCCGTCCGCGCCTACCTGCAGGCGGATCTCCACATCGTCCACCACCGTCCACTCCATATAGGGGGCAAATGTCTCCGCCAGACGACTTTCCACATTAAGGGTCAGCCTTGTCACATCGGAAAATCCCGCCCGGACGCTTAAGTTCACCAGGGCGATCTCCGCCGCCTTGGACTCGCTGGCCCGCCGCTGAGCGCCGAACTGGCGGCTCTCCTTCTTAAACTGCTGGATGAACTGGTAGCGGTCCTGGATATCCCGCTCCTGGTTCTCCCCGAAGGGTACCAGCCCATAGCTCATAAGCAGATCCTTGTTGCGCTTTGCCTGGATCTCCTGGCCCAGCGTCTCAAGAGTCACCTTCCCGGAAGCCGCGTCCGCGTACTTTCTGGCCCTGGAATGCTTGATCCCGTCAGAAATATACTTGGCCGCGTTATACAGAAGCCCGAAATTCTTCTCCCCTAAAAGCCTGTAGGCTTCTTCAAACCAGGTCACATCAAAGGCACCGTCCTGCAGCTCCTCCGGTGTCAGGGGCGTATACCGGGCGATCATGGCCTTCTTCTGGTCATCGAACCGCTCGTTCATGTGGGCCATGAAGTAATAACAGCCGCTCTTTAAGCCCTCCCATCCCAGATACTCCTGGATCACGTCAATCCACTGGGGCGCATACATGGCCACCTCCACCAGGCGGGCCTCCTTAATGCTGGTCCCTTTGAGAGCCTCCTTTAAGTCGGCGCCATTTTCCCCGTCCCCAGGATAGCAGACCTTGAGAAGATGGCTTAAGACCTCCTGCTTCGTCACCTCCCGGTTGCTGTAATACCAGGAATAATAGGTGTTCCGCCCCAGGGTATCCTTGCCCAGGGCCATGAGGATCCGTTTCAGGTAAGGAATCCCCCGGATATAGCTGATCCCATAGATATCATGGGAGAATTCCGTCTCCGCCTCTCCCCGGCGCAGCTCCCGGTCCACCATCACAGGCACAATATCCCCGTACAGTTCCCGGAGCAGCTTTCCGGTCCAGGTATCCGGCCCCAGACTGTCCTCCCCTTCCTGGTAGAGCTGGTCTGCCATCTCTGTTCCGAAAAAGCCCATCATGTTCCGGCGGTTCATGGGTTTCACACACTCTCCCTTCACAACCTTACTGAGGATCTGGAGACTCTGGGTCCTGCTGAAATAATCCAGCACAGCCTTATAAAGGATATCCCTGGAAACCAGCCCCATATGGTACGCCTTCAAAAACCAGTAGGGATTCATGGGCGACATGGTATCGTACCTGCTTCCCATGTGTCCGGGCTTGGTCAGGAACTGGTTTCTCTCCTTCTCATCCCGGCATTTCCGCTCAAAGCTCCATGCCGTGTGGAAGGCCCGGATGAACTCCTCGTCCGTCTCCCAGTACCCCAGCCCCTCGAAATACCGTTCAAAGATTCCCAGCTCGCTGACCCGCTTAGAGGTATTGTACCTTCTGTTGCCGTAGCCGCTGTAGGAATATTCCACCATCTTGTTCTCCCGGCCCACCAGTTCTGTCAGGGCCTGGACTACCTGGATCCCGGTCTCCAGAAGCTCCTTCCGGTCCAGGAACTGGAACCGGTACACCAGACGAATGTCCCGGACCTGCTGGGTATATTCCAGACTCACCGGCTCCGGCTTAAAGGGCTGGCACCCGAACACACCCTGGTAAAAGCTCCTGGCCGCATCGGCCCAGTCCTGGTTCCAGAACAGTCGCGCCTCCATCTGGACCAGGGCCCTATAGCTTCCGATCTCTTCCTTATAAAAATCCTCCAGCTTCTCTGCCAGGGGATAATGCTCCAGCTTATAACCGGCCCGTGTCCCCCGGACTCCTGAATATTCCTTCAGACAGGTATAACGGTTTCCCAGAAGCTCCTTATCACCAGATACACTCTCGTACTCCAGATCCTTGTTCTCCCGGATGATCCCGTCCAGTTTCTTAAACTTCTGGACCACCTGCTGCTCCGTCAGGGGCAGACAGCGCTCCTTAAGCTCCTGTCGGCTGTCCCGGCGCTCCAGTGCGGATGCCACATCCGCCGGGATCTCCCGGATGACTTCCTCCGCTTCCGGATCATAGATCCCGTAGCCCTTCTGTTCCTCCACGGATCCTGCGTCCTTGCCCTGAAGCTCCTGGATCAGAAGCGTTTCCTTATCCGTAGGATTCGCGATGGTGGAAGCAAGGGGCCTGACACTCTGGTAAAGCTCTGCCCGCTCCTGATCCCCGGACAGACGCAGCATCATATCCAGGGCCGCGCTGCGCTTCTCCTCCCGCTTATCCTCCAGAAGCCGTTTCAGACAGGCTCTCATCTGCGCATCCTCCTGCTCCATGAGAAGCCCGATAAGGGTACCCCTTAAGCTGCTCCGTTTAAACCGCAGCATATCCTCCAGCAGCAGATACTCATCCCCTTTAAGCTTCATCTGCTTCACCAGCTCAATGGCTGCGGCTGAAGAATCGGCTTCCGCATTGCCCATATATCCGATCAGCTGCTTTCTCTGCTCCGGATCCGACGGCATATACAGCAGCAGGTTGATCAGATAGCTGCGCTGGTAACAGCCTCCAGCCACCTCTCCCAGAAGCCCTGCCATCCGGGTGATCTTCTCCTGGTCCTCAAGCACATAGGCCAGAAATGCCAGCTGCCGCACCACCTCCGAGGGCGCCAGCTCCACCCGGTACCAGGGGAAAATGCAGGGCGCGTAGACAACTCCCTTCTTTGGCAGGGCCTGGTAGATCTCCATGAATTTCCCATAGAGAAGCTCTGCCTCCTTCCGGTCTGTATAGTAGTCCGTCAGCTCCGGCTTCCTGGGCTTTGTGACCCTGTTTAAGTAAGTTCTGCCGCTTTCATAGAGAAGCCCCCGGATCTGTCCGGACAGCCGCACCGTGTAGGCCGGCATGAAGGCAGCCACCAGCTCCATATCCTGGGTCTGTTCCAGAATTACCTTTCTGGCTACCCGGATCTTTAAGTCCTCATCGAAAATATTCTGGTTATAGAAGGAAGCCGCCAGCCTCTGGTTCTTGGTGCCATGGTCCACCAGCTCCTCCATAGCCCTGATGGCATCCTCCACCTCATGAAAGCCCAGGGCCCACAAGGCCCCATTGATGGCCACGGAATCACTGGTTGCCAGCTGGCTCTTACAGAAGGCCGGATCCGCCAGACACTGGCTCATAAGGTTCAAAAGCTTCCCGTTGACCCGGTCCACACTTGTTTCATCGAAAATGCCAATCCAGGTGGAGACTGACCGTTTCACTGAGGAGAAACGGATCAGGTCATTGTCTTCGATAACCTTCAACAGCTTCTTAAAGACAGTCTCGGTTCCCTCGTCCATGGTCTCACAGATAACCTGGCGCAAACCCTCCTGGAGACGGGCAGCCAGAAGCAGATTGCATAAGAGATCCTGCAGCTCTTTATTGTCAGACCGCATAATCCCCAGGATCATCTCCCGGTCCAGATAGGCCGTGTTGTTCTCACTTAAGATCAGATCCTTCAGGGCTTTGATTACCGCCTGGTTCCCCAGATCGATCTCCGCTGCATAGAGATAACTGAAATTTCTCTGGAAGCTCCACTCATTTTGTATGTAATCCAGCTTTTCCGGGTCCAGACGGTTCAGGATCACGTCCTCCAGCCGGTCCCCACAGTAGAACAGGCGCTCATAGGCCTGGAGCAGGGTGAATACCTGACGGATCTGGGGGCCATAGCCTGCCGTCCGCACAGTCCTCCTTGCCCACCCCCGGGAAAAGGGGAACTGGTTCAGCTTGTCAATGATATAGAGATAGGAATCCTGGTAGCCCTTAGGCACAAATGCATCCAGAAGCGCCTTGTGGGGCCGCTGCATGGGCAGCATCCCCTTCTGGCCAAACCACTGGGAGGGCTTTTTCCCCTTATCCCCATAGAAGCCTCCTGCAATCCGCCCGATCAGTCTGTCCGCTTCCGTCTGGCTCTTCACCAGGGCCTGGGCCAGCTCCCTGTCATGGCCGGAAAGCTTTTCAATTCTCTTCTGCAGCTGTCTCTCCAGCTCCTTCCGGATCGCCAGTCTGCTTGTTCCGTCGTAGTCTGCCATATTGTTCTCCTCGTCAAATAACTTTAATTCCTGTATGCATCTTCTTGTCTGGAAATGCATAGCAGTCCAGATATACTTTGAACTGTTACGGAAATGCTGCCGTTCTCCGGCTTACCACATCCGCCCCGCCAGCATCACCAGCCGCACAAAAGTAAATACCGTCTCCTCCGTCACGCTGATCTGCTCATCCAGTGTTTCCAGGGGCTTCCCATCCAGAAAGATCCGGTAAATCCCGTCCTCAAAGGACTGGAGCGCATTAGCCGCGGCTTCCTCCTGATCCGCCTCCTTCTCTCCATAAAGAGCGCCGAAACTGATCTTCCCGGTCTGGGCCTGGTCTCCTATCTCCTCCCTGGTCAGGTATTTAAGGAGCCCATCCTCCCTGGGAGCCGCATCCTCCTTAAGGCTCTCCCCCGCATCCTTCAGCCGCTGGTTGTACGCTTCCACCTCCGAAGCCACCACCGCCAGAATCAGCTCCCGGACTGTACCAGGACATCCCGCGATCTCGCAGAGCCGCTCCTTTATGGTCTGTCTGCGCTTTCCCATCTGCTTCACATTCACACGAATATACACGTTCTACTCACCTCTCCTCTCTCCAGGGCATGGCCGTTTCCCTGACGCATCATAGTCTATTGGAATTCCGGCATTTTCCGGCGAATCACATTTCTTCCAGAGCCTCATTCAGTTTTTCCGTCCCCTCCACCACGAACCGGCCGCCCCGGATCAGGAACATTTCCCGGCCATCCGGGCATACTGCCGAGATGTCACCCAGCTCGGAATAGGGGACCGTGATATCCGTATGACAGCCGAAATAGGCCTTTCCCACATCCGTTTTCCGCAATATGGAGATCTCATTGTCCCTGGCGATGACCTCCCGGCCATCGGGATTGTACATAGGAGAATCCTCACTCCAGCTGTAGCAGGTATCTCCCACTGCAAAATGCGGCCCGGTCTTCTCCGCAATCAGGATCGGAAGCTTCTCCATAATGCCGTATTTCTCCGCCATACAGTAGGCAGCCGTGTTGGTACCGATGGCAAACTCACCCATGGGAAGGGTATCATGATTCTTTAATATCTCCTGGCGGATCAGGGTCTTCCCCTCCGCCGGATCCTGGAAATTGTCGCAGGAATATTTCTTCACCATGCCATCCTCAAACCAGATCCGCAGGTTCTTAAACTGGATATTCCCCAGATATACCTTCCCCACATGGAGAAGCCCCCTGGTCCCGGCCAGCACCGGGGAAGTGAAAACCTCTCCCACGGGAATATTCACATCCGCCACACAGTTCTCAAAGTTGGTCTGCTTTGTCACATCCTCCAGATGATGCAGGGACACATAAATGTCCGTCTCATTGGCCCCCCTGCCGGTGATGTGGACTTTCTCTGCCTGGTCCAGTACCTGGATCAGCCGCTGCTGGATCCCCTGATACAGCTCATAATCCAGGGTATTGATGCGGATGGTGTCCGCGAAGATCTCTCCATAACCCTTCATGGGCCCAGCAGCCGACGCATCTCCGGTGCTTATGGCCGGCACCGGAAAGGCGATGATGGTAAAGCTGGTCTCATCCCCCGGCACATACTGGTTCACTACCGGCATGGACTCATTGGAGTAGGCGATGGTCAGCTCCTGCTGCTTCCTGCTCAGGGTATAGGCGTGGGCCTTGTTCACCGGCTGGAAGCTCTCCTGGCCGAAGGTCTCCACCACCGCCGGTCCCGCATAATCCGCCGCCTGCTTTTTATACGTCTCATAGGCCGTCCGCAGCACTCCCAGCTTCCGGTCCTTGAATGCCTTGTCCAGATAGATTGCCTGGTCATACCTGTGGTCATAGTCATACTGCCGGTTCGCCGATGCACTGTGGTATCCCACCTTCCGGTTCGGCGTCTGGGTCACAGACCACACTGCTGCCCGGTACAGGATCACCTCCAGCCCCATGTCCCCAAACAGGCGGACAGCCTCCCGGATCATCCGCTCGAAGCCCAGCTCATAGCGGATGCCCACGGTCCGTTTCTTCGACAGATCCCGGCCCATGACCGCAAAGCCCTTCCGGTATCCTTCCGTGAAGGTCCTGGCCATCTGCCCGATGGTCTCCTCCGGCAGGGAATTCATGAATGCAGCGATCTGCAGTTCATTATCCGATATATACTCCCCAAACCGGTACAGATACCTCAGATCCGTCAGGTCACTCTCCATTACCAGATCCTTTGCAAAGGTCAGGGACGGATCCAGCTGTTCCCGGATTCTGTAGGTCAGGGTCACATCCGTGTAATCGCTGAAAAACCAGTAGAGGATATCCCGGATACTTCCCGCAGAAGGCACCTCCTCCTCGAACCTGTTGTAGATCTCGATCAGTGTCTCTGCCAGAATAGTGATATCCGTCAGTCTGCACTCAAAGGCAAAGACAATGCACCCACGCAGCTGGGCATAAAATGCCGAAAGCAGAGGTCCCAGCTCTTCCCCCAGCACCTCTGCCACATAGTCCGGGTTCCCATAGCTGTGGCCATAGTTTTCCGGAAGGATGTCTTCATAAAGCCGTTTGTTCCAGTCTGCAAGCTCCTCCAGAGACATAGTTTCCAGCTCATCCCGCATCTGCCGTCTGGCCAGTTCCTCGATCATCCCCATAAACTGCGCCATCCGGACAAAAAAATCGCGGTAAGGCTCATGCACCACAGTCTCCTGCCCCATCTGGGCAATCCGCTCTGTTGCAAGGTCATACCGCTCCATAATCCGGGTATTCTCTTCGTTAAATAATTCCTGATACTGCATACTATCTGTCCTTTCTTTCTATAGTTACAGTCCAGACATGCCATGCTCCTGCTGCCAGTATACACCAGAAGGTACCGGCCACAGCCACTGCCGTGCCGCACCCATGCCTGAACGGTTCCTATCCTCCACCAGAAGCGTCCCTGGAAACGAATCTGAAATTCATTCACGCCATTTGCATTTCCCCCAAAGGCGAATACACATCTGTCAAAAAGCAATATTCAGACACGCTCTAAGCAAGCACTCCCACCAGAATAATACAAATCCAGAACAGAACCAGAATCCCGCCGATTCCGGCCCCAATCCTGGCTAACATATAATTCTTCTCCTCCTCAAAGAAGGAGAGCAATCCATAAATGACCGCTGTCAGCGCGAACAAGAGACTGGAACAAGCCCAGCCCGCGATGCTCAAATCCCCATTCCCCTGCATACGGACGCTGATCCAGAGACTGACCCCCGCCAAAACCAGGGCCATCAGTGCAAGAGGCAGGGAGAAAAGGCTGCGTCTGGCAAACGGTTTCCTGATATAGGAAATCTTACGTTTTCTTTTTTCCAAGTTTTTTCCTCCTGACTCTTACCAGCTGAACCAACCGGTTTCCCACATACCCCACCGCGCCTCCAAGGGTATTTAAAAGCAGGTCATCTACATCGAAGCTCCCCACTTTGAATACCAGCTGGACCAGCTCAATGCAAAGACTCAGACCAAAGCCCAGCAGGATGGTATTGTACCACCTCCGCCCTCTCCGGCTGATGATCGGAAGAAAAAAACCGCAGGGAATAAAGGCTACCACATTGCCCACTACATTCAGCAGAAATGCCTTCATACCCAGTTGTTCTCTATAGCAATAGAACCGCTTGATCTCCTTAAACAGTTCCAGATTATATGCATAATCATCACGCTGCTCCGGCAGCCTTCCAAAAGACTCCGCAAAAAACACAAAATAGACCAGTAACGTCAGATAGGCCACAAAAAGTACCCACCCCAGCTTCTGGTTCCTGGTTGTATTTCGCAACATAAATAATCCCCATCAATCTATATAAAATGCATGGAAATGGGCCCTGGATATCCCCTGGCCACTTCCGGCATACGAACATGTCTACATTTATCATTTCCAAATTATTGTCAGTAACAGTCCAGATACCTCCTGAACTGTTACTATGATCATCCAGCATGTGCAGCCGTTCGGATACCTCCTGACTGTTACCATCATGTCCCTTGGTCTGATTCGGTGACAGCCCCGCTGCAGCTCCCATTCCCCTGCAGACTATCCGGTCACCAAACAGACCGCCCTTTTTTGCCGGTCAAAAATACATAAGAAACCCACTGCTGGCGCTTTTTCTGAATACTAAAGCCTGTGTAAAAATTCATTCCCACCAATTCCGCCAGAGGGTGTTTGAAAATTCATTCCCGCCATCTCCACAAGGGACGCCTTCGGTGTGCACGCCCCATTTTTGCGGCTATATCGGCCCAAATCCATTTAACCCTCCGGGCATATAGAAGCAGCCTATCCTCATTTCCCGGATCAGACTGCCTCACCACTCCACAACTGTCCGGATCCCTGCTCCAGACAGTCATCTTGTAACAGTTCAGATACCCCTTGAACTGCTACGTCATCTTCTCTTCTGCTTAAAATGTAATGTCAGATTTCCTTCTCAGCAGGATACCCCCGCTGACAATAGACAGAACACCCACTACCAGGCCTGTCACAAGTATGATAATTCCCACAGAAATACTCAGCGCTCCTGCGGTCTGCATGGTCTTATAAACCTTTTCCATGATCTGCTCCTTATCTGTGCTGGATGTGATGTGCGATGTGCGCCTTCTGGTCTATTATAAATGTCCTGCACATCTGGATCATATTCTTTATTCTGCGCCATACTGCCCGTAATATGCATCAATGGCAGCCTTGAGCTCGTCGTCGATCACAATACGTCCACGGTATGGACGGTTGTAAAGGTGCTCGACAACCTCACCCATGGTCACAATCGCTGTGGTCTTAAGTCCATACTTCTCCTCAATCTCCTTCAGTGCGGACCTGGTTCCTTTGCCTCGCTCCATCCGGTCTACAGAAACCACCAGCCCCAGGACATTCACATCTCCCTGGGCACGGATGATGGGAAGGGTCTCCTCAATGGAGGTTCCTGCTGTGGTCACATCCTCGATGATGATCACCCGGTCATGATCCTGCACCGGGCTTCCAAGCAAAATGCCCTTGTCCCCATGATCCTTGATCTCCTTACGATTGGAACAGTAACGGATATCCGCATTATAGAACTCACTGATAGCCATGGTAGTGGCAACCGTCAGCGGAATCCCCTTATAAGCGGGTCCAAACAGTACGTCGAAGTCCATCCCAAAGGTGTTCTGGATCGCCTTGGCATAGTATTCACCCAGCCTTCTCAGCTGGGTGCCGGTACGGTAAAATCCGGTATTTACAAAAAACGGGGTCCTGCGTCCACTTTTTGTAACAAAATCACCGAACTTCAAGACCTCGCAATCAATCATAAATTCAATAAATTCCTGTTTGTATGCTTCCATATGAAAAAACCTCCTGAACAATAGGATACTGTGTCTTCGGGTAAGATATCTCAATAAGTGTTCATAGTATACCATAACATCCAGAAAATAACAATTCCCTTTTCAAAAACATTCTTCTCTAGAGTGTGTCTGAAAATTGCTTTCTGGTAGCTG
>CAJTOW010000108.1 GCA_910577655.1 uncultured Lachnospiraceae bacterium | reverse complement strand
GATGCTTCTTGTCCGGCGGAGCCGGACAAGAAGATGCCCCCCGTGAATAGTAACACACATCCAGTAAAAAGGCCGAACAGAAAGAAAAAACACCTTGTCTTTTCTGTCAGATTGTGCTAGAATATTGGTGTTTGACTATTAGGAGGTGCAGTTACATGCTGAAAGTGATTATATCCGTGATCTTTATTCTGATATGCGTGGCCCTGACCGTGATCGTATTACTTCAGGAGGGTAAGTCTGCGGGACTTGGTTCTGTCGGTGGTATGGCTGATACCTACTGGGGCAAGAACAAGGGACGTTCCATGGAAGGCAATCTGGAGAAATTCACAACCTTTGCAGCGATTGCATTTATGGTACTTGCGATTATACTGAACGTACTGTAGGATGAGGCACTCTTGGTAACAAGAGTGCTTTTTCTGTCTATAATAAAGAATGGCTGAATTTTGCAGGTTTACAGAAAGGACGGGACGAGAATGACAGAAGAACTGATGAAGCAGCGAAAGGAGATGCTGGCGGCGCTGGTCCAGGAGCCGGCGTTTGTGCCCATGAAGCTTAAAGAACTGGCTGTGTTTCTTGATATACCGCGGGAGCAGCGGGAGGAGCTGAAAGAGGTTCTGGATGTGCTGGTAGCGGAAGGTAAGATCGGTCTTTCCAAACGGGGCAAGTATGGGAAGCCGGAGCGCTTTGCCCTGGTGGGCATCTTCACGGGCAATGCCAAGGGCTTCGGCTTCGTGACCGTGGAGGGCCAGGAAGGGGATTACTATATCCCTGCCGACAAGACAGGGGAGGCCATGCATGGAGACCGGGTACAGATCGTGGCAGGGGCTGCCCAGCAGGGCAAACGGGCCGAGGCCCAGGTAGTGCGTGTTCTGGAGCATGCCAATGAGACCCTGGTGGGGTATTTCCAGAAGAACAAAAGTTTCGGCTTCCTGGTTCCGGACAACCAGAAGATCGGACGGGATATCTTCATCCCCCAGGGAAAGGACATGGGGGCGGTTAATGGACACAAGGTGGTGGTGCGGATCACAGATTACGGAAGCGGGCGCAGGAATCCGGAGGGTGTAGTCACGGAGATCCTGGGACATGCCAATGATCCCGGCGTGGACATCCTTTCCATCGTCCGCGCCTATGGCCTGCCGGAGGAGTATCCGCCAGAGGTCATGGAGCAGGCAGGACATATGCCGGACCAGGTCCTGGAAAAGGATCTGGCAGGACGGCGGGACCTGCGGGAATGGCAGACCGTGACCATCGACGGGGAGGATGCCAAGGATCTGGATGACGCGGTGACCATTACCCGTGAGAAAGACGGGTACCGGCTGGGAGTCCACATTGCGGACGTGACCCACTATGTCAGGGAGGGAAGCCCCCTGGATCAGGAGGCCTTAAAGCGGGGCACCAGTGTCTATCTGGTGGACCGGGTCATTCCCATGCTTCCCCACCGGCTCTCCAACGGGATCTGTTCCCTGAATGCCGGGGTGGACCGGCTGGCTCTCAGTTGTATCATGGAGATTGACGCCCAGGGGCGGGTCATGGGACATGAGATCACGGAGAGCGTGATCCGTGTGGACCGCCGCATGACCTACACAGCGGTCAATGCCATCATTACAGACCGGGATCCCCAGGTCATGGAAGAATACCAGGAATTTGTGGAGATGTTTGATCTTATGAAGGAGCTGGCAGATATTCTCCGGGAAAAGAGGAAGAGCCGGGGCTCTATTGATTTCGATTTCCCGGAGACGAAGATTCTGCTGGATGAGAAGGGAAAGCCGGTGGAGATCCGGCCCTATGACCGGAATGCGGCCACCAGGATCATTGAAGATTTTATGCTTATTGCCAATGAGACTGTGGCGGAGGACTATTTCTGGCAGGGAGTACCCTTTGTATACCGGACCCATGACAACCCTGACCCGGAGAAAATGAAGCGGCTGGGAGTATTTATCAACAATTTCGGTTACACCATCCGCACCCATGACGGGGAGGTCCATCCCAAGGAGCTGCAAAAGCTTTTGGGAAAGATCGAGGGTACCCAGGAGGAGGCTCTCATCAGCCGTCTGACCCTGCGTTCCATGCGGCAGGCCAGATATATGCCGGTGTGCAGCGGACATTTCGGTCTGGCGGCCCGGTACTATACCCATTTTACCTCGCCCATCCGGCGTTATCCGGATCTCCAGATCCACCGGATCATCAAGGAGAACCTCCGGGGCGGCCTGACAGAACAGAGGACAGGACATTATGAGCGGATTCTGACCGGGGTGACCATCCAGTGCTCCCAGACGGAACGCAGGGCCGAGGAGGCGGAGCGGGAGACCGTGAAGCTGAAAAAATGTGAGTATATGGCGGAGCGTATCGGGGAAATCTTTGAAGGAGTCATTTCCGGGGTGACCAACTGGGGCTTCTATGTGGAGCTGCCAAGTACCATCGAGGGGCTGGTCCATGTCAATGACCTCCGGGGGGATTTCTACGTGTTCGAGGAAGACAGGATGCAACTGCGTGGAGAGCATAGCGGCAGGATCTACAAGCTGGGGCAGAAGATCGCTGTGGAGGTGGCCGGGACGGACCGGCTCACCAGGACCATTGATTTTGTTCCGGCGGATGTTTCTTTTGACAAGGAAGATGGGGGAGAGGAAGTCTGAGAAGCGGCCGAAAGCGGCCGGAACACTTATGTGAGCGGCAGGCTGGATTCATCGTGCCGGAAAAGAAAATACAAAATTCCAGAAGTATTTTGTAACAGAAAGGAAAAAGTTAAATTTCAGAAAATCTCTGTAACCGTTCAGATTGACTGATCGGTTATCAGGATTTGGGAACAGATATAAAGGTTGATTGGGAGGAACAAAACGGATGAAGGAGTCAGTAAAGCTGGTAGCCAACAACAAGAAGGCGTACCACGATTATTTCATTGATGAGAAATACGAGTGCGGGATCGAGCTGTTCGGCACAGAGGTAAAGTCCATCCGTATGGGCAAGTGCAGCATCAAGGAGGCATTTGTCCGGGTGGAGAAGGGGGAGGTGTATGTCCATGGCATGCATATAAACCCTTATGAGAAGGGAAACATTTTTAACAAGGATCCTCTGCGGTCACGGAAGCTGCTGATGCACCGGTCGGAGATTGGCAGGCTGGAGGGGAAGATCCGGGAGAAGGGGATGACCCTGGTGCCTCTGCAGGTGTACTTTAAGGGGAGCCTGGTGAAGGTGGAGATCGGACTGGCCAGAGGCAAGAAGCTTTATGACAAGCGGCAGGATATCGCCAAGAAGGATCAGCGACGGGAAGTGGAGCGGGATTATAAGGAGAAGCTGCGGTGACTTTGGGGGTGGCGGTTTCTGTTGACTTTTCAAGGCCGGTATGGCATACTGAATCCAGTAATATCAGGAAAACAAGGAGTTTTACACATCAAGGCTTACAAGGAGGAAGGAACTATGAGGACAAGATTGCAAAACATTCTAAGGGGGATACTGGCTGGTATCCTGCTGACCCTGTTTTTTTCTTTTTCGGCTTTTGCAGACGAGGTGCCTGCGGAATACAGGGAGTATTGGGACGCCATCAATAATGAGGCGAAAGAACTGGGGGCCGAGGGTATGGTCTATGACAGCAGTCTTGCTGATGTCTGGAATGAGTATATGGAAAATATGCGGGCTTTGTGGGCACCTTATCCGGATCAATATAGCCTTCCCAAGGACGGCAGCTTAGCGAAACAGGAGTTTGAGTATTTGGCTCCTCTTTACTCCCGTGAAATGGTACTGCTTGCGTACCCTTATTCAGGCGACCAATATGACTTTTCAATGGCATCAGATTTTTTCCGTTGTGGATTTCACAACTATGAACCCTATTATCTGAAGCGGGCTGCGATTGTAAAATGGAGCAGCGGGCAGGACGGATTCCCTTTTTCGGGTGAGGGATTATTGCTGATCGGAAGTCTGCAGGGAGACGATCCGGAAAACGGCTGGCATTATGATGCAGATAAGTGTTATAGAGAGTGCCAGCCGAAGGCAGGCCAGACTTTTATTAACCTAAAAGGGAGTTATGCCATACCAGGGTCTCTTCCAGACCTGGGATCTCTGCTGCAATATAAAGAAAACGGAACCCCTGTCCAGAACGGCTGGCGGCAGATCCGCGGCGAATGGTTTTATTTCAAAGATGGGTTAAAAATGACTGGCAGGGCGGAAATTGACGGAAACATCTATTTGCTGACAGAGGTGGGCCGGTTTGATGACGGATGGATAATACCAGTGGCTTCCGAGACATATGCCGGACCAAACAACCAATATTATACGCCCGATGGGATTATGCTGAAAAACGCCTATACGCCCGATGGATTCTGGGTGGATGAGAATGGCAGTTCCCAGCGGGTCGTCCCGGATACCCAAGGCGCCATATCGGCCAACCAGAATGTCAAGGGAGAAGAGGCCACGTATCTTTTCCAGACCATCAACGAGATCCGCGTCCAGAACGGCAAACAGCCCCTACAGTGGAGTCCTGAGAGGGCGGCCTACCTGGATGCGCAGTGTATTCAGGGAAATACGTCAAACATTGCGGAGGACTATGGCATTCCTGGCAATAGTGTAGGAGTCTTATACGTACTCCCCAAATACGAAAATTACGAGGAACTGAAGACACGGGATTACCTGGATTACAGGGACCTGGGGAACGGGTATCTTATGCAGGGGATGGATTATGACAAATATATTCTGGGAGATTATCAGAAAATGGCGGTGATAGAAAATACCAGCGGTTTAAGCGTTGGCAATGGGTGCATCGCCAATGGATGCATTCTCAATTTTGGAAAATAAAAACAGAACCGGCTTTTTCCAAAACAGTAGCGCCGCAGACGATTGATCCGCAATCTGTCTGCGGCGTGTGCTTTGTCCGTTATTCTGCTGCCTGCGGCAGGAACGTCGGCTCACGCAGAAAAATAGGAGCCAAAGGTATGGTCCAGAAGCTGGGGAAGCTCCTTCACAGAGGCAGGAAGGGTACGTCCGGGATGATAGACCCGCAAGAGATAGAAGTACCGGGGCGGGTCAAAGGAGGCGCATCTGGCGGCGGCTTCAGGGGGCAGAAGCTCTCTCGGCAGAATCGTGTCCGCGATGCCAAGTCCGGCCAGGGCCTGAAGGACAGGAAGCTGGCCTTCGCAGACCACAGTGGGAGGAATATCAAAAAGGTTTTCCATAACCTGGTCCTGCTCCGTGCGCAGGGTGCTCCCCGCAGGCGCCAGCATAACCGGACGGGCGGAAAGCTTCCCGGAGACCATAGGGGAGACGGGACGGTCCGTCCCAAAACAGTACACCAGCTCGCTTTCGGCCACGATCCGGCTGTCCAGAATAGGATGCTCGTCCTCGCTGGAGAAATAGAGTCCGTAATCCGCGGAGGCATTTAACAGGGCTTCCTGGGCCTCCTGCCGGCAGCTCTCCACAACCTGGATCTGCATGTCCGGGTGTTTCCTGCGGAATGCCGCGACCACCTGGCTGCGGACCGTGGAGGCCAGAGCAGGGTCGCACTGCAGATAGAGGCTGCCGCCGTGACCCTTCCGGTAGGACTGGATACGGGCCATCATGTCAGCATCGATCTGGAGCATATTGCGGGCGAAGTTGACAAAGACCTTCCCGGCGTTGGTGGGGACGAGCCGGTTATGAACCCTGGTAAACAGCTTTGCGCAGACCATGTCTTCCACATTGTGGAGATAGCGGGACAGCGCGGGCTGTGACAGATAGAATTTGTCAGCCGCCTTTGTCAGGCTCTTCTCATCCACGATGGCAATGATGTATTTCAAAAGAGGCGTGCTTAAGTTGATCTGGGGAGGGGCATGGTGGAAGGTGCGAAGCTCCAGATCCGTGTGCTTCCAGGGGACCGAAGATGGTTCTCCTTCCTTTACATTAATATCTGCATCCGCAAAGCGGACCAGATTCTCAGCCTCTTTGAGGGGAGTGGCCCGGTAGCGGGGATCGGACAGACGCTCCCGCATAAGAAGCCCTGCCAGATAGCGCTCCGGCTCCGTCAGGGTATGGCCCAGGGGATAGCGGATATGCAGGGACTGGTGCACCGGTGGATCCAGGGGCCGGTACACAAGCTCCTCGCAGGGAAACACATGGGCCTGGGATACCAGTCCGGCCCCCACGGCCTGATGCATCATGGAATCCACCAGAATCACATCGTTGGATTCAAAGGTGACCACAGGGTTGAACCCTGCCTCCTGGAACAGCTCCTCCGCAAGGATCCGGATGCTGTGCCGGGGGCCCTGGAGAACAAAGGGTGTATCCTTTAAGTCTGCCAGCCGTATCCGTTCCTGGGAGGCCATAGGGTGGGATACTGGGAGAGATACCAGAAGCTCTTCCTGGGCAAACGGGAGATCCGTCACCTTGTCAGAGGTTTTCCCGGCTCCCAGGGCGATGTCGATCTGCCCATGCTGGATAGCTCCCGGCTGTTCGCTGGCGTACAGCTCGGTGAGGGAAAGGGAGATATCCGGATATCTTCTGGAAAACGCATTGTATATGCGGCTGTAGATGATGGCTCCCCGGTTTGGGGCAGTGGCCAGACGTATAAGCGCGTGGTTGCTGTCCGTCAGGGCACGAAGGCTCTGGAGCATGCGGGTCTGCTCATCGAGAATTTTCTGTGCGCATTCGACCACATATCTCCCTACCGCAGTGGGAGTCAGCTGCCGCCTGTATCGTAAAAACAGGAGAAATCCAAGGGAATTTTCATATTCTGTCAGAAATTTGCTTAAGGCCGGCTGGGAGATCCCCAGCACCTGGGCGGCATTGGACAGACTGGCCATATCCGCGATGGTGACCAGATAGTAGAGCTGCTTGGTGGTCAATGTAAAAGGCCTCCTTGTCTTAATATCAAAATTCAAACATTTCTTTTGAGCGCGTTAAGAAGCTCAGCCGCAAAGATGGGAGCGGGGGAGTTTCCGGGAGTGCTTCTTTTTATTTTGAAGGCATTTTTAAAAGATGTCAAGAGGAATCGAATTATCCATAACTAAAATGATATGAAAAGCATAAATAACTGGGTTTTGCAAATTATGCTATTCTATCATATAATTCCATTGTAGAAATAAGAAACAGAGAAAAAGCAAACAGAATAGACAAAGAAATGAAAAATGATTCGGATTTTTCAACAAAATGTTTTACGAACCAGTTTCAAAAATGGCAGGCAAGCTCTGTCTATAAAAAAATAAACAAGGAGAGAAGAGTTATGAAAAAAAGAAGGAATATCTTATTAGCCGGGATTTTGGCAGTGACCATGCTGGGGACAGCCGCATGCGGCGGCTCGGGAAGCCAGGGAGCTTCAGAAGCAGCGGAAGGAACAGCAGGAGGCGCAGCATTGTCCGGAGGCGGAGCAGCGGCTGATGCTGAAGGCATCGGTTTCCCCGCAAAAGAGACCATCACCCTGGTAGTGCCCGGCAAAGCAGGCGGCGGTTCTGATCTGGGCATCCGCTATTACAGCGAGGGGCTGAACCGGCTGTACGGCTTAAAGACTACCGTCACCAACTATGACAGCAACACCGTAGGCCATCAGACCGTGGCGTCCTCCAAGGCTGATGGAACTACCCTGACGGTAGCTACCTCCGCCCTGAATATCCAGTACATAACCGGAAACGCAGAGGTAAATCCCATCAAGGATTTCACTCTGATTGCCTGCCTCCAGGACAACGGATTCTCTACCCTGGCCGTACCGGCAGACGCTCCGTATGATGATTTCGCAGGATTTGTAGAGTATGCCAAGGCTCATCCCGGCGAGCTGAATGCCGGTATGCCGGCAGCCGGAGCCAACACCTTCCTGTTCGGTATGATCACAGGAACCACAGGTATTGAGCTGAATGCTGTGGAGTGCGCGTCCGAATCCGACCGTCTCACCAATCTGGCCGGCGGATTTATCGACATCGGTGTCGTGGGTGTGGGCAACGCTCTGGAATATGAGAAGGCTGGCAAGCTGAAGGTTATCGGGACCGTATCCTCTGACGGGACCACGATCTCCCAGTATCCGGAGGAGCTGCCGGACAACTACAAGACCCTTCAGGAGCAGGGGTTTGGCGACTGTGTGCTGTCCGTGTATCACTACCTGTTAGGGCCTGCCGGTATGGACGAGACCATGGTTTCCCAGATGAACGCTGCCATGAAAGCAGTTGTGGAAGATGAGACTGTCAATGCAGGGATTGCCGGCATCGGCAACATTCCCGGATGGCATGACCTGGAGGAATCCATTGCAATCCGTGACGGAGAGTATGCCCAGTTCGTCCAGATCGCCAAAGACCTGGACATGTACGTTCAGGAATAAGCCCAACCGTTCAGACGGGCAGGAAGATGCCCCGTCTGAACGGCCGCAAATAATCAGATCACGCTGTAGGCCCGCCGGGGGACAACATCATTCATGTTCTTTGGACGGGCCTTTTGCACCAAATACAGAAAGGGGTTTTCTGGAAATGAATATGCGAAGAGATACCAAGACAGGGATCGCCGGCCTCATCGGCTGCGCGTTCTTCCTGTTAGCAAGTCAGTCCATCAAACAGCCTGCCAAGCTTCTGGAGCCGGGGCCGCGTCTCTTTCCCTATGTGGCGGTCATCCTTATCGCCATGAGTTCTGTGGCCCTGATCATCAAAGGAGTGAAGGAAAGGAAAATAGAGGAGAAACCGTATTTTCCCAAAGGGGGAATCCTGAAGATTTCCAAGAGCTACCTGATGCTGGTGGCCTACGCCATCGCCATGACCTGGCTGGGCTTTCTCATTACCACACCCTTTGCAACCGTGGCCTTTATCTATGACCTGAAGGGCAACAGCAGGGTGAAGCTGGTACCGTCCGTCATCATCGCGGTGCTGGTGACGGCAGGGCTGTATGCCATGTTTGTGTGGGGCTTTCAGGTAAAGCTTCCGGCTGGCATCCTGTTTGAGTAAGGAGGGGAAATATGAGTGAATATATAAATGCGTTGATGATATGTCTGCAGCCTGTCAATCTGCTGCTGATCGTGGCCATGGTTTCCCTGGGCATCGTGTTCGGAGCGATCCCCGGTCTGTCGGCTACTCTGGGTATTGCCCTTCTGCTGCCGGTAACATTCGGACTTTCCACGGAGACCTCCTTTGTGCTTCTTCTGGCTATCTGGATCGGCGGTGTGTCGGGAACCTTTATCTCGGCAGTTCTCATTGGAATTCCCGGATCCTCCTCCGCCATTGCCACCTGCTTTGACGGTTTTCCCATGACGAAAAACGGTGAGGCGGGAAAGGCACTGGGCATCGGCATGACAGCTTCTTTCATTGGGACGGTGGGTTCTGTGGTCCTGGCCACGGTGCTCTCCCCGGTTATCGCGGATTTCGCCCTGCACCTTGGCCCATGGGAGTACTTTTCCTTGTGCTTTTGTGCTATCACTCTGGTAGCCTCTTTGTCCAAGGGAAATATCTTTAAAGGTATCATGGCAGCAGGAATCGGCCTGCTCATGGGCTGTATCGGCATGGATCCCATCAACGGAGCTACCCGTTTTACCTTCGGAAATGTGTACCTGACCGCAGGAGTCAGCACTGTGGCACAGATGCTTGGAATGTTCGCCATGTGTCAGATCATCCGGGACTCTGCCAAAGGCGAAGCTTCTATGCCTGACGCTGACGTGGGAAAGATGAAAGGCCTGGGAGTCGGTTTTAAGGATATTATCGAAAATATCAGGACCATTTTATTCGCCTTTGTCTCTGGCGTGTGGATCGGATTTCTTCCGGGCATGGGTTCCGGTATCTCCAACATGGTAGCCTATGGCTATGCCAAAAGCATCAGCAAGGATCCGGACAGCTTCGGAAAAGGCAATCCGGCAGGCGTGTGGGCATCTGAGGTGGCCAACAATGCCTCTCTGGGAGGTGCTTTGATCCCGATGATGGCCCTGGGGATTCCCGGAGACGGTATTACAGCCATGCTGATTGCCGGACTGACGATTCACGGGCTGCAGGCCGGTCCCTTGTTCATGACCGAACAGCCGGACCTGGCTATGCTGATCTTCGCCTGCGTTATGGTGTCCGCCATCATCACTTATATCATCCAGATCGTGACCAAACGGTGGTTCCCGTATATCCTGAAGGTTCCGTACCATTACCTGTATACGGTGATCCTGGTGATATGCTATATCGGCGGCTACGGCATATCCAACACCATGTTCAATATCTATGTGATGCTGGCCTTATGCTTCCTGGCCATCTTCATGAGCATGGCGGCGCTGCCCACATCCCCGCTGGTGCTGGCGTTCATTCTGTCCAGTAAGCTGGAGCGGTACTTCCGTCAGGGAATCAGCTATGCTCATGGGAGCTACGCAGAATTTTTCACCAGACCCTTGTCTGCGGCCCTGCTGGTGATCTCGGTGTTCTGTGTGGTATGGCCTTTGTATTCGGAGCATAGGAAGAAAATGGCAGCGGCCGCGCCGGCTGTACAGAGTGATGTAAATGATGACTGACGAGAGGATGGCTCTGCCAAAGATACAAGCTGTTTATGGAACCCTCCCGTCCATGCTGAAAAAATTTGACAAGTATGCCCGGAAGGACCATTTCTCTGGGCATACAGCCGGAGAGTTTGAGGCATGGCGGGGGCAGATAAGGAAACTCTTAAGGGAGCTTCTGGGATTTGATAAAATGGAAAAATCTTCCTTGCGGCCAGTGGTGGAAGAGGTTACAATCTTACCGGGAAGCATAAGGAGAGAGCATGTGCGGATTCAGGTAGAGCCGGATGTGTGGATGCCTTTTTATCTGCTGATTCCCGGAGATGCCAGCTCCCATACCCGTCCTTTTTTATGCCCTCCAGGGCATAACGGGGCGGGAAAATACACGGTTGCGGGAGTGAAAGGGTATGCTGCCGTGGAGGAGAAGATCCGCCAGTATCAATACGACTACGGCATGCAGCTGGCAGAGCTTGGGTATGTGGCAGTGTGTCCGGACTGCAGAGGCTTTGGCGAACGCCGTGAAGAAATAGAGGACACAAAAGAGCCGTTTACGGCATTGGGAGGAGACTGCCGCTTCCTGGCCCACATGGGCGAACCCCTGGGGATTCCGGTGGCGGGAATGCTTGCCTGGGATCTGATCAGGGCAGTGGACTATGTCAAGGAACGGGGAGAGTGGGACACGGACAACATAAGCTGTCTGGGATTTTCGGGAGGCGGGATGCAGACTTTATGGCTGTCCGCCCTGGACGACAGGGTAAAGCTGGCGGCTGTCAGCGGATATCTGTACGGCTTCCGGGATTCCCTTCTTACTTTAAACAGAAATTGTTCCTGCAACTATGTGCCTCATTTGTGGGAGCATCTTGATATGGGGGATATAGCAAGTCTTCTGGCCCCCAGGCCGTTTCTCATCCAGTCATGTGTGGATGACCATCTGAATGGCCCACGGGGGATGGCCAATGTGACAGAGCAGGTGGACATAGTCAGGCAGGCCTATGCCCTCTACAAAGCCGAGAACCGGCTGATTCACGAGATATGTGAAGGGGGCCATCAGTGGCACAAAGAGCATTTAAAAGAGCATTTGAAACGTCTGACTACAGGAACCCCCGAAGACGGCATCAGCTGACTGACGGGAGACAGGAGATATTTTCATGGACAAATTGCAGCTGCGAAAGGCAATTTTAGATCAGATAGAGAAACCGGTTATTCCGGATCTGAAGCGTTCAGTGGTGGAGTTCGGCGCAGTACCAGACAGAAAGGCCATCCAGACTGAAGCCCTGCAGAAGGCCATCGACACAGTCAGTAAAGAGGGCGGCGGCAGGGTGGTGATTCCGGCGGGCCGCTACTATACAGGAGCATTGCACATAAAAAGCGGCGTGGAGCTTCATCTGGAAAGTAAGGATACGGTGCTCTCGTTTGCCAATGAGAGTCCAGAGCTTCACTATCCCATGGTTTTCAGCCACTGGGAGGCGTCTCCCTGCTACAATTTCAGCGCCCTTATTTATGCCTGCGATGCCCACGATATCGCTGTGACGGGTAAAGGAATCCTGGATGGCGGAGCCGACAAAGACCACTGGTGGAACTGGCATCACCAGGTGGAAAATGCCTGGTCATCAGACAGGACAGATCTTCAGCTGGCTGACAGGAAGGCACTCAGACAGATGAACATGGACGGCGTGCCTTTAAAAGAGCGGGTGTTTGGGCCCGGACATTACTTAAGGCCCAATTTTGTTCAGCTGATCCGGTGCAGCCGGGTGATGCTTCAGGGCGTTACATTAAAGAACAGTCCTATGTGGCAGCTGAATCCTGTGATGTGCCGGGGACTGACAATAGACGGTGTGACTTTGTCCAGCCATGGGGCCAACAACGACGGATGTGATCCGGAAAGCTGCCGGGGAGTACATATTTTAAACTGCCGGTTCGACACAGGAGACGACTGTATCAGCCTCAAATCCGGCCGCGACCGGGACGGACGGAAAGCCAATGTGCCATGTGAATATGTCCTCATTGAGAATAATGATTTTGCCGACGGCCACGGCGGTGTGGCACTTGGCAGTGAGATGAGTGGTGGAATCCGTTGTGTGCTGGCGTGGAACAACCGGTTTACCAGTCCCAGCTTAACCTATGCTCTGCGTCTGAAGACCAATGCCAGACGGGGTGGCAGGGTGGAAGACATCATTCTGGCAGACAGTGTTATGGAACATGTTCATGGAGCAGCCATTCATGGAACCATGCTCTATGAGGACGGAAGGAATGGCAGTGACCTGCCGGTGTTCAGAAATATTACCATTGAGAATATAAAAGCCCATGGGGGAGATTACGGAATCTTTCTGGAGGCATTTAAAGAGGTGCCGGTGGAGGGACTGGTTCTCAGAAATATTGTTATTGACGGCGCGGACCGGGCCATGCGCAGTATGAACTGGAAGGATCCGGTGGTGGAAAATGTGTTGATCAACGGGCAGCGGTTCCCGCGTCCGGGTAAGGTGCGCATTCTTGGCGTTCCCATAGAGGAGGAGACGGTAACCGCATCTGCGGAATTTTGCGGAGGGCAGGGAGCATGCAGATTTGCCTGGGATGTATCCGTGGATGGGAAAAGCTGGAAACAGGCGGGGAGCGGAAGGAATTTCACAGTTCCTGGAGCTTGTAAATATGTCCGGGTAACTGCCCGGGATGGTGATGGAAACAAGGAGAGCAGCAGGAGATACACAGTGCTTTCACAGG
>CAJTOW010000107.1 GCA_910577655.1 uncultured Lachnospiraceae bacterium | reverse complement strand
GCATAAACAGAGCGATTATAGCATGGAATAATAATTAAGCTTCACGGATTAAGGTAATACTTCTGTATTTGCCGGATCATCCGCCAAATAATCAGATAGAATATGTGAATAATAAAGAAAAGCTGCAAAACTGTTGCATTTTCCACTGTCACTTCCAAACCAGTTGTCAATGAAACCAAAATCAAAAACTTTATTTACCGTTTTCTGCAGGAGCTTCCTCCTATTGCTCTGTATCGTTTTATCTGCCGCATACTCATACTCCCAGCGATTGTGAGAGCATTCCGATAAATAAGCTCCTTTGATATTAAGATTTGGCAGAGACGGAATAATACCGATTCTTTTCCCCTTTAAAAAATCCAGCTTTTCCTGGCCCGCTCCATCTGACTGCATACTGCACATATAGAGCGCGTTCAACAGCATTTTCACTTTTTCATCTGACTCATGGCTTAAAGCACTATCCCCAAACAGTATCTGTGCGATATAGGTACCAGTCTGGTTTTCGTCACATGCAGACGCAATGCCAGGAAATGAAACTGATAAACATATTGCCAGCAGGAAAGCAGAGAAGCGTTTCATCATTTTATCTTCCTCTCAAATACAATATCATCCAACACTTTCATTTTCTTTTTGGCAACCGCATCATATGTAAACTCTATCGGTTCTTCTGACAATTCTTCAATCGGAATTATTTTAACAGTAATTGTATCACCAGCCTGATACTCGTAATCTTCTCCCTCACTGCTTGTATATGCAGCTATAAATTCAGACTGGTCAACGCCCTTAGGTCTTTCAACTTTTTTTACTGTCCAGTCTTCCAATATCATCTTGCCATTGGATCCGGATACTGTTACATATATTTTTGATCTGTCAGTAATACATGTCACCGGAACCGACAGTTTATCACCATCAAACGTCACATGGATCTCATCGGAATCCATTCTGCCTTTATGACTGCTAAACCAGAACTGGTCATCCAGAGCAGTTGTTAAAAAGATATTTTCCCCATTTTCATGTAAAATGGACTCAATTCGAATCTGCTCCCTGGATGGAATATCCCGCTCATCCGCCAATGCAAACAACAAACTGCAGTTCAGGTATAAAGCTTCACTTACCGGAGGCAGAGCGGTCTTGCGTTCTTCCTTTAGAAGTTTATTGTATTGTTTAATCTCCTCTTTTTCACGTTTTGTAGCATTTTTGCCCGCCTTCTCCAACCGAACATCCGAAAGATATGCCGCATTCAGACTGCGCTGTTCACCAACAAGGATATTTACATTATTAAATGCTATCTCATATGATTTATCTAAATATTCAGCTTCTTTTGTTGCTGCGTACAAATCCAGATAAATCTGTGCAGCAAAATAACGCAGCGCCCAATTATCATCATTTGTATTGGCCAGAATTGCAGCAGTATATCTGTCCGCAGCCTCAATATATTCATGATTACCCAAAATCTCTTTGGCAGAAATGACAGCCATGGGAAGCGCTTTTGCATAGTCAAGATCCTTGCGGAAAATGCGTGCAGTGACAGCTTCATACTGGTCAATGGCATCCAGACATTTCTCATATTCCTGGGAATCATAGTAAGCCCTCGCCAGTTCAAGCCAATATATCCCCAGTTGCTGGTAAGTCTCCCTGTTTGTTTCCAGCCATGCTGTCTTACGAACCAGATTCGTGTTGTTCTTCCATTCAACAAAGCTCTGTACAGTTTCTTCTGTTAATGCATAATCACCAGGCAGGGAATTATCCCGTACCATGTTGATCATGTAATTAAATGCAGCCTTCCTGCTGTTATGCAGCTCTGCGGACTCTGCATCATCAAGCTCCCACCCACCTTGCAAATATTGTAAATCTGCCTGGGAAGATACCGCAGTATAGCTTGATGCTGAATCCACTGCCATATAAATAACAGACACGGCCCCCTTCAGCAAACTGCCGGACTGTACTGCACTTAGCAATCCTACAGGATTCGGAATAGCCTGCCTGAGAGCCTGGGCACGATTCTGCTCATAAAGATATTCAAGGCGTTTTCTCTTGACATTAATCATCCGGTATCCCTCAAGAGTATCCAGAATACTCGTCATCTGTGCCTGTGTTCTTGTATCAACAGCATTCGGGTTGATATTATTGATTAATGATGAATATACAGATTCCAGATAAATCCGGCTTCCTTTTGATTCATTAATCTCCTGGGTGAGAACCGTTATATAATTCAGCATATTAATCGAATTTTTCTGGGTTGATGTAAGTAAATCCGGATACTCCTCAAAGATCTCTGCAGGCTCTTCATTGCCTGCGCCGATGGTTTCGGCGGTTTGAAATTCATTCGTCTCTAAAAAGGCCAGTTCACCGGAAAAAAGCGGTGTCTCCACTGCGGCATCCGTCTCACGGTCTGAACCGGCAGTGGTTGTCATATGATCATCTGAAATGATCTCATCCGGCATCGTATTACTGGAAATAATTTCACTTTCTGTGCTGTCAACTGAAATGGTCTCATCTGCCGTATTATCACTGGGAGTAATTTCGCCGGAAACAGTTTCCTTGACTATACGATTATCAGAAATAGCTTCACTTACCAGATCGTTATTGCCTGAACCACATCCAAATAGGAATATACCTGTTAATATTGTTAAAAGTAATACGGAAAACCTGCCATTAATCTGACTGTTTTTAAAATAATCTGTACATCCGATCTTAAAATCTCCCATTTTTCTGAACCTCCCTGTTTTTCAACAAAATCCAGACATTTGATAACGCCAAATCCCCGAAAGCCCATAAACACTATAGAGCTTTCGAGGATTTCCGGAAAGATTATAAACCTTAAAAATATTTGTATGCTTTGATGTCAATATACATAATAATCCTCATTCCATCTCATTATTCCCAGAACCTGCTGCCTGCATGGCGCTCTTACCATCCCATACACCTTCGCTATTCACGTAATAGCCGTCAGGTGTCCGGGTATCCACAAGCACATAGCCATTTTCATCAAAATAATACTGTTTTTGATCGATCTCTTTCCAGCCTGGGGAAGCATATGTCCCATCATCGTTTAAATATTTTATTCCATTTCCATCTGGTACCCAGTTTTTCCAGTCCTCTTTCCAGATACAGGTTTCTGGGAGAGCGACTGTCAGCTCCAGGACTGCGGAACCTTCCATTTTTGTTCCCCTGATATAGGTCGCCCCGGTCAACATCACCTGGCTTGCTTTTGTCATGGCAAAATAATATCCGTCTGTGGCTTGTAACTTCAAAATAACATGGCTCGAGATAGGATTGTATTCTTTAGAGACACACGAGTATTCTGCGGAACCTGTCTGGACCTCTATATCGTCTAATGTAATTTCTGTCTTGTCAGTCACAACTGTAACATTTATATTAGGTATCCTCTGACGTTTTGCGGCAAATGCCGGAAGTATAATGATACTACAGAAGACCATCACAAAAACCCACATGAACATTTTTCTTTTCATAGAATATTTTCCTCCAGTTTTATATTCCTTTTTCCATTAATGGAATCCACCCTGTCACCAGTTTCCATCTTATTCCAGTATATCTTTTATCAACTTATAAGTCAATATAATAAAACCTATAGGTTCCTTATTTTTTTCATCCCATTCGGATAAAATAAATTGAGTAACAGTTCAGACGGACATCTTCTTGTCCCCGAAATGCATCGGGGACAAGAAGCTTTGGGCGTCAGCCCGATGTCAAATCAGATAAGAAAGCGCTTATGCAAACAAAAACATGTTTGCAACACACTTTCTTATCCGATTTGCCGCCCGTCTGAACTGTAACTAAATTGAGGTGAATACAATCATGATTGATTATCAACAGCTTGGGCAAACGGTTACATCCCATAGAAAGAAAAAACAGATTACCCAGGAACGGCTGGCAGAGCATCTGAATGTTTCCACTACGTTTATCAGCAAAATCGAGCGTGGGAAAACCCAGATCAGCCTGGAGCGCCTTGTCCAGATCTGCCAGTATCTGGAAATCAACCCTACGGAGCTTCTGTATGGCAGTCGTCAGGATGCTTCCTATATACGCACAGAACTGTCCTCTCTTCTGGCGCAATGCCCGGAAGAGACGCTTCCACTGATAAAATCACTGATCCAGGATGTAGTCCAACATCATAAATCCGCACAAAAAAATGCTGACTTGTAACCCTTGTCAGCATTTTACTATGTTATGGAGTTTTTGTGGTATGCTGCCAGCATACACCCCAGATCCCAACAGCCACTGCATCAACGCCAGTATCCCCAAACCTGCCCCAGTTCTATTATCTTCCATACTCCAAGAACCATCAGACAGTATCCCAGAGCGGTCACCAGCTTTTTCCATTTCTTCCGGCGGCAAAAGCCCGGAAGAAGCCAGAGGGAGGGATACGCTTCTTCCTCCCTGCGTCCCAGGAGTCTCTCCAGTTCCAGCTTCACACTGCCCACAGAATCATAGCGCTTGTCCGGATCCATCTGAATACATTTTCTAATGATTTTCCCCAAAGCTCCGGAAGCCGTCTCTTCCCCTGGCGGTCTTCCCACCAGCATATAATTCATCACAACTCCCATGGCATAGATATCGGTTCTCACATCGGTCTGGGAAAACCCATATTGCTCTGGCGCTGCGTAGCCTTGTGTTCCCATATGTTCCGTATCCTTTGTTGCCCCTTTTTCATAACAGCGGGCAGCATTATAATCGATGAGCTTCAGGATTCCGTCATTGGAGAGCATAATATTAGACGGCTTAATATCCCGATGGATAATCGGTGTAAACCGTATGTGGAGACATTCCAGGGCTTCACACAGCTGTACCATGATCTCCATGGTTTCCTTTTCTGAAAACACGTATCCATGTTCCATCTTCTCCAGCAATGTCTCTCCGGCAATGTATTCTTCTATAATATAGAGTGTGCCTTCCTTTTGCTGGCAATGGCAGATCCGGGGAATATGGGGACTCTGTATACGGCTTATGCTTTCATAAACCTCCTGCTTAAAATCCTTCCGGCATTTCTTTATAAACACCTTATTTGTTTCAGATTCCAGCACCAGCCACACATCCCGTCCGGATCCCAAACGCACGATTTCTTTATATGTCATTTTTCCATCGAAACCAGACACTCTACCCACTCCAGAATACGTTCTGAATGTTCCAGCCACTCCAGCCGGAAACCAGTAGAGGAATAGCCGCGGCCGTTGAAGAAATACTCCCGGGGGAATACGTCCTCACCGATCCAGCGCAGCCGCTCTCCTGGTATTGTGTAATCGAAGCTCCAGTTTTGCCAGAAACCCAGCACGGAATCACCAAACTGGTTGTCGTAGTCAGGCCGGGCCAGAAGCGGGCCCTCCGCCGCCCGCTCTGCAGGGGGAAGCGCGACAAAAATGGGGTTCTCACCGCCCAGTCCTGCACGATAGCCCATCAGCCACATAGTCAGGTTCATCAAATCGTAAAACCGCCCTGGCCGTGGCCAGCGCAGAAGAGTCCACTTTGTCTCCTCCGGCAAAGCGGCGATCTGAAATGAAAAGGGAACTCTGTCCTCTGCGGCGCAGAGGTCGGGATACTCCTTTAAAAGCTGAATTGCCTGCTCTACAGGGCAGTTGATGATAGAAAAGCAGGTATACCCCGTCATGTCAAAAGGAAAATTCGGCTGTCTGCTCATAGTATTTCTCCTTAATAAAATTTGTATATATCGGCTTAATCCGGCAAAGTGCAGCATACATAAGGAAGCCCTTTTTATTAAGATACCGAACCTGTATCATGGACTGACTCTTCAGTTGGATTTTTCATCAGCACATCACCAAATCCCGATTATTAGTACGATTATAACCTGTTTTTAAGGGGCAGACAATTCCAAAAGGAGTTTTCTTATTACTGTTTTTCGTTTTTGATTCAAAGCATTACACTATTATCTCCCTGTACTGGTCCGTCAAAATCGTTTCCGCCTTTTTTGCCAGTCCATGATAATACCGCATGAACCGGCACACCTCCTCATAAGTCTCCCGGACCGCGTTATGGCGCTCTTTTGCATCCCCAATCTGCCTTGTCCTGACAAAAAGCGGTGCATTACGATACATTACCGCGATTGGTTCTCTGGGATCATTGTAAGCTTTTGGGCGCTCCTTCAGATACCTCTCCCACTGCCCTCTGGCATAGGCTGTATCCCTATGGTATCCTTCCATGGCTTTCTGTCTGGCACGCTTTTCCTCCTCCAGCATTTTCTCCTCATAATACCCGGAAACCTTCACCGGACGTCCCTGGGAATAAAAATAATAAGCAACGCCTTTTTGGGTCTTTGCCATCCAACGATAGCTGGCGCTCCACAAAACCGGCATGATCCGTCCCTGGTCTCCCCGGCTAAGGATTTCTTCCAGCCTGCTCTTATGGCTGTTCCACCATGTTCTCCATTCTTCTGGTTCTGCCTCCCCTGCTACAACACGTGAAAACATCTGTTTCATTTCATCCTGAAAACTCACGTTCATGCCTCCTCATATACTGATGTATTCCCGATTTATTAAACTGGAAAATATCAGGTTTCTATGGTATCATAGTTCCATATCCTCCAGAGACTTAAACCACCTGTTCTCCGGAAATCTAACCATACTTACAGAAAAGGAAACCATATATGTCCATCGAACCACCTTCCACCGGAGAACTGCAAAATATCCTGACCAGCACCCATTCCCGGAAAGACCTGGCCAATTATCTGGACCAGCACACGGTTCCAGATTCCGCACTATCCTTTTCCCAGACCTTTCAGCTTCTTTTAGACCAGCACAATCTGAAAAAAGCCGATGTGATCCGGGATTCCAATCTGGACCGCACCTACGCCTACCAGGTACTAAGCGGCTCCCGCCATCCGGGCCGGGACAAGATTTTAGCTCTGGGCATTGCCGCAGGTTTTTCCGTGAAGGAGATCCGCAGACTTCTGGAATGTGCCAGTGCCGCAATCCTCTATTCCCGCTCTTCCCGTGACGCGGTCATTCTCTACGGAATCGAAAACCGTCTGAACCTGATGCGCATCAATGAAATGCTGCTGGAAATCAATGAAAAGATCATAGAATAATAACAGTTCCGTCATGTATATGATAACTTTTATGGAAGCAATTGTAATTCTGTTTATTTGCCATACAAAACATCTGCCGTTGCAGCAGTTCAGGCCCCCCCGGACTGTTGCGGCACCTGTCTTCCCCTTTTGTCACCCCTGAAAGGAGCCGCCCATGCGCATATCCAACCTGTACATCCAGAATTTCAAATCCATCCAGAGCCTGAAGATCCCGGACATTGAGAATGCCCTGATCCTGGTAGGCAAAAACAACACTGGCAAGACCCGGATCCTCAATGCCATACGGGCCGCCCTGGGCAACTATCAGGTAGAGGATGCTGACTTCAATGACAAGAAACAGAATATTGAGATCTCCCTGATCCTGGAGATCAGCCAGGAGGATCTGCGCCTATTCCACAGCCACCGGCTGGTGAGCCAGTACCGGCGCTATGACGCGTGGCTGAGGGATTTCTGTACAAAGCTTCCCTCCTTCTCGGACGGACAGCTGGCCTTCTCCTGCATCATCAACCACCACCGGGAGGTGCGCTACACAGATGGAGTCCGCAGACACAACCGCTATATCCCCCAGATTCTTCCCCAGCTCTATTTCATCAGCACCAGCCGGGATGTACGGTTTTTGCAGGAGGATCTGCTTATGTTCCAGGATGACCAGCAGTTAGTCAGGCTCCGCTCGGATATCTGCATGTTCGATGATGCAAAGCTGTGCAACCAGTGCTTTTCCTGCATCGGGCTGATCAACCAGAAACAGCCGGGAGACCTGCAGCTTTGTGAGACTGCCAAGCTTCTGGAATACAAGATGTACCAGCTGAATCTCAACAGCTTTTCCCGCCGTCTCAACGAAAACTACCATAAAAACGGCGGGCCGGAGGAGCTGAAGATTACCCTGACCTGCAACCGCAACGAGCTGTTCCACATCGACACCTCAGTCTGGCAGACCGAAAGCCAGAACGGGGGCTCCCTTGAACAGCTGAGTAATGGTATGAAAAGCATCTACATGCTGTCCCTGCTGGAGACCTATGTAGAGGATGCAGGCCGGATCGCCAGCATTATCATGGTGGAATACCCGGAGCTCTTCCTCCATCCTTCCATGCAGAAGACCGCCAGCGAGATCCTCTACCAGCTTTCCAAGAAGAACCAGGTGATCTTCACCACCCATTCGCCCAATATGATCGCAAACTTCGGCAACCGCCATATCCGTCAGGTCCAGGCAGACCGTGACGGGCGTTCCTATGTCCGCAAAGACGCGGATATCGATGAGATCCTGGACGACTTAGGCTACAGCGCCGTGGATCTTTTAAATGTCAGCTTTGTCTTCATCGTGGAGGGCAAGCAGGACAAGAGCCGCCTGCCGCTTCTGCTGGAAAACTACTATTCCGGGCTTCGTGACAAGGACGGCAGTCTGGCCCGGATCTCCATCCTGACCACCAACAGCTGCACCAATATCCGCACCTACGCCAACCTGAAATACATGAACCAGGTCTATCTGCGGGATCATTTTCTCATGATCCGGGATGGGGACGGCAAGGACCGGGAACAGCTGGCCAGACAGCTGTGTCAGTACTACGACGACCGGAACCTCCAGGATGCCGACAAGCTTCCCAAGGTCCGCCGCCGCAATGTCCTGATCCTGAAATACTACTCCTTTGAGAACTATTTCCTCAATCCCGGGATCATGGCACAGCTTGGCGTCGTGAAAAATGAAGATGAATTCTGGGAAATTCTCCTGGAAAAATGGCAGAGCTACTTAGGGCGTCTCACCTGCGGCAGACATTTGAAAGAAATTCTTGGAAAGGATCTGGAATCTGTAGAGGATTTAAAGACTTATTTTGAAGAATTCAGAATCTACATGCGGGGCCACAATCTCTTCGATATCTTCTACGGGCGCTACAAGAAGCAGGAGACGGAACTTTTGAAACGCTATATCCGGCTGGCGCCGCGGGAGGAATTCGCGGATATTCTGGAAGCCATTGATGCCTTTGCATTTTTTGACAGTAAGAAAAATCAGATATAAGCAGCTTCTTATTTGGCCTTTTCCATAGGGCTGCACTGCGGACTCAAGGAGGAATCATATTATGGGGAAAATGCTGTTGCAGATGATGATAGCGGCGTATGTGGGGTGGACGTGCTGGAATCCGGTCTGGCTGGATGAAGCACTGGATACGGCGGAGTGGGGGCAGGAGCAGCCAGAATGGGAGGACGCCGGCTCTTCTGTGGGCCAGGTCAGTCCAAGGGATACGGATCCGGCTTCCCCAGGCTATTCCAGAGGCATGTTTTCCGCCTATGTGGTAGGCGGGTTAAACTGTATGGATGACGGAAGCTATGAGGCCTATGTAAAATCCCTGAAAGAGAACCCGGACACCAGAAGGAAGCATGAGGACCAGGACCGGACGGATACATTTCCCAAAATCTATTTGCGGTTTATGGGGCTGGATCTGACGGATTATATAGATCCCAGGGGGCCTGAGGGAGGGGTTACCCGCCACAAAGCTTTCTGCAGCGATGCTTTCTATATGGAATATCCCCTGGACTGGTATGTAGGATCCACAGATGCCTGTACCCTGACCTTTGTTCCGGAATGGGAGAAAGAAGCTTCCACGGGGGTGATCCAGGACTGGGCCGAGTATGTCGATGACCGCTTACAGGGAAGCACCCAGGAAGTGCAGGCCTTCATTGAAGAGGGCGGGATCAACGGATATCTGGAAGAGGTCACAGGAAAACCGGTGACAGAAGCCTATACCTGGGAGCTGCGGGAGGATAATTCCGAATGGCTTCTGATCTACGATCTGATGAAGGGTGAGAAGCAGGCAGCGGAAATTATCGTCTGGTGCAATCTGGGTAAATGCAATATACGGAACTGGGATGTGGAGCTGACAGTAGATCCTGAGAAGGATTACGGACGGATTCTGGTGTTTCAGGAATGGAACACTTTTGACTTCTCCTCAGAAGCAGCTATCCGGGAGTATGTAGAATCCGAGGATTTCCTCTACCGTCTTCTGGGGCAGGCCCTGGAGGATGATGTAAAAAACCGGATCATCAGTCTGAACCCGGGAACCTTCAGGACGGCCTACCATGATTTTTTCACTGTAGTGGTGGGAATTCACCCCAAGGACAATCCGGAGAAGCTGCTGCGTCAGGCATCCGTGTACATTCCGGTGACCCGGCCTGAGCAGTACAACTGGGTGGTGGTTTTTGAGACCTTTCCCGGAACCCGCCAGGAGAAAGGGATAGGAAACCAAAAGGTGAGACAGCAGGTGATAAGCACCTTTGTATCCCTGCCCTATTACCACCAGGTCCAGAAAGGGGAAAATCTGTCCCAGATCGCCATGGAATATGGGGAGGATCCAAATCTGGCCTATGAGATTGCTTCCTATATCCCCAACCAGATCCAGAATCCGGACCGGATCTGGCCGGGACAGCAGATTGAGATTCCCCTGGGAGTTCTCTTCCGAAGGGTGCATCATGAATTTTGACATCACAGTTCATGGGCAGCAGCTCCGGTAATCCCGGAACTGCTGCCCATGATGGCCGTTTATTTCTGGTTCTTTCTGTCCATTCCATCGGCAGGTTATTCGGCTCTCTCTTTCCGTGCCATATTTCTTACTTCTTCAATCGCTTTCCTCACTTCTTCCATGTCTTTGCAGCCTGCAAATTTATCTGCTACAAGATTCATGATAACTTCCAGCTGTTTATCTGTCATATGTTTCATCCCTCTCCTTTCTTGTCCGCGGATGACCAGCATACTTTCTGTAAGTATATGGTATCACATTTTTCCGGGATTTCCAACACCATTTCCTTCATTTGCCTTGCGGTTGCTGGCAAAGGATTACCGGTAACAGTATTTATGATGCTTTGTCTGTAGATACACCCCTCTCCCCTGCCTATGGGACGACTGGTACACCACATTCCCCGGAAGGACGCTCCCGTTCTCCAGGAGCCATCTGGCGTTCCGGTAGTTGGCCTCCGTGGGGGTCCGGTAGTAGTTGCCGTCCCGAGTGCAGGCATACTGCCCCCGCTGGAATACCACACCCCAGATCGTATCGGGATAGGCACTGTGGTTCTTCCTGTTAAGAACCACAGACCCCACATAGAGTTGTTCCTGGTCGTCACAGTTCTGAGCTTCCCCGCAGATCACATGGGCCAGGATCTCCAGATCCTCCCCGGAATAAGCCATCCCACCGGCAGGTATGGTCATTTTGTACCCCTCCTGCCAGGACAGCTGCTGGGAATCCAGGTCCCTCCTGGACTGCTCCACCACACATTCTGTCACTTCCCATGTTTTTTCCCGAGCAAATTCCCTGACCGTAGCTGGTTTCCCTGACGCTGTATCCTTCTCCGCCATAGCTGGAACGGTATACAAAAACACACTGAAACCGATCGTCAGAAATAATGCCATATATTTTTTCATTTCCATACTCCTTGTCATGTACCCTGATCCACCAGATCATCCGCAGGTCAAACATCTCATAACAATTCAGACAAGCGTCAAATCTGATAAGGAAGTGTGCTGCAAACCATAACTGTTCAGGGGTTATCGAAGCTGTTACGGCAAACCTGCTTTGGGCCGCATAAGCACCTTCTTATCAGCTCTGACATGTGGCTAACGCCAGCGGACATATGGTGGACCACTGTTTTAGTCTAATTACTTAGTCTTTAGTATGGACAAAAAGTATGGAATTTATTACAAAATCATTACATTTTCCCTGACTATGCAGAAAATATGATGCCAGCACGTGTTTTTGCATACTGTATGCATAGAACAAAGGATCCTGCTGCGGCGGATCGCTTCAGCGATATAATTCCTCTCCGCCGCAGGCATTGACTCACTTAGCGAATATGATGAGCTTAGTGAACAAGCCCACTTCGTGTTGCGATCCTGCCCGGAGGACTTTTACTTTATAGGACGCAATTTCCTATAAAGCAAAAAACGGCCTGAAGCGTGAATTTTATCACACACTTCAGACCGAATGGGGAAACAGCATTCCCTGCAAATTTAACAACTTCGAGAAATCGATCATTTGTTCTGCTTCCCAACCGGCTTATTCACCGGCCAGGTGGGCTGCTGTCCCGACAGCACCAGATCGATCTGAGAAGCCGCCTGGGTAGCCATCAGCCGCATACACTCCTCCGTGTTGGAGGCCATGTGGGGCGTCACACTTACATTGTCCAGGGTAAGGAGGGGATTGTCCATGGACGGCGGCTCCTGACTGAATACGTCGGTAAATGCACCCGCGATTTTCTCCTCCTGCACCGCTTTGACCAGCTCTGCCTCATCCACCACCTCGCCGCGGGCACAGTTGATGAAAAAGGCTGTGGACTTCATCAGACCGAATTCCTTTGCGCCTACGCTTCCCTTGTTTTCCCTGGTCAGGGGCATATGTAAAGAGACGAAATCCGCTGCCCCAAAGGCCTTCTCCCAGTCCACCATGGTCACATACTCCGGCACAGTCTCCGGCTTCACAAAAGGATCATAAGCAATGATCTTCATATCAAACCCATAGAAAGCCTTCTTCGCTACCGCCCTTCCGATCCGGCCAAAGCCCATGACGGCCAGAGTCTTACCGATCAGGTCCACACCCTTGTGCTGGTTCTTAAAGAAGAAATTGTTCTCCTTCAAAGATTTATTTAACAGAAATGTTCTCTTAGCCGCTGCGATGATTGCCCCCATGGTAAATTCTGCCACGGAGTTGGTAGTGGAATCCGGTGCATTGGTCACCCAGATCCCCCGCTCTGCGGCTGCTTCCAGATCCACGTTGTTGTACCCAGCTCCGTGTCTGGCTACGATCTGCAGCTTCTTACCTGCCTCCAGCACAGCCCTGGTGACCGGCGCGGTACGCAAAAGGATCGCGTCACAGTCTTCCACATCCCGTACAAGATCCTCCTCCGTAGCTCCGGAACCCATCCTGATCTCATATCCACGCTCCAGAAGGAAGTCCTTTCCCTCCTTTGCGATATCCTGGGGAATCAATACCTTGTATACCATGTTTTCAAACCTCTCTCTTCTCAATTTTTATGGCAGCCAGACTTGTGCCGCTAGAGCGTGTTTGAAAATTGCTTTCCGTCAGCTGTGCGTCACAGTTTGTGGTAG
>CAJTOW010000106.1 GCA_910577655.1 uncultured Lachnospiraceae bacterium | reverse complement strand
AAGCGAGCTTGACGTCTGTTTTTGTCCAGTTTTCCCCGCCCCGTGAACTGTAACAATATTTATGTTTTCTTTCTGTCTTTTCACGCAAAAGTGGTTGTCAATGGAAAGAGTTTGTTTTATAATTGTCTACAAGCGATTGCGAAGAAAGAATTTTAAGCTTGTACTTCTGGATAATGTTCCTAAGGGTCTGCGTATTAGCTGTGCTGACTGTGGGAACCAGTGGCGACCGGGGAGTGCAGCAAAATGCAGGGAGGCATATTATGGCATTATTTTGGAAGAAAGAAACGCATACGGACCAGAACGGCGAGACCAAGACGGCAGTACAGCTGGTCCAGGATGAGAATCGAGACAGTGACAGCAAGATCTGTTTCCGCCATCTGGAGGCGCTGTACATGATGCAGGGACAGGGCGTGGTGCTGAAGTTCTACATCGAGAACTTCAAGCGCATGAACGAGTTGTTCGGGTTCGCCTATTGTGAGGAGCTTCTGGAGAATGTTCTTGCATATCTGGAGGAGGAAGCAGGATGTACGGTATACCGCTATGTGGGTGTTGAATTTATCGTTATATTGAAGAATTGCTCCCAGGGTAAGGCGATCCGCATGGTAGAGACCATGCTGGAACGGTTCCAGCACGGCTGGAAGATCCGTGACACCGACTGTATCTGTTCCGTATCGGTAGGCATCTGCTCCTATCCGGGATATGCGAGCAATGCCGAGGAGCTTCTTAAGTATCTGGATTTGGCTGTTTCCCATGCCAGAGAGCAGGGCAATGACCAGTATGCCCTTTATGATGCCAAGCTTCACAATAAGTACCAGAGGAATATGGCGATTGCCCATTATCTCAGCACAGCTTTGGCCAAGAATGAGATTGAGGTCCGCTATCGTCCCACCTACAACGCAGAGACCAAAAAGTTCACCCGCGCAGAGTTCTATATGCGCGTATTCGTCCAGGGTGTGGGCATGGTAGGAAGCGCCGAGTTCGTACCCATCGCCGAGGATACGGGCCAGGTACGTGCATTGGATTATTATGCCCTGGAGAAGGTGGCAGCCAAGATCGCGGAGCTGATTGATGATGGAAGAGAGTTCGAGTCCATCGCCCTGGCGATCTCTCCGGTCATCCTGCAGCAGGAGGACTTCATCGAGAAGGTGGCCAGCGTGATCCAGAACTACCATATTCCGGCCGGCAAGCTGGCTATTGAGATCGACGAGTATGTACTGAGCACCGCCGCCCTGGATCTGATGGTTCTGATGCAGGAACTGTCCGCCATGGGTGTGGAGCTGATCCTGAACAACTTTGGTTCCGGCTATTCGGGACTGACCCAGTCCCTGGAGCTTCCGGTGGATACCCTGAAGTTTGACCGTATGTTTATCTGGCGTCTGGAGACCAATCCCCAGTCCGAGCATATCATCGAGGGGCTGGCACAGATCGCTGCCAGGATGGGCAAGAAGCTCATTGCCGAAGGTGTGGAGACTATAGCCCAGGTGGAGGCGCTGAACCGCTTTGGATGCGGACTGCAGCAGGGCTTCTACTACGCGCCGACACTGCCGGAGATGACCCTTAATTCCGTGCTGGATGCGACTCTGGAGGAGTCCCACACCATTCTGGATCAGGAGCGGGAGAAGCTGAGACATTAATTACATATGTGAATGATTTTGTGGATGCGGGGGACACTGGTAACAGTGTCCCTTGGCCGTACGTTAATAGACCAAAAAGTCCGGAGGCGGCTTGCATGGCCAAACTGCTGCGAATATACAAAAAAGTATGTAAGCAGCATGTTTGGAAATCAATCCGGCGGCACAGAATGGAGAGATCAACCCTATGACAAATTGTGAACAGAAAAATCAGAAACATAAGGAAACATCTGTTTTCGGAAAACTGGAGAAACACTTAGAGCAGGCCATGGCTTACCAGACAGCCCTGATTCTTATAGAATGGGATAATGAGACTCTGGCGCCAGAGCAGGCAGGGCCTTATACAGCCAGGGTTCAGGGTACCTTGTCGGCAGCCTATCAGTCGGTCATGACCAGCAGTGAGGTGCAGAAACTGCTGAGACAGTGTGAAGCGGAAAGTCTGTCCGAACAGGAATGTGCCATTGTGCGGGAGGCAAAGGAGGAGATGGAGCGTCTGGCATGTATTCCGCCAGAGGAGTACCGGGCCTACCAGGAGCTGGTGTCCGAATCCACCCGGATCTGGGCAAAGGCCAGGGAGGATGATGATTTTGACGCCTTTGCGCCGACTCTGGAGAAGATCATTTCCTACCAGAAAAAATTTGCCTCCTATCGGGCGAAGGAGGGGCAGAAGCTTTATGATGTAATGCTGGATTCCTACGAAAAGGGCTTTGATATGGAGAAGCTGAATGAATTCTTCGGAAAGCTGAAGGAGGAGCTGGTGCCGTTTCTTAAAAAGGTCATGGATTCAGGGGTGGAGATCCGGGACGAGTTCCTGACGGGAGCTTACCCGGAAGAGAAGCAGCAGGAGCTGGCACATTTTCTGGCAGAATATGTGGGCTTTGATTTCACAAAGGGTGTCATGGCGGTCAGCGCCCATCCCTTTACCACCAGTCTCCACAATCACGACGTGCGGATCACCACCCACTACAGCGACCATGTGGACAGTTCCCTTTTCTCTGTGATCCACGAGGCGGGACATGGCATCTACGAGATGGGAGTGGAGGACTGCCTGACCCAGACCCTCATCGGCCAGGGGGCGTCCATGGGGATGCATGAGTCCCAGTCCCGGTTTATGGAAAATATTGTTGGAAGAAATGGAGCCTTCTGGGTGCCGGTCTACCAGAAGCTTCAGGAAATGTTCCCGGACCAGCTTGGGGATATCAGCCGGGAGCAGTTTGTGGAGGCGGTCAATAAGGTGCAGCCGGGACTCATACGGACAGAGGCAGATGAGCTCTGCTACAGCCTCCATGTGCTGGTACGGTACGAGCTGGAGAAGAAGCTGATTGAGGAGGATCTGGATGTGAAGGAGCTTCCGAAGCTGTGGGCAGATTATTACGAAAAATATCTGGGAGTCCGTCCGGCGACAGATGCCCAGGGGGTTCTGCAGGACATCCACTGGGCCCAGGGATCCTTCGGCTACTTCCCGTCCTATGCCCTTGGAAGTGCCTTTGCGGCACAGATGTATGCCTGGATGCGGGAGCATATGGATTTCGAGGGCCTGCTGCGGTCCGGGGATATCCAGGCAATTGTGAAGGTTCTGGGGGAGCATATCCATAAGTACGGCAAACTGAAGGAGAGCCGGGAGCTTTTGAAGGCCATGACCGGGGAGGATTTTGACCCGGATTATTATATCCGGTATCTGAAGGAGAAGTATGGAACCCTGTACCATGTCTGATCATATGGATCGGATTTGTAATCTGTGTGGTATGGCCGGCTTACCGCCGGCCGCAATGAAATGTTTCTATATAGGCAGACTGTCTCTCAGACAGAGGGCTCCATACCCCACCTGCTGGTTGGGATACTGTGCAAATCCTGCCAGTTGTCTGGCGCCTCTCCTGAGATAGGCCTTCACCTTTTCCCCATATAAGAAGGGATCACGGCCATTGATAATGCCCCACTGCATCATCAGGGCCACGCTTCCGGCGGCTATGGGAGCTGCAAAGGAGGTGCCGGTCACAGAATGGTAACCGCCTCCATTCATGGGGGCCATGAGATTCACACCGGGCGCGCAGATATCGGGCTTTACCTGGTCATGGGTGCGGGTGAAGCCTCTGCCGGAAAAGTCCGCATAGGCGCCGGTCCGGCTGTTGTAGGCACCTACAGTGAGAACCTGGGACGCGGCCGAGGGGATGGTCAGAGTGGTATCCGGATCTGCATGGAGGAACCGGGTGGACTGATTCAGGACAGCGGAGGATGGGAGCCAGAAATCATATCTGCCGTCTATGATCCGCTGGGGTGTCAGCTGGAAGGCCCAGATTCCGCTTTCGATGTAGCTGCCAGGTGTGGGGATGAAGTCAAAGTAGATTTCCTGGGCAGCACTGTAGGGTTTTGGTTTTCCGTAATATACCAGGATCTGTGTATCATAGTAGGTGTAACGGGCAGGCCCCAGACGTTCTGACAAGGGGCCAAGGATCTCCCCGGAGGGTGTCCTGAGCCGGATCTGGAACTGGTCGGTGTAATATTTCCAGAGCTGTACGGAGAAACCCGTCTCGTAGGCAGCTACGGACAGCTCGGCTCCTGGAGTTTCCATGCTGCTTTGGCCGGAGGTGGTTCCTGCAATAGGAGCAGCCTGCCGGGGCCGGATTCCCGGTGCCGCGGCAGAGCTGCCTGCCAGATTCTCTTCCGCGCGGACGGCGCCCTGGCTCCTTCCGGATCCGGCACTCATCCTTCCGGCCACGTGTCCTGCTGCCGCGCCCTCATTTCCGCTGCCTGCCACAATGGTGGTCCGGCCATAGTTGCCGATATCATTGAGAAAGGTTTCCAATAGGCTGGTTCCGTCGTGGGAGCCGTAAGTATTGCCAAAGCTGATGTTGACCACCAGGGGCATCTGCATCTCTACTGCCTGGACCACGGCGAAATTCACCGCCCGTATCAGCTCCGTGGTCCGGGGGAAACCATCGGGATCCGGAGTTCCCAGACGTACCACCAGAAGAGGGCTTTCGTAGGCGATTCCCCGGTAGACTCCGTTGCCTTCCCGTCCATTGCCTGCTGCGATCCCGGCCACAGAGGTTCCGTGTCCGCTTAAGTCGGCAGAGGGCACCAGGGATCTGGCCTGACTCCGGCTTCCGGTCTTTAAGGCTTCATTGATCTCCTCCGAAGTAAAGATCCTGTCCAGCACCTGGTCCCACAGCAGAAGGATCCGGGTAGTCCCGTCTGCATTCCGGAAATCTTCATGAAAATAGTCGATCCCGGAATCCAGTACTGCCATCAGGATTCCCCGGCCAGTCAGGCTGTAGGGATTTTCCTGGAGGATATTTACACAGGAGACGGCTCTGGCCTGACTGATGGCGAAGAACAGCCTTTTGGGTTTTTCGACATATTCGATCTGGGGAAGGGCAGACACCTGGTCAATAAGATGCTCAGGGACCACCAGAATGGCATACTCATTGCGCATCTCCTCTACCTGAATCCCCATGTCGCGGACCGGATCCAGACTCCCGGAATATTTGACGATCAGTTCCCAGGTACGGCTGTCAGGGTTAAACCCCACATTCAGCTCCCGGGAAGCCTCCCGTTCCTCCTGGCTGGTATCCAGAGCCAGATTCAAAGAATTTTCCAGTTTCTGGTTTTCCATAGACGGGCCTCCTGTTGTTGGGTGATGTCAGCTGTTACTGTCCAGACGGGCCATCTTCCTGCCACCGAAAAACCTCAGGGACAAGAAGCCCCGGGCGTCCGTCCGATGTCAAACCGGATAAGAAAGCGGGTTTGCAACACACTTTTTTATCCGGTTTGCCGTCTGTCTGAACGGTTACTATCAGTCTATGAATGACCAGAGAAGAACATGAACAGGTATTGACTTTTCCTCTGAGTCATGTATAATACATACAGCAGCAGAAGCTGCCAGCAACAACGCAGAAGCGTTTTTTAAGAAGAAATACATTTATATATCTATAAATCGTATGCCAGGAAAGCACACAAAGCTCCAGAAGGGGATCTGTGGGCTTTATTTTTTTGCCATGGAGGTGATGATGTGAATATACAGGAGTATTTTAAACAGGTGCCGGAGGCGGGGATTGCCTTTTCCGGCGGGGTGGATTCGGCTTATTTACTTTATGTGGCAGTAAAGTACGCGGAGAGGGTGAAAGCCTACTATGTGAAATCTGAATTCCAGCCGGAGTTTGAGCTGGAGGATGCACGTCGTCTGGCGGATGTGCTGGGGGCGGATATGGAGGTGCTTACGCTGAATGTTCTTTCCGTTCCCGGTGTGAGTGCAAATCCGTCTGACAGGTGCTATTACTGTAAAAAGGCAATTTTTGGTGCTATCCTGGATGCTGCCAGGGAGGATGGGTTTAAAGTCATTCTGGACGGGACCAATGCTTCCGATGATGCCGGTGACCGTCCGGGGATGCGGGCTCTGGAAGAGCTGGCTGTGGGGTCTCCGCTGCGGGAATGGGGATTGACAAAATCACAGATCCGCCAGCTTTCCAGGGAGGCAGGTCTGTTTACCTGGGACAAGCCGGCGTATGCCTGCCTTGCCACCAGGATTCCGGCTGGGGAAGCGATCACTGCCGCGAAGCTGTCTGCTACGGAAGCGGCAGAGGATTACCTGTTTTCCCTGGGTTTTGCGGATTTCCGTGTGCGTTCCCAGGAGGGACATGCACGCCTGCAGCTGCACAAGGCGCAGCTGGGGCGTCTGCTGGAGCATCGCCAGGATATTCTGATAAAACTGAAGGAGCATTACAAAACCGTTTCACTGGATCTGGAGGTGAGAGGATGAATACAGATATGAGAAGGCTGCTGGAGGGGGTCAGCGACGGAAGTATTTCCATTGATGACGCGCTTCTGAAGCTGAAGACGAAACCTTTTGAGGATATCGGCTATGCAAAGGTGGATATGCACCGGAAGCTGCGCCAGGGAACGGCGGAGGTGATCTATGGCGCTGGCAAAACGCCGGAACAGATCATAGGGATCGTGGGGACGATGCTGGAAAACGGGCAGAAATCCATTCTGATTACCCGCCTTGCCCAGGAGGCTGCCCAGATCGTGGGAAAAGAGCATCCAATGAATTATTACAAGGAGGCCCGCTGTGGAGTCATCGGAGAGATGCCGGCCCCTGACGGGGCCGGGACGATTCTTGTAGCTACAGGAGGTACAAGTGATATTCCGGTGGCGGAAGAGGCCGCGGTGACGGCGGCTGTTCTTGGAAACCAGGTGGTACGTCTGTATGATGTGGGGGTTGCCGGACTTCACCGGACCCTGGCCCACCTGGATGAGATTATGAGTGCCAGTGTGATCATTGCCATCGCAGGAATGGAGGGGGCCCTTGCCAGTGTACTGGGCGGACTGGCGGACTGCCCGGTTATTGCTGTCCCCACCAGCGTCGGCTATGGGGCATCCTTTGGCGGTCTCTCGGCACTTTTGTCTATGCTGAATTCCTGCGCCAGCGGTGTGTCTGTTGTCAATATCGACAACGGCTTCGGTGCGGGATATCTGGCTAATATGATCAATCATGGCAGCAGGCCAGACAGGCGGTTTTCGACAGACAGATGCCATGATGGCTTACAGGGTATCTGAACTGCTGTCAGTTATGTGAATGTGAAGGAGGTGGAAAATTGAAGACATTGTATTTGGAATGTGGAATGGGAGCGGCCGGCGATATGTTGGCGGCGGCTTTGCTGGAGCTGCTGCCGGATCCTGATGGATTTGTGGAGGAGCTTAATGCACTTGGGATTCCCGGTGTACGGTTTGAGAGGGAGGCGTCTGTGAAATGCGGCATTACCGGAACCCATATGGCGGTTACTATAAATGGTGAGGAGGAAGAAAGCTGTGATCACCATGGCCACAGCCATAGTCATGAACATGCCGACGGCCATGGTCACAGCCACGAGTATGCCCACGGCCATGATCATGGCCATGTCTGCAGCCATGAATATGCCGATGACCATAGCCACAGTCACGGCCATGCCGGAAGCCATCACCACAGCAGCCTTCATGATATTGAACATATCGTACGCGGACACCTTTCTCTGCCGGCAAAGGTACAGGAGGATGTCATGGCAGTATACAGTCTGATTGCGGAAGCGGAGAGCCATGCCCATGGTGTCCCGGTGACAGAGATTCACTTCCATGAGGTGGGGACCATGGATGCGGTTGCTGATATTGCAGCTGTGTGTCTGCTGATGGACCGTCTGGCTCCGGATGAGGTAGTTGTGTCTCCGGTTCATGTGGGCAGCGGTCAGGTCCGGTGTGCCCACGGCATTCTTCCGGTTCCGGCGCCGGCCACGGCGTTTATTCTCCAGGGCGTTCCCGTCTACGGAGGCTCGGTGAGGGGGGAATTGTGCACCCCTACGGGCGCTGCGCTGCTGAAGTATTTTGCAACCGGATTCGGCAGTATGCCGGTCATGAGAACCAGGGCTGTGGGATACGGCATGGGCAAAAAGGATTTTGAGGCGGCAAACTGTATCCGGGCGATGCTTGGAGAATCCGGTCAGGCAGAGGATGAGATCTGTGAGCTGGGCTGCAATGTGGACGACATGACAGGGGAAGCCATAGGCTTTGCCATGGACCGGCTGTTCGCTGCCGGCGCCCTGGATGTGTATACGGTGCCTATCGGCATGAAAAAGTCCCGTCCCGGTGTTCTCATCCATGTCATGTGCCATGAGGCAGATAAGGAGACTATGATTGAGAACATGTTCAAGTATACCACTACCATTGGTATACGGGAAAACAGGCTTCGCCGCTATGTGCTGGACCGCCGGATTGAGACTCTGGAGACGCCTTATGGTGCAGTACGCTGCAAGATTTCCTCCGGATACGGCGCGGAACGCAGAAAATATGAGCATGAGGATCTGGCACGCATTGCAAAAGAGAGGGGCATAAGCATTTCCGAAGCAGCGCTGCTGGTGACCGGACAGAGACTGTAATGGCATTGAAAGGGTTGAAATACATGAATATTAGAAGAATACGGCTAGTGCTTCTGGCGGCAGCTGTTGTGTCTGTCATGACGGCCTGCGGCAGCCGTGGGCCGGAGGGTTCTAAGGACAGCGTGGTCATCGCCATCGGCTCCGAGCCTGAGACGCTGGATCCGACTAAGGGGTGGGGACATGGCAATTCCCCTATTGTCCAGAGCACCCTGGTAAAATATACCGCAGATCTGACTTTTGAGAATGATCTGGCCACAGGATATGAGCTGTCTGAGGATGGCCTTACCTGGACATTTACCATCCGTGATGATGCCAGGTTCACCGACGGGGAGAAGGTGACTGCCGCTGATGTGGCATTTACCCTGGAAACGGCCAGGGATGCCATGGGATCGGTGGATCTGACTTATATGGAACATGCGGTTGCCCGGGATGATACGACGGTTGTGATCACCTTGTCCAGGCCTGCCTCCATTTTCCTTAATACCCTTGCATCCGTCGGCATTGTACCTGAACACGCCTATGGTAAGGATTATGGTACAAATCCTATAGGGTCGGGGCCTTATAAGCTTGTGGAATGGAAGGCCCAGGAACAGATTGTCTTTACCGCCAATGAGGATTACTATGGCGGTGTTCCTGCCATCAGCCATGTAACGGTTGTCTTCATGTCCGAGGATGCTGCCCTGGCTGCTGTCCAGGCAGGAGAGGTAGATGTGGCATATTCCTCAGCCACCCTGGGCAGGACAGAGGTGGATGGGTATCATGTGGAAGCATTTGTGTCCGCTGACAACCGGGGCTTTACCCTGCCTGTTCTGCCGGATGAAGGGAGAACGACAGAAACCGGGGCGCCTGTAGGAAATAATGTAACCTGCAACAGGGAGATCCGTCAGGCCATTGCCTATGTCATTGACCGTCAGCAGATTGCCGATGTGGTGCTCAATGGTTTCGGCAGGCCTGCCTACTCGGAAAATGATGGTATGCCCTGGAACAATCCTGATGCTGTGATTGAGACAGATGTGGAATATGCGAAAAAGCTGCTGGCAGATGCAGGCTGGGCAGATGGAGACGGGGACGGTACCGTGGAAAAGAATGGTCTGAAGGCGGAGTTTTCCTGCGTGTATCCTTCTGGCGATTCGGTACGTCAGGCGGTTGCTATGGCAGCGGCAGAGCAGGTGAAGAAAATCGGTATCCAGATTCATGTAGAGGGCACCAGCTGGGATGAGATCACCCGGCGTATGTTCTCCGAAGCGGTCATGATGGGCTGGGGGTCGGCGATTCCCAATGAAACCTACTATTTGTACCGTTCCGGAGGAGCTCTTCTGGATGATTTCTACAATCCGGAGGGTTACCAGAGTGACAGGACGGACGGTTATCTTACGGCAGCCATGGAAGCCCTGACGGTTGAGGAGGCCAACGAAAACTGGCGGAAGGTGCAGTGGGACGGCACCACAGGCACCTCAATGCGGGGGGAATGCCCATGGGTATGGATCGTGAATCTGGATCATGTCACCTATGTCCGTGACGGTCTCTCCATCGGGGAGCAGCCGGTTCATGGCCATGGACATGGCCTTCCGCTGATCCAGAACCTGCATGAGTGGGTCTGGGTGGAATAAGCATATGGACAGGAAAGAAGTGATCATACGGCTGCCCCGCATCCTTGTTACATATGGTTTCAGGAACCTGACCTTATTGCTGGCCATAAGCATCCTGACCTTTGTGCTGGTTATGGCATCGCCGGTGGATCCGGTAGGGCAGTATATCCTGGGTCTGGGAACTGCCGTGTCCCCGGAACAGCGGATAGAGATAGAGGAGTACTGGGGAGTCAACGAGCCGCCAGTGGAACGCTACATTCACTGGATGACGGAGCTTTCCAGGGGAAATCTGGGGGAATCCGTCTTGTACCGCAGGCCGGTTGCCGCCATTATCCGGGAACGGTTTTTCAATTCCCTGGCACTGATGATTTGTGCATGGATACTGTCTGGCGGGGCCGGTTTTTTCTTCGGCTGCATCATGGGGATGTACCGGGAGCAGCTGCCGGACCGGTTTTTGAAAAAGCTGTGCTATCTGCTTAGCTCCGTTCCCACATTCTGGCTGGGGCTGGTGTTCCTTCTGGTGTTTTCTGTATGGCTGAAATGGTTTCCTGTTGGCTTTTCCAGTCCTATTGGAGTGCTTAAGGATAATGTGACCATCTGGGAAAGGCTTCATCATCTGGTACTTCCGGCCTTTACCCTGAGCTTTATGTCCTTTGCCAATATCGCCCTCCATACCCGTCAGAAGCTGGTGGATGTTCTGAACAGCGACTATGTCCTGTTTGCCCGGGCCAGAGGGGAGGGGAAATGGACGATCCTTTGGCGCCATGGGCTGAGGAATATACTTTTTCCTGCACTGACACTGCAGTTTTCCTCTTTTGCGGAGCTTTTCGGCGGTTCGGTCATGGCAGAGAATGTGTTCAGCTATCCTGGTCTGGGAAGTGCTGCCGCTGCCGCAGGTCTCAATTCGGATGTACCTCTGCTGCTGGGGGTGACACTGTTTTCCGCGTTATTTGTGGCTGTGGGCAACATGCTGGCAAATCTGCTTTACGGGATTGTGGATCCACAGATATGAGGAGGTGGAAAAATGAGAAAATTAAACCGCCGTACCAGGGTTGTGATACTGACCATATTTCTGGCAGTCGTTCTGGCGGTTTTCTGTATTCTGGGAATGCTGATCCCGGATGAAGCGGTGACCGGAAGCTTCCTCAATGCGAAGCAGCCCCCATCCCTGGCTCATCCCTTTGGAACCGATGCCCTGGGGCGCGATTTATTTTTGCGTACCCTGAAAGGGATGACGGTCAGCATGACCGTGGGAACGGCTGCTTCCGGCATCAGCGGTGTGGCCGCGGTTCTGGTGGGTATAGCCGCAGCTACCGGTTCTAAGCAGGCAGATGCCCTGATCAACTGGGTCATTGACCTGGTCATGAGCGTTCCCCATACGGTGCTTGTGATCCTGATCTCCTTTGTCATGGGCCGGGGGCTAAAGGGGCTGCTGGCCGGGATTGCGGCTACACACTGGTGCAGCCTTGCACGTCTGATCCGGGGTGAGGTTCTGCAGCTTCGTTCCCGGCAGTATATAGCCGTATCCCGCAAGCTGGGGAAATCCGGCGGCTGGATCCTGGTACATCACCTGCTGCCCCATCTGGTTCCCCAGTTTGTGGTAGGACTGGTTCTTCTGTTTCCTCACGCGATTCTCCATGAAGCATCGGTTTCATTCCTGGGCTTCGGACTGCCGCCGGAACAGCCTGCCATCGGCATCATCCTGGCCGAAAGCATGGGCTATATCTCGACCGGGATGTGGTGGCCAGCGGTGCTGCCCGGGCTTACCCTGGTGCTGGTGGTCCTTTTGGTGGACCGGCTGGGGGAGAATCTCAGGATGATCCTGGATCCGTGGAGTGCTCAGGAATGAAAGGATGTATCAGGGCGTGAATGGTGTATAAGGGTAACCGCTCAGGGGAATATCTGTTACGTATAAGGAGCTTTTATGGAACAAAAAAGGGAAACTTTATTGGAAATACATGGTCTGTCGGTTTCCTTCCGTATGTATGACCATGGTCTGGAGCAGACAGATCTCCAGGTCATTTCAGATCTGTATCTTACCGTATATCCTGGTGAGATCGTTGCCGTGGCCGGTTCCTCCGGTTCGGGAAAGAGTCTGCTGGCCTCGGCTGTCTTAGGGCTTTTGCCGGACAATGCTACCGTATGCGGGCATCTTTACTACAGGGGGCAGGAGCTGACACCCGGAAGGCAGAAGCAGCTTAGGGGAACCCAGATCGCGCTGGTACCCCAGTCCGTCACATATCTGGATCCCCTGATGAAGGTGGGCGCCCAGGCCGACGGACACCGAAGGCCCCTGCCCACAGCAAGACGGAAGGGGTTTTTTAAGCGTCTGGGGCTTCCGGATCAGACAGAACAGCTTTATCCATTCCAGCTTTCCGGCGGTATGGCAAGACGTGTCCTGGTGTCAACGGCCCTGCTTACAGGTGCAGGGCTTGTGATCGCCGACGAGCCGACGCCAGGCATGAGCCTGGAACAGGCGCTGGAAGCGCTGCGGATGTTCAGGGAGATGGCAGACCAGAAAAAGGCGGTCATCCTGATCACCCATGATATTGATCTGGCTTTTGAGTTCGCGGACAGGGTTGCCGTCTTTTATGCAGGAACTACCGTGGAGACAGCGCCGGCATGGGATTTTAAGCAGGGGCCTGGCAGGCTGAGGCATCCCTATTCCCAGGCGTTGTGGAGAGCGCTGCCGCAAAATGGATTTGAGCCTGTTGAAGGATTTCAGCCTTACGCCGGTGATCTGCCGGAGGGCTGCCTGTTTTCGCCCCGGTGTCCCCGTAAAACAGAACAATGTATCCGTGCCGTACCGCCGGTGCGTCAGATCCGGGGCGGGGAAGTGAGGTGTTTCTATGGCGCTTGAGGCCAGAAAGATATATTTCCGGTATGATCCGAAGCAGCCATGGATCCTGGAGGATTGCACCCTGAGGGTTGACAGAGGGGAATGTCTGTCTGTATTTGCCCCAAGCGGCTATGGGAAGACGACTCTTGCCATGCTTCTGGCAGGCTATCTGAGACCGGCAAGAGGGGAAATTCTGCTGAATGACAGGCCCCTGCCGTCAAAGGGAATCTGTCCTGTCCAGCTGGTCTGCCAGCACCCTGAGAAGGCTGTCAATCCCCGCTGGCGGTTAAAGCGTGTACTGGAAGAGAGCGGTATGCTCCAGGAGGATATGCTGGAAGCCTTTGGTATCCAGAGGGCGTGGCTTGGGCGGTTTCCCGGGGAGCTCTCCGGCGGGGAGCTTCA
>CAJTOW010000105.1 GCA_910577655.1 uncultured Lachnospiraceae bacterium | reverse complement strand
AAGCGAGCTTGACGTCTGTTTTCGTCCAGTTTTCCCCGCCCCGTGAACTGTAACAAATACGAAGGAAGGACGGAAAACTGGCTGTGGTTGATCTGTATTATATTGAAGATGATCCCAATATTGCATTTATTGTAAAAGAATATCTGGAACAGAAGCATTTTAAGGTAACGGTCTGTGTGACGCTTGCACAGGCAAGGCAGTTATTAAAGGAGCGCGTTCCTGCCCTTGTTCTATTGGACTGGAACATGCCGGATGGCCGCGGGGACAGCCTGTGCCAGTGGATTCGCAGCAAATGGAAAGAGCTGCCCGTTATTTTTCTTACGGTTCGCGGAGACTGCGCAGATATTGTTGCGGGTTTTAAAAATGGTGCGGATGACTACGTGGTGAAGCCCTTTGAGCTGGAGGTATTGTATTCACGGATTCAGGCGTTGCTTCGCAGAACCGGTCATGTGGCCAGGCAGTATCTTTCCTGCGACGGGATCATGATTGACTTAAACCGCCATACGGTTTCCTGCCATTCAGAGGAGATACATTTAAGTGAAGCAGAATATCAGCTGCTTTTGTATCTGATGAAAAACAAGGGAAAGACGGTTACCAGGGAAAAGATCCTGGAGCAGGTGTGGGATGTAAAGGGAAATTATGTGAACAATAATACATTAACAGTTACCATGAAACGGCTGCGGGATAAGCTTTGCCAGCCAAAGTGTCTGAAAACCGTCAGAAGTGTAGGCTATCGCATGGAGGATACCATATGAGCGGACAAAAAAATATGCTGGCCACTTTGGGGTTTGTAGTATCTGTCAGCCTGATTGCGGCTGCTGTTTCTGTCTTGTCTGCTGCTTACCATTACAGCCGGCTTCAGTTTGATCTGTTAAATGTAATCTGCGGCAAAGTGGTGGAGCAGGAGCCGGAAACAAAAAATATAATTTCTGCAGCATTAAAGGCCTATACGGAAGGAAATGCTGACAGAGTGCCGGAAGAGGATGTGTTGTCTGCATGGGGATACCGTATTTCTGATTTTTCAGGTTCTGCCTGCGGGCAGAATGTCTGGTTTGCGGCAACGGGATTTGTGACAGGGATTTTGCTTTTTATTTTTACTTTTTTGTACCGGAATAAAATGGAAGCCTTGCGAATCCGGGCATTGACGGAGTATCTGGAAAATGTGAATACCGGAAAGGCACCCGTTCTCTCTGCTTCCGGAGAGGATGATTTTTCCAAACTGGAAGATGAGATATATAAGACGGTGACATTTCTTTATCAGACGAAGGACTCAGCGGTGCAGGCAAGGAATGAGTTTGCGGAAAATCTGTCCAATATTGCACATCAGATCAAAACGCCGATTACGGCCATTTCCCTGTCTGTCCAGATGATGAAGCAGAACCTGAATAGTAAACCCTTGTGGGTCCAGCAGGTAGGCGTGCCGCCAGAGGATGGACGTATGGCGGGCGCACCTGGCATCCCTGGTCCTGAATCGCCTGCGGCCATGGATGCTCATTGTAAATATCTGGAGCAGGTAGAGAAACAGCTTGCGCGGCTGACTCATCTGGAGGAGGCTTTGCTGGTCTTGTCCAGGATTGATGCGGGAACGCTCCTTTTACAAAGGGATGAAGTAGATGTGTTTACCCTTCTTGTTCTTGCGGCGGACAACCTTCAGGAGCTGTTTGTCAGCTCCTGCACTTCTGTTGATATACCAGAGCTGGGGGAGATGCTGGTCATCGTGGATCCGGACTGGACCATGGAGGCAGTGATGAATCTGATGAAAAACTGTATGGAACACAATCCCGGGGGAACGGTTCATTGTTCCTATGGGAAGAATCCGCTCTATACAGAAATTCTGATATGGGATGATGGAGAAGGGTTTGCAAAAGAAGATATTCCTCACATTTTTCAACGGTTTTACCGGGGTCAGAACGCAGGCGGGGGTGGTATTGGGATCGGGCTGGCTTTGTCAAAAGAGGTGATTGAACGTCAGAACGGAACCATACAGGCAAAAAATAAGCCTGACGGCGGCGCACTTTTTGAAATTCGTTTCTACAGTCACTGAGTTGTAACTTTCATTTGCTATATTGTTTTTATAAAAGTATCAAATTCTCGAAGTAGGACAGCGCACCTGCTGCGCTGTCCGTACCAGCGCCAAAATGCTTGTTTTTGGCATTTTGTGTGCATCCGCCGGAGGCTCAAAGTAAACCCTCTTTCATTCATGGTGGTATCTGCAAGGCTGATATGGGGGTTTACTGTAAAAGCTGCAAGCCCAGTTCCCGCGAAAACATGCAGGCGGATGAAACATCTGCGGGAATGTCCAGGGATGCCCCGGGAAACAGGCATGCAAATGAAAGGAGAAATCAAACATGGAGATTTTAAAATGTGAGGGTGTCAGGAAGGTATATGGCTCAGGGGAAAATCAGGTAACAGCCTTAAACGGGATTGACCTGTCAGTCAGCAAGGGGGAATTTGTGGCTATTGTGGGAGCATCCGGTTCCGGCAAGTCCACTCTGCTGCATATTATCGGCACTGTGGATAAGCCCACAGAAGGAACGGTTATGATAGAGGGAACAGACCTTTCCACACTGAACCAGACCCAGGCGGCAATTTTCCGGCGCAGAAAAGTCGGGCTTGTATATCAGTTTTATAACCTGATTCCCACCCTTACGGTGCGGAAAAATATACTCCTGCCTCTTGCCCTTGACAGGAAAAAGCCCAATCAGGAATATTTCCAGAAGGTTGTGGGAGCCCTTGGTATTGCAGATAAGCTGGAGGCTTTGCCGAGCCAGTTATCCGGCGGACAGCAGCAGAGGGCGGCGATTGCGCGTTCCCTGATCTACCGTCCGGCCCTGCTTCTGGCGGACGAGCCCACCGGGAATCTGGACCAGAAAAATTCCAAAGAGATTGTGGACATGCTGAAGCTGGCTGGCCGCAATCTGGAGCAGACCATTTTACTGATTACCCATGATGAAAAGGTGGCTCTGGAGGCCGAGCGTATTATAACGGTTGAAGATGGGCGGATTGTCAGTGACGAACGGCGGAGGTAATGGATATGTGGAAGGATTATTCATCTGATTATATTAAAAACAACCGTTCCTCCAGTATGGCCGTGGTGATAGCGGCATTTATTTCGGCCCTGCTTTTATCCCTGCTGTGCGGGCTGTTTTATAATGCCTGGAAATATGAGGTTGAGCGGATTGAACAAGAGGAAGGCAATTGGCACAGCCGGATCATTGGAGAATTTTCAGAGGAAGATATAGAAGCTGTCAAAAATTTTGCCAATGTAAAGGATGTCATAGAAAAGGATGCTATAGTAAACGAAAAAGGGCATAAGGAAACCAGACCAGTATTGGATATTTATTTTGAAGACATGAAGCGTGTTTTTTCAGACATACCACATATTGCCCAGCAGATAAAAACCCCGCCGGAAGAAATCATATATAATTATGAACTTCTGGCCATGTACCTGATCCGGGATTCCAGTGATACGGCTCCCAGGCTGTTGTTTCCCATGTTTATACTGATAACACTTCTGGCCTCATTTTCGCTGATTGTGATTATCCACAATTCCTTTGCAGTATCCATGAACGCGCGGATTCATCAGTTTGGCATATTTTCAAGTATTGGAGCTACGCCAAAGCAGATCCGGACCTGTCTTTTGCAGGAAGCGGGAACTCTTTGCGCAGTGCCGGTTATCCTTGGGACTCTGTCAGGGATCGCAGGCAGTATGGGACTTTTGAAAATGGTAAATGCTTTGCTGGGCAGCGGTATCCCGGGACGATATGAGTCGGTCTTCGGCTACCATCCCCTGGTTCTGGTCTTGACATTGCTTGTAACAATTATAACTATATGGATCTCCGCATGGCTTCCAGCCAGAAAATTAAGTAAGCTGACACCCCTTGAGGCAATCAGAAATACTGGCGAATTACAGTTAAAACGCAGGAAAAATTCTTATTTACCTGCCCTGCTGTTTGGAGTGGAAGGAGAACTGGCAGGCAATGCCCTGAAAGCACAGCAAAAAGCCCTGCGGACAGCATCCTTATCCCTTATATTTGCGTTTCTGGCATTTTCGATTATGCAGTGTTTCTTTGCTCTTTCTGGAATCAGTACAAGAGAAACCTATTTTGAAAGGTACCAGGGAGTATGGGATATAATGGTTACCATAAAGGACGTGGATGTGGATACGTTTGAAGAAACCGATCTGATCCGGGCCATAAGCGGGCTGGAGAGCGCCATTGTGTATCAAAAGGCAGATGCAGAGAGGGTGGTTGCAGAGGAAGAAATAAGCGAAGAAATGAAAGCCTTTGGGGGATTTTCCAAAGCTTTCAATGTAACACAGACGGATGGCGGATGGCTGGTAAATGCCCCCATAGTCATACTGGATGATAACAGTTTTCAGGCTTACTGTGAACAGATCGGAGCCGCGCCGCGGACGGATGGGGCAGTCATATTGAACCAGATCCGGGATGTGACCAATCCGGATTTCAGGCATCCGGATTATGTGCCTTATGTAAAAGGGGAAAACGCTGTAAGTGTTTTGAGACCGTCAGGTATGAGGGAAGACGCCGATGGGGACACCTCCATGGCATACGGCGAAAAAGAGGAAAGGGAAGCCAGGATACCAGTCCTTGCTTACACAGATAAAGTCCCTGCTTTAAGGGAGGAATACGCGACCCTTGACTATTATGAGCTGGTGCATTTTATCCCGGTATCTTTATGGAAAGAGATAAAGGGAAAGACAGGAGGAATGGAAGAAGACACTTATATCTGTGTCCGGGGCAGAGAGAACGCGTCTTTGGAGGAACTGAATCAGCTTCAGGATGAGATAGGCCGGCTTGTCAGCGGAGCATATACCATAGAATGCGAAAACCGTATCCAGGAATATGAAACAAATAACAGACAGATCCAGGGGATGATGGCGATATTTGGAGGCTTTTGCATCCTCCTTGCGGTTATTGGCATTGGCAATGTGTTTTCCAATACCCTGGGATTCGTGCGCCAGAGGAAACGGGAATTTGCAAGATATATGTCAGTGGGGCTGACGCCCGGGGAGCTTAAAAAGATGTTCTGTATAGAGGCTCTGGTCATTGCAGGCAGACCGGTTTTGATCAGTCTTCCCCTGGTGATCATTGCAACAGGGTATATGCTGAAGATGAGCTATCTTGAGGTGGGAGTGTTCATGGCAGAGGCGCCGCTGGTTCCGGTTTTTCTCTTTATGGCGGCTATTTTAGGCTCCGTGGCGCTGGCGTATTATCTTGCGTGGCAAAATGTACGAAAAATCAGTTTGGCAGAGGTCCTAAGAGATGATACAATGATGTAAAACTGTAACATAAAACCAGGAAGCTTCAGGTAATACATGGAATCCCATAGTTGCAGATGGCAATGATAATAGTCCGGCATGGAAATCTATTCCAGTTGGGCTATTATTTTATTGTGACAAAAGGGAATGTAACGGTTCGGGACGTCTGGACTGTTACAAGGAAACAACCTGCCATATGCAGGAAAGGAGGCATGTATGATAAGTACGTATGGTTATATCCGGGTAAGCAGTTATGATCAGAACGAGAGCAGGCAGCTGGATGCCCTTCAGAAATTATCGATTCCGGAGAAGAACATTTTTGTTGACAAGGAGTCGGGAAAGGATTTCAACCGCCCGTCCTACAAGAGGATGATGAAACGCATCAGAAAGGATGATCTCCTCTACATAAAGAGTATTGACCGGCTGGGCCGTAATTATGAAGAGATCCTGGAACAGTGGCGGATCCTTACGAAAGGAAAAGGGATTGATATTGTGGTGCTGGATATGCCGCTTCTGGATACCCGGAGGGGAAAGGATCTCATGGGAACCTTTCTCAGTGATATCGTCCTGCAGGTACTGTCTTTTGTGGCGGAAAATGAACGTGTCAATATCCGCCAGCGTCAGGCAGAGGGAATCGCGGCGGCAAAGGCTCGGGGCGTCCGTTTCGGAAGGCCGCCAATGCCGCTTCCGGAAAATTTCCATGAATCCTATCATCTCTGGAAATCAGGGGAAATCACTGGCACGGAGGCGGCGAAAGCATGTCAGATGCCATTCTCAACATTCCGCTACCGGGCGGAAATCTATCAACAGACCAGATAATGGCAGGCAATCACAGGAAAGTATACTTTTTTGCTAACAGCAAAATCCGGCTTTAAAGCCTTAAAACCTGCGACAGAAAAAGGTCTGTGCTTTATACAATAAAAAGGCGAGGGACAAGATGCTCAATAAGACTACAGACGTTTTGATGAATTCCAGCCCATACCGTGCATCCTTTACAAGAGAACAATTCCTATTCCATGAAACGCGCATTACAGCCGGCCTCATGTGCGAAGGCTTGTCTGAGGAAGAAATCATAGCCAGAATTCTTCAGGAAAACCTGTTTCAGTATCCTGCAGAGAAGTCGGTGAAGCGGATTGCTCTGGCCTGCCTTCACCGGCTGAAGGCGATGGAGAATGATGCACTGGTTCAGGCGCTGGTGAGAGAGTCCTCCCAGACGGCAAAGCAGATCTGTCTGTATGCCATGATGAAGCAGTACCGTATGGTCTGGGATTTTATGATCACAGTGATCGGAGAAAAGTACCGGTTGAAAGAGACGGCCTTTGGAAGGATGGATTTTCACATATTCTTTATCCGCCTGCAGGAGCAGGACAGCTGGGTGGCTGCATGGAGTGATTCGACCGTATCCAAGCTTAAGCAGGTTTTGGCAAGAATTCTGGTGGAGAATGAATATCTTGACACCTGCAGAGCAGACCATCTGAATCCTGTATGGCTGAATCCGGTTCTGGAGCAGGCGATCCGCAGCAATCATGATGAGGCGGCTTTGCCTGCGTTCAACTGCTTTTCGCTGGGGTGAGTAGAGAGGATCGTGACTTATGAGTGATATGAAAGAGCGTCTTGATAAGCTCCGGCAATTGATCCAGGAACCGGAGTTTCTGGAGGGAAAGGGCCTGAGCAATGAGGTGAATATCCGCATCTTCTGTTACGACGCGGCAGAAGAGATGACCGTGCAGCATTTCACCAGACAGATTCTGTCAGATCAGTCCCTGGTCTGCCATCTGATCGAATGCAATCTTTACAGGATCTTTTTGTCTGTTTGTGAAGAGATGGATATTCTGGATGCGATTCCCGGGATGGAAGAATCAGATGGCAGGACTTTCCTGCTGGAGCAGCTTCATTGGGCAGTCAGAGAGAGGGAATTCATAGAAAAAATCCAGTATGAACCCCATATGCCAGGAGATGTCCTGCTGATTACGGGTGTAGGCAACGTGTTTCCATTTATGCGGATCCACAGCCTTCTGGAGGCCCTGCAGCCATATTTTTCAGATATACCGATTCTGGTTATGTATCCTGGGGAGTTTGACGGGTACCGCCTGAAGCTGTTTGACAGATTGCAGCCCAATGATTATTACCGGGCATTTAACATAATATGAGGTCGCCGTTCAGACGGATACACTCTTAAGGGAAGGAGACCATCTATGAAAATCCGTGACATGTTTGCCGAGGACATCAACAGACCCATCAATGGGGTAATCAAGGTAGACCAGAATTCAGGGGATGTTGTCTGGCAGGAAGTAAAAGAATACGTCATTACCAGGGAACTGAAGAAGCATTTCATCAGTTTTTTTGATTACTACAGTGAAGCCTTTGATACACCTACCGCGGATATCGGTGTCTGGATATCCGGGTTTTTCGGAAGTGGTAAATCCCATTTTCTGAAAATGCTCTCATATATTCTGGAGAACAGAAAGATAGGCGGAGTATCCACGGTAGAAATGTTCCGCCAGAAATTCCAGGATGACCCGGGGACATTTATGCTCATCGACAAATCCACCCGCGGCCAGACCGAGACGATCCTTTTCAATATCGATATAGAGGGCTCTATCCATAAGGACAAAACCGCGGTGCTCCGTGTCTTTGCCAAGATGTTCTACACCCATCTGGGATTTTATGGTGAAAATCTGAAAGTCGCCATGCTGGAGCAGTACATAGAGCAGCAGGGCAGGACAGAGGAATTCCGCCGGGTATTTGAGCAGAAGAAGGGCAAGCCCTGGGTGGATCAGAGAAAGGCCATTGCATTTAACGGAAATTATATTGTCCCGACCCTGGTGGAGGTCCTGGGCATGAGCGAGGAGGACGCGAAACGGTGGTTTCATGATAAGACGGAAGTGGACTTTTCCATCGCTTCCCTGGTGGCGGATATCAGGGCGTACGTGGATACCAGGCCAGGAGACTTCTGGCTGCTGTTCATGATCGACGAGGTGGGACAGTATGTGGGCACAGATACGGACATGCTCCTGAATCTGCAGTCCATCATCGAGAAAATCGGCAGTGAATGCGGCGGAAGGGTGTGGGTCATGTGTACCGGTCAGGAGGCCATTGACGAGATCATCAAGGTCCGTGCAGATGAATTTTCCCGGATCCAGGCCCGGTTCAAGTCCCGTCTGAGCCTTTCCTCCTCCTCGGCGGACGAGGTGATCCAGAAGCGTATCCTGAAGAAAAAGCCGGAAGCAGAGGAAGCCCTGGAGCATCTGTATGGGAAAAATGATTCTGTTCTGCGGAATCTTTTCACCTTTACCAACGCTGTCCTGGATATCAGGGGCTACAGCGGGCCAAATGAATTCGCTGTCAACTATCCCTTTGTGCCCTATCAGTTCCTTATGATGCAGAAGGTATTGTGATCCTCATGGCAGATGATATCCGTTCCGACAAGATCACCCTGAGGGAAAAGGTGAGAGAATCCCTTGGCCGTCTGATGAGCCAGAACTATATCGGAAGGACCGGAGACACCTATAATTTCCTCACTGATGAAGAGCAGGACATTCAGAGGGATATCAAGAATATACCGGTAGATACTGCCAATATCGTGGAGCATATAGCGCATATAATTTTCGGTGATATCTATACTGCCAGAAAATACCGCTATGGCAAATATGATTTTGCATTTGACCAGATGGTGGACGGAGTCATGGTTGGTCCCGCCACCGGGGGGATGGGCCTGAGATTCCTGACCGTGGCTACCGATGCTGCGGAGAAGTCAGAGCTTCGCCTGATAACAGTACCTTTGGTGAAGTCCAGCAGCAGGCCATTGATGCAGCGGTCAGAAGCAGACGGATGCAGCTTCCTGATTTTGAGCCATTTTTTAATGAGGAATGCCAGGAGCCGTTCTTTATCAAAAGTCTGGAAAATGTCCAGGGAGATGAACGGGATACCATCATTTTCAGCATCGGATATGCGAGAGATTCTAAGGGTGTCATGAAAATGCAGTTTGGTCCCCTGGGATTGTCAGGAGGGGAGAGACGTCTGAATGTGGCGATTACACGTGGAAAGTATAATGTAAAGCTTGTCGGATCGATTCTTCCCGGAGATATCGATGTGAACCGGATCAGATCTGAGGGGCCGAAGCTTCTGAAGGGATATATTGATTTTGCGATGAATGGCCCGTCAGCCCCTGAAAAAGAAGAGGAGGGAGAGGGGGAGCATAGCGCATTTGAGAAGGCCGTGTGCCGGTTCCTGGAAAGCCATGGGTACAGTGTGGCTACGCAGGTAGGCTGTTCCGGATACCGGATTGATATAGCGGTGAGACATCCTGGTATAAGCGGGCAGTATATTATGGGGATCGAATGTGATGGCGCTTCCTACCATTCTGCCAGAACAGCCCGTGAACGGGACAGACTCCGACGGGATATGCTGGAAACGATGGGATGGAATCTGTACCATATCTGGTCTGCGGACTGGATCACAGATCCGGAGGCAAAGGGAAAAGAACTGATTGCTGCCATAGAACATGCGTTGTCAGAATATGGGAAGAATAAAGGCATTTCCAATTCCCCAGAAGAAAAACCGGAGAAACTGTTTGAGACAGAAGCAATTTTCACAGAAGAGCCTCTGACAGAAGAAGCCCTGAAAAATCCTTACGGTTTTGAGAAGCTGGCTGTCACACAATATGATGAGCTGGTCAAGGCCATGGATATTGTGGGTGATTCTGAAGATCTTTATGATTTGGAGGATATTTATGATCTGGAGGATCCGGATGTCTGGGCGGATATGACAGGGAGTGTGGAGCTGGTGATCAAGAAGGAATATCCTGTACATTATGACATCATCTGCCAGAGACTATGTCTTGTCATGGGACGCGATAAGGTGACCTCCGTGGTCCAGAAAACGGTAACGGCGTTTCTGGACAAGCTGGAACGACAAGAGAAAGTCTTATGTAAAGAAGGGTTTTACTTCCCGGCAGAGTATAAAGAGGTTCCGGCCCGTCAGGCTGATGGACGCCCCATCCGGCACATCAGTGTGGAAGAGCTGGCTTCGGGAATGTTCCGTATTGTCAAAACATGCGTCGGATGCCCCAGGGAAATGCTGCTCAATGAGACCATCCGGGCATTCGGATTTACCAGAAAGGGGGCCAATATTACGGCAGCTATGGAGAGGGCATATGAGCTGCTGGAAATGGAAAATAAGATTTGTGAAGCCGATGGGAAGGTGTTGTGCAGCAGGGGGGATAATCTTTAAATTATTACGGTGTTGTGTTGGGACTGTAGCAGTTTGGCATTCTTAAGGGTTGTCACAGACTGTGTTTTTGTTATGGATTCTATCATTTGGGCCTGAGTTACTTGCTGCCGTCCCCGGTATCATAGAGGAGCCGTCCGTAAAGAGCGTTCCCCATGCTTCTGCCATCATAGTGGTCATCCACAAGGGTGGCCGTGAGCCGGAAAGCATCCTCCATGGCGTGGGGGCCACCACAGATGTATCGGAAGACATATCGTAGATGCGTGCAGAGACCAGTTCGCCGGTGATCTCCTGGTCCTCCATCATGATATGGCCGGTCAGCCAGCCCGGAAGTACTCCCGGGAAACGCTCCGCGGCTGCCCGTGAGTACCCGGACTGCTCCATTTGGTCTACTTTTCCGAACTGTTACCAGAGCGGGTCAAAAGGGTGTATGTGTAGTTGACACAGGCGGATTCCGGGATTAATATAACATTAAAAAATCAAATAGGAGCGTGGAGCTTATGAGAAGACAGGACAGGGAAATTAAAGACCAGGAAAGGATCCTTCAGATTCTGGACCGGTGTGAGGTCATGCGCCTGGGCATGGTGGAGGAGCAGGTCCCCTATGTGGTTCCGGTTAATTTCGGTTATGAGGTCATGGATGGCCGGGTTATCCTGTATTTCCATGGGGCAAACCAGGGACGCAAGGCGGGGATTCTCTCGGGCAGTCCTCAGGTCTGTTTTGAGATGGATCATGAGATCCGGATTGAAAAGGCAGAGCTTGCATGTCAGTGGACCAGCAGATACGAAAGTATCATTGGCTACGGAACCGCTTCCAGGCTGGTGACCCTTCCGGAGCAGACAAGGGCCCTGGACAGGATTATGGAAAAATACGGCTTTGCCGGGAAGCCGGAATATCCCGAAGGTATGTTGAACTCCATGGCAGTATGGAAGATAGAGGTACAGGAGATTACGGGAAAAAGCAACAGTTAGGCTTATGCCGGAGTCGTATTTCCTCAACAGGTAAAAAGCTATGGGTGAAGAATGGACCGTTTGGGAATGTGACTGCCAGTGACAGGCAATTTCTACTAAAAACATCTGTCGGAAAAATTGTGGAAAATGTCCTTTGATTTTAGAAAATAAAAGGGATAAAATCTATTATAGGAAGAAAAACCAGCTTTCTAAAGCCAGACGGGCATTGATATCAATTTAATGAAAGAGATGGATGAGCAGATGAAAAGAGTAAAAGCAGCATGTATCACACAGACCTTGCATTTCATGTTAAAGGAAGACGCGGAGCATGAGTATGCCAAAAAGATGGTTCAGGAAGAGGTCAGAAAGTACAAAGCTGGGCTGGAGAAAAATAGAGTGCAGTATAAGATCCTCTCAGAGGCAGAGCAGGAGGACGGTTCTGTCATACTGGAAATCAAGAAACAGTACAACACATCTCCGGTGGGAGATTATTTGAAGTAATGTATTTACATAAGGTATATACTGGATAACGAAGGGGCTGTCGGGAAATGACGGCCAGATCACAATATATCAGGTGATTCAATGAATATTACTTTGATATATTGTGTGCTGGCGTGATTTTTTGGCAGTCCCTTTTTCTATAAGGGTTACTGTTCACGGGGGTGTTCCGAGGGGGACGCTCTGGAAAAAGTTTTCCCAGGGTAACAGTTCAAGGGGGATCTGAACTGTTACATCTATAAGGTAAATGAAGCTGTGTCCGGCAGCAGATCGACGGCTCCGTCTGCAGGCAGTGCCAGTCAGCGTCCTGCGTTGCCGTGTGTCCTTTCGGCGCGATGAAATTCGACCAGGGCACCGGGGCAAGGTACATAGATAAGGAGCTGTGCAGGAAATGTGGCTTGTGCGTGAAAGCATGTCCCTATTTTGTTGAGAAGTTCCCGCCCATCCGCAAGGTGGTCATGGGAGACCGCAGGGAGATCATCAAATGCGCTCTCTGCCATGGATACGAGGACGGTCCGGCCTGCGTAGCAGTCTGCCCCAAGAAAGCACTGTCAGTTGAATGAGAACCAATGCAACAGTTCATCAGGAGGAAAGATAGGATGAAAGCGTTAAAGTATGGATGGAGTGGAAAGATCCGCTGGGTTGACTTAAAGGCAAAAACCTGACGCGAGGAGGATGTTTCAGATCTGTGTGAAGAATATATGGGCTGCCGTGGCATCGCGGCAAAGCTTGCCGGGGATTATTTGAAACCAGGGACAGGAGCATTTGACCCGGAGAATCTGCTGATGTACCTGATCGGTCCCTGGGCCGGAACCCCGGTTCTGTCGGGAAACCGCGGATATTTCTTCGGTGTGGGTCCCCAGTGTTATCCGGAGCATTATACTAGAGTGTGTCTGAAAATTATTGGGATTTGGTTATTTTAACCAAATCAGGATTGAGGCAAGGCAAATAAAGCCCATATAAGTAAACGCCAGCTTGTCATAACGTGTTGCAATCCGGCGGAAAGCTTTCAGTTTGAGAAAAAATTTCTCAACCAGATGACGCTCTTTATAAAGCCACCAGTCACACCGGCGTTCAAATTTGGCTCCATTTCTGGATGGTATCGTTGGCTCTCCGTTCCGGCCATAAATATAATCCAGCAGCTTAATACTGTCGTATCCCCGGTCAGCCACAATCTGGCTTCCTTCTATATCAATAGGATCCAGCACCAGAATGGCATAATTAATGTCATTTCGCTGTCCTTCGCTCAGCATGATATATACGGGATACCCATAGGCATCCACTACTGCATGGATTTTGGTGCTTGCACCTCCGCGGCTGTGTCCGATTTCATTGGAAGGCCCCCTTTTTTGGCACCAGCACTGTGCTGGTGGGCTTTGACGATGGTTGCATCCAGAAACAGTTCATCCAGTTCCGCCTCCAGACTGAGTACACGGAAGATATTATCCAGTATCCCATCCTCAATCCACTTGCGGAAACGGCTGTATACAGATTTCCACGGGCCATAACGCTCAGGGAGGTCACGCCAGGGGGCCCCGCTGCGGGCAATCCAGACCATGGCATTTATCATTAAACGGTTATCCTTGGATGGACGTCCGGGTCTGCTGTTTTTTTCCGCCGGGAGGAGGGGCGCAATCTGCCCCCATTCCTGCTCAGTTAATTCATAACGCCTCGCCATTACAAACACCCCTTTTTCTTTATTCTATCATAGAATTCGGGGTAAAAACATATGTTTTGTGCATTTTTTAATTTTCAGACACACTCTAGTACTACAGCGCACATTTAATATGATTCTCACTCTTTGCAAAGGAATTTGCGTGAAATTAACAGCAATTTCAGCCGAATACCGTGGTTTCACATAGACTAATTTCGGAATGTGCGCTGTAGTACTAGAGCGTGTCTGAAAATTAAATTCTGCACAAAATCTGGTACAAAATCGCTGGA
>CAJTOW010000104.1 GCA_910577655.1 uncultured Lachnospiraceae bacterium | reverse complement strand
TCTCCCACAAAGCGGAACGCACAGCTACCAGAAAGCAATTTTCAGACACACTCTAAGGAATGACTGTTCAAAGAAATTACTAAAATAGAATGGGGCTGTCGGAAAATGACCCCCGCACACAATATATTGTAGTGATATCAAAAAAAACACTTAATATATCGTGGACAGGGAATCATTTCCCGACAGCCCCATTTCTAAAATATCATTTATTCTTCCTGTCCATCCGAACTGTTACGAATTTTCATCTTCTGGTATTTCATGTTCTGACGCTTCATTTTCCTGTGCTTCATTTTCCCCATCTTCGCCGTCCATGTCCAGTTCCTCAATCCCGTCTCCTTCCGACTTTTCCCCGTCGTCCCGCACCTTGGCGATGCTGGCGACCTTTACATCGGAGTTAGAATCAATGTTCATCAGGATCACCCCGGAGGTATTACGGCCGATGACAGATATCTCATTGACTGCGATGCGGATGATGATGCCTTCATTGGTAATGATCATCACGTCATGATCGTCATGAACCAGTTTGGCGCCTACGATCTTGCCGGTGCGTTCTGTGATCTTATAGCATAGGATTCCCTTTCCGCCCCGCAGCTGGGGTTTGAACTCATCGATCAGGGTCCGTTTGCCCATACCCTTCTCAGACACGATCAGCAGACAATCGCCCTGGGTGTGGGTCTGCATGCCAACCACCGAATCTCCCGGATTCAGTTTCATGCCGATGACGCCCATGGAGACGCGTCCTGTGATGCGGACATCCGTCTCATGGAACCGGATACACTGTCCCTGTTCTGTCACAAGGAATATATCCTTGGTGTTGTCTGTGGCCTTGACCTCGATCAGCTCGTCGCCTTCCTTCAGAACAATAGCCTGGAGGCCGATCTTTCGGACATTGTCATACTCCCGTATGGAAGTCTTCTTCACCATGCCGTTTCTTGTGGCCATGAAGAGAAAATCCGTGTCACAGTAGTCCCGCACCGGGATAATGGCCGATATCTTCTCCTCAGGCTGGAGCTGGAGCAGATTGACAATGGCCGTTCCCCTGGAAATACGGCTGCCGTCTGGTATCTCATATGCTTTCAGACGGTATACCCTTCCTTTATTGGTGAAGAACATGATTACATTGTGTGTCCTGGTCAGAAGCAGATCCTCGATATAATCCTCATCAATGGTCTGCATGCCCTTGATCCCCTTGCCGCCCCGGTTCTGGCTCTTGAAATTGTCCACGCTCATGCGCTTGATGTAGCCAAGCTTTGTCATGGCCACCACCGTGTTCTCGTTGGGGATGAGATCCTCCATGGAGATCTCATTTTCATCAAAACTGATGGAGGTACGGCGGTCATCCCCGTACTTGTCGGAGATCACCAGAATCTCCTCCCGGATCACGCCCAGGAGCTTTTTCTCGTCTGCCAGGATAGCTTTCAATTCCCCGATCCTCTCCATCAGCTCTTTGTATTCATTCTCAAGGCGCTCCCGCTCCAGACCTGTCAGTGCACGCAGACGCATATCTACGATGGCCTGGGACTGGGCGTCGCTGAGTCCGAAACGCTCCATCAATTGCAGCTTGGCGTTCTGGTAGGTGTCGGAACTGCGGATGATCCTGATCACTTCGTCAATATGATCAAGGGCAATCAGCAGACCTTGTAATATATGGGCCCGTTCCTCCGCCTTGTTAAGATCATATTTGGTTCTTCTGGTGACCACATCTTCCTGGTGTCTGAGATAATGCTTCAGCATGTCCAGGAGATTCAGAACCTTGGGTTCATTATTGACCAGGGCCAGCATGATGACACCAAAGGTATCCTGAAGCTGTGTGTGCTTTAAAAGATGATTCAGGACAATGTTGGCGTTCACATCCCGGCGCAGCTCTATGACGATCCGCATCCCTTCCCGGTTGGATTCGTCCCGCAGATCGGTGATACCGTCTACCCGCTTGTCCTTCACCAGCTCGGCAATCTTCTCAATGAGTCTGGCTTTGTTTACAAGATAGGGCAGCTCTGTAACCACAATCCGGCTCTTTCCATTGGCCATGGTCTCGATATCTGTGACCGCACGGACCCGGATCTTGGCCCGACCGCTGCGGTAAGCTTCCTCGATTCCACGCTTTCCGATGATGGTTGCACCGGTAGGGAAGTCCGGACCTTTGACAATCTCCAGAATCTCTTCCATGGAAGTATCCCTGTCTTCCTCCACCCGGTTGTCAATCAGCTTCACCACCGCGCCGATCACCTCCCGGAGATTGTGGGGCGGGATGTTGGTAGCCATACCCACAGCAATGCCTGTGGTACCATTGACCAGAAGATTCGGGTACCGGGCCGGAAGAACAACAGGCTCCTTCTCTGTCTCATCAAAGTTCGGCACAAAATCTACGGTATTCTTATTGATATCCGCAATCATTTCCATGGATATCTTGCTGAGTCTGGCCTCTGTATAACGCATGGCCGCAGCCCCGTCACCATCCACGGAACCGAAATTTCCATGACCGTCTACCAGCGGATAGCGGATAGACCATTCCTGGGCCATATTTACCAGAGCGCCATAGATGGAACTGTCTCCGTGGGGATGATACTTACCCATGGTATCACCCACGATACGGGCACATTTCCTGTGGGGCTTATCCGGGCCATTGTTCAGCTCGATCATGGAATACAGCACACGCCGCTGTACCGGCTTCAGACCATCCCGCACATCCGGCAGGGCGCGGGACGCGATAACACTCATAGCATAATCGATGTAGGATTTCTCCATGGTCGATTTCAAGTCTATGTCATGAACTTTATCAAAAATATTAGGCTCCATTCTTTCCTCCGCTTATTTATGTCATTCTACAGATGCCAAATTCACTTTTTCTTTCAAGCAGACAAATATCGGTTTTGGGAAAATCCCTCTTCAGACATATCTGCGGGTTTTCCCAGGGGACGCCGCGCTTCCGCACTTCTCAACTATATATCTAAGTTTTTCACGTACTTGGCGTTGGCTTCAATGAACTCCCGCCTTGGCTCCACCTGATCCCCCATAAGAGTCGTAAATGTCAGATCCAGCTCTGATGCAATATCATCATCCATATTCACCCGCAGCAGTATCCTGCGCTCCGGATCCATGGTGGTCTCCCAAAGCTGGTCCGCATCCATCTCTCCCAGTCCCTTATACCGCTGGATCTTGTTGTTGCTGTCACGGCCTACCTCCCTGAGGATGCCGTCCAGCTCCTCATCACTGTAGGCGTACCAGATTTTCCGGTTCTTCTCCAGTTTATAGAGGGGCGGCTGGGCCAGATACACATAGCCCTGACGGATCAGCTCCGGCATAAAGCGGTATAGGAAGGTCAGCATCAGGGTACTGATATGGGCGCCGTCCACATCTGCATCAGTCATGATAATGATTTTGTGGTACCGGAGCTTGCTGATATCAAATTCATCGTGAATGCCGGTACCAAAGGCCGTAATCATGGCACGGATCTCCGCGTTGGCATAGATCTTGTCCAGCCTTGCCTTCTCCACATTGAGGATCTTTCCCCGGAGAGGAAGGATGGCCTGGGTATCACGGGAACGGGCGGTCTTGGCAGAGCCGCCTGCGGAATCTCCCTCTACGATGAAAATCTCGCACTTTTCCGGATCCTTGTTGGAGCAGTCTGCCAGCTTGCCGGGAAGGGCCATGCTCTCTAAGGCGGTCTTGCGCCTGGTCAGATCCCTGGCCTTTCTGGCTGCTGCACGGGCACGCTGGGCCAGGACTGATTTCTCGCAGATGGTCTTGGCTGCCGCCGGATTCTGCTCAAGGAAATAGGTAAGCTGTTCACATACAATATTATCCACAGCGCCACGGGCCTCGCTGTTGCCCAGCTTCTGCTTGGTCTGGCCTTCGAACTGGGGTTCCTCAATCTTGATGCTGATAATGGCAGTGAGACCCTCGCGGATATCCTCGCCGGAAAGATTTTCCTCGTTATCTTTAAGGAGCTTATTCTTCCGGGCATAGTCATTGATAGTTTTGGTAAGGGCGCTCTTGAAGCCCACCAGGTGGGTACCGCCCTCGGGTGTATTGACATTATTTACAAAGGTATAGATATTCTCTGTGTAGGCATCATTGTGCTGCATGGCCACTTCCACATAGACCTTATCACGGGTGCCTTCACAGTAGATAACGCTGTCATACAGAGCGGATTTGCCTTTATTTAGATAGGTAACAAACTCCCGGATACCGCCCTCGTAGTGGAAGGTCTTCTGACGCTTCTCCTCCCGGTCATCCTTTAAGGTGATTTTCAGGGCCCTGGTGAGAAACGCGGTCTCCTGCAGCCGGATCCGCAGGGTCTCAAAATCATACACTGTCTCCTCGAAGATCTCCGGATCAGGCAGGAAATGAACCTCCGTGCCATGCCTGTCAGCGGGGCATTCTCCCACTACCTTCAAAGGATACATGACCTTTCCCCGTTCATACCTCTGCTGGTAGACCTTGCCCTCTGTATAAATACGCACCTCCAGCCAGGTGGACAAAGCATTGACCACTGACGCGCCCACTCCGTGAAGACCGCCGGATACCTTATAGCCCCCGCCGCCAAACTTGCCGCCGGCATGAAGTATGGTAAATACTACCTCCACTGCCGGGATCCCGGCCTTTTTCTGAATGCCGATGGGGATCCCTCGGCCATCATCCACCACGGTGATGGAATTGTCTTCGTTGATGGTGACCTCGATATGGCCACAATATCCTGCAAGGGCCTCATCCACCGAATTGTCTACAATCTCGTATACAAGATGATGAAGACCTCTTGACGAAGTGCTGCCAATATACATACCAGGGCGTTTTCTTACAGCTTCCAGTCCTTCAAGAATCTGAATCTGGTCTGCTCCATATTCTGCACTCATGCTATTTCCTCCTGATTAAAATGTCACAATTCTGTCATACAGCAAGCTAATTCAAAAATATGTCACAAGCACATACCTACTTTAACGAACTGTTTCTTTCCTGTGTCACTGTGCCTTCTACCACTCGAAATACCTGATTGATGGGAAAACAATTATTTACAAAATCCTCCAGACCTGTGCAGGTAATCATAGTCTGGATATGGTCAATGGTTTCCAGAAGGTGATTCTGGCGCTCCCCGTCCAGTTCGGACAATACATCGTCCAGAAGAAGCACAGGATAATCCTTCACCAGCTGTTTTACCAGCTGGATCTCTGCAAGCTTTAAGGAAAGTGCGGCTGTCCGCTGCTGACCCTGGGAACCGAACCTGCGTATATCCGCGTCGCCTATATAGAAACCTATATCGTCCCTGTGTGGGCCTACCAGGGTAGTCTTCTGCTTCATATCCTGGAACCGGCTTCTGCGGATGCTCTCCTCCAGATCATCGGAAGAAGCACAGGGATCATAAGAGATATAAAGCTCTTCCCGTCCTCCGGACAGCTGGAAATGGATACTCTGGATTATCTCCCCCAGCTGGCTGATAAACTGGCTGCGGAACCTGACCAGCTCTCTGCCATACTGGGCCAGCTGCATATCATATACATCCAGGGTATCTTCATACTCTGGCTTGAACATCAGTTCTTTCAGAAGCCTGTTGCGCTGCATCAGGATCTTATTGTAGGAAACCAGGGAATGGACATAAAGCTTATTAAGCTGGCACAGCTCCAGATCCACGAATTTTCTCCTGTCTGCAGGGCCGTTCTTAATGAGGTTCAAATCCTCCGGGGAGAAAAAGACCACATTGACGATACCGAAAAGCTCGCTGGCTTTGCGGATGGGGATGCCGTTAATAGCTACTCCCTTGGTCTTGTTCTTCTTTAAATGCATGTCAATCCGGTATGGAACCCCTCCCTTTAAGACATTCATCTTGATATGGGATTCTTCCTCATGGAAATGGATCATCTCCCTGTCCTTGCTGCCCCTATGGGATTTGGTGGTGCTGCATACGTAGACTGCCTCCAGGATATTGGTCTTGCCCTGGGCGTTGTTCCCATATAAGATATTGGTTCCCGGACTGAATTCTATATGTAGTTCATCGTAATTGCGGTAATTCTTTAATTCAAGGGATTCTATGATCATGCTTCTATCTTGATGGTCTTTCCATGGAAATCCACCAGGTCCCCGGCGTGCAGCTTCTTGCCGCGCTGGTACTCCACGACTCCATTGACCTTTACCTGGCCTTCTTCAATGGCATATTTGGCATCTACACCGGATTCGCAGAATCCGGCTGCCTTTAAGGACTGACCAAGCTTGATATATTCTTCTCTCAGTTTGATTATTTCCATGTTTTTCCTTTCTATTCAGCCAAAGACCCCGTAGCAGGCTGTCGGGGTATCAAATTTGCAGCGTAGCAAACTGCGGGGTATTTGGTCTACGCTCCGCTTCGGTCGGTGCTGACCATGCGCCACTGGCGCAGAGCACCCCTCGCGGCAGTCGCCAAATGTGCATACAAGTATGCCCATCTGGCTCGTTGCTTCGCGCGAATAAGCCCTATCCCGCAATAAAGTTCACAGGCAGAATCAAATAGATATAGCTCTCATCCTTATCCCGTATAAAACAGGGGGATTTGGGATTCATCATATACAGATCCACTTCCTCATCATCAATGACCCGCAAAGCGTCCAGAAGAAACTTTGGATTAAAGGCAATCATAATATCCTTACCAGTTTTCTGGGCCGCAACATCCGCGGTCATGGACCCGAAGGAGGATTGCATCTTCATGTTGACATTTTCATCTTTTACATCCAGGATCAGGGGCTTGCGGTCATTGTCCCGGACCAGGATCATGGCCCGGTCGATATTATCCATGAAGTCACGTTTATTAAGCTTCACCTGTGTCTCATAATCGCTGGAAAGCATATGGTCAATGCGGAAATATTCTCCCTCGATCAGACGTGACACTACCAGGGTATCGTCGAATTCAAAGAGAATATGATTCTTGCTGAAGAAGATCAGCACTTCCTTATCATTGCCGCCGGTGAGGATCTTGCTGATTTCTGACAGGGTCTTGCCGGGGACGATGACCTTCTGGCTGCTGTAGTGATCCTTGAGGGTAATGTTGCGGATGGAAATCCTGTGCCCGTCCAGGGATACCACCTTCAGGATGTTGTCTTTGATCTCCAGCAGCTCGCCGCCCATCATCTTGTTGCTGTCATTGGCAGCGATGGAGAAGATGGTCTGGCGGATGGCTTCTTTTAAGGTGAACTGGGAGATACTGATATACTGGTCTCTTTCAATATAAGGAAGATAGGAGAATTCCTCCGGGTCCCGTCCCTGAATATGGAAGGACGCGTTCTCACATTCAATGAGGGTGCTGAGCCGCTCATCGGAGGTGATGGTCACGGTGGATTCATTTTCCGGAAGTCTCCGTATAATCTCGTAAAACAGCTTGGCCTCCAGAGCTATCTTGCCCCGTTCTAAGATGGCACCTTCCACCCTGGTCTCGATACCCAGTTCCATATCATTGCCAGTGAGCTTGATCTCGCTGGCTTCTGCATCTATAAGAATACATTCCAGGATAGACATGGTGGTCTTGGCCGCAATGGCTTTGGATACAATATTGATACCATTTAGTAATGCTTCCTTTTGGAATTCCAGTTTCATAGTGATGATTCCTTTCCGTCTGATGGATATTGTGGACTGTTGAAAAGCCCGCGCTATCAATATATATATAATTAAGTTTCGTCGTAATCGTAGTAGGGGTTGTGGATTCGTGCAAAACCTGAGAAAAGCCCTAAAGTACGCTGAAAATCATTGTGAAGTCTGTTGTGGAAAACCTTTCCGGAAATGCTTCCGCACAGGAGAGTTTTCCACAGGTACAGACAGGATGCTTTCTGAAGGGATGGTATCCACAGCTTTTCCACGGCTGATTCACAGGCTATTGTGGATTAATTTTCTTTTTCAGGATATCAATGGTATTCTGAAGGGTCGGGTTCTTCTCCACATCGGCTGTGATCTTGTCGATCCCATGGACGATGGTGGAATGATCCCGTCCGCCCATGGATCTGCCGATCTCCTGAAGGGAGCTGGCTGTCATGCTGCGGCACAGATACATGGCGATCTGGCGTGGATAGGCGATCTCCTTGTTGCGTTTCTGGGAGAGCAGGTCTAAGGATGTCAGATTGTAGTGGTCTGCCACGATCTGGATGATCAGTTCCGGGGTGATCTCCTTGGGGCCGCCTGGGGAGATAATATCCTTTAAGGCTTCCTCCGCCAGTGCAATATTTATTTCCTTATTATTATCCAGCTTGGACAGGGCAACGATCTTGGTCAGGGCGCCTTCCAGTTCCCGGATGTTGGATTTGATGTTGGTTGCAATGTATTTGATGACTTCGTTGTCAATGTTGTAGCCTTCGATGTCTTCCTTTTTCCGTAGGATGGCCATGCGGGTCTCATAGTCCGGGGACTGGATGTCAACGGTAAGGCCCCACTCAAACCGGGAGCGGAGACGTTCTTCCAGAGTCTCGATCTCCTTGGGTGGTTTGTCGGAGGAAATAATGATCTGCTTCTTGGACTCATGGAGAGCGTTGAAGGTGTGGAAGAATTCCTCCTGGGTACTTTCCTTTCCGATGATGAACTGGATATCATCAATGAGAAGCACGTCGTTGTTCCTGTATTTTTCCCGGAATTCTGTGGTGGAAATATTGTTCTTGTTCCGGATGGCGTCAATCAGTTCATTGGTGAATTTCTCGGAAGTCACGTAAAGAACCTTGGCCTTTGAATTGTTCTTCAGGATGAAGTTGGCGATGCTGTGCATCAGGTGGGTCTTGCCCAGTCCCACACCCCCATAGATGAAAAGGGGATTGTATATCTCACCCGGTGACTCGGCCACGGCCAGGGATGCGGCATGGGCCAGGTTATTGTTGGCACCAACTACAAAGGTGTCAAAGGTGTATTTGGGATTTAAGTTGGCGTTCTGCAGGGCAGCCTGACTGACGGTAGTCTGGTTGTTCCTGATGAGCTGGTTGCTACTAACGTTTTCCTGACTGAGCTGTCCCTCCACCGCAAAGTCGATCTCACATTTTATACCGGTGATCTCCTCAACAGAGATTTTCAGGAGAAGGCTGTACTTTTTCCTGATATAACCAAGGAAGTTGGCGTCCGGTACGATGATCCTGATCACATTGCCGGACTCTAAGGAGTAGATCTTTAGAGGAAGAAGCCAGGTGGTGAAAGAAACATCCGAAATTTCATGTTCTTCCTTTAAATAATATAAAATATCATTCCATTTTTCTTTCAGTGTTTCTAACATAGTGTTGGTCTCCTGAAGAGCTGCTTTCCTGGGACAGGAGGTCTGAATATCCAGAAATTCATCCTGCCTTCCGTGTGCAGCGTGGTGTAGTAGTGATATAGTGGTGGTGTAACAGTTCAGGGGCTTTTTGTATGGCCTATTTCTGTTTTGTGGATATCTTTTCCAGAATTGTGAATAGCAGAGTAGGCCAGTATTATTTCTATTGTATAACAAAATTGCTGTTTTTTCAATGAAAATAGTAAAAGAAAGGTGGGTTCAGAAAAAATATCAACATAGTTATCAACAGACTGTGGATAACTTATGTTGATTATCCACTTGAGAATAGATGTCAGGGGGATTTGTTTAATAGAGAATTTCAATATTAAACTACGTGTTGATTGTAAAAATAGAGGGGGATGGTATAATTAAATTGGTTGTTTTAAGACATTGACAAATAACCACCAGGTGTTTATGATGGATTCATACCTTATTTTTTATAACATGCATTGTATCTTTTTTAAGAACAGTAGCAGGAGGAATAAAAAATGGAAAAGAAAAGTAGAGACACCCGTTGGCTTACCAGTGTTGCACTTATGGCAGCGATCGTGATCCTCTTGGCAAATACGCCTCTGGGGATGATCCATCTTCATATTATTAAGGCAACAACTGTACACATTCCGGTGATCCTTGGAGCGATCCTTTTAGGACCGGCGGCCGGGGCAGTCCTGGGGGCTGTGTTTGGGATCTGTTCCATGATCAGCAATACCATGGCGCCTACCCTGCTGTCCTTTGCATTTTCTCCGTTTATGAGTATGACGGGGATCATTGGGGCAGTCAAGGCAGTCTGGATCTCTGTGGGATGCAGAATCATGATCGGCGTGGTCGCCGGCTGGGTCTGGATCCTTCTGAAGAAGATGAAGGTCAATCGTCTGGCGGCGCTGCCTGTGACGGGATTCATCGGTTCTATGACCAATACGGTATTTGTCATGGGAAGTATCTATCTGATGCTGGCAAGAGAATATGCCCAGGCCAGAAGCGTGGCCGTGGATGCCGTATGGGGACTGATTCTTGGTACTGTCACCGCATCCGGTGTTCCGGAAGCGATCGCTGCGGCTATTCTGGTGGCACTGATTGGGAAGGTGCTTCTCAAGGTGCTGGGAAAGTAGGTTTTTAAATATTTTGATATGCATTTATTTATAAAAAATCAGGTAGAAAATATAGATGGGACTGGTGAAAACTTTTTCCTGGGATTAGAGCGTGTTTGAAAATTCATTCCCGGCATCTCCACAAGGGACGCCTTCGGTGTGCACGCCCCACTTCGCGGTATATTTGGGCCAAATTCAGGTTACATAGCCCACTATGCGCCCTTCATTTGGCCCAAATCTCCCACAAACTGTGACGCACAGCTACCGGAAAGCAATTTTCAGACACGCTCTAGGACAATGATGATTTGGTGTATTAATCCGTTGTCTTTTTGTAGGAAATTATGGGGGTTCATAGTCCCATTTTAAAATTTTGTGGGCGGATAATAATAAGGAATGTTACTGTTTAGGAGCCTCGGATAGTAATCTGGGGCTTTTATTACATTGATAAAAGAAAATATTGTAAAACCCTTATAGTAAAGCTATAATACTGAATAATAGTAATTGTTCATAGGGTATTTGAAATGTTACGAATAAAATATAGGAAGGAAGGCGTGATTTTGAATTTTCAGGGTATTTATAAGAAACTGCATATTGAAAAGGTCTATATTAATTTTTTAGTTTTTAGTATGCTGGCCGGTATATTGATTTATTTGACTTTTATATCCAATCAGTTGACAAACCATTATGATGGATTATGGAGTGATCCGTGGTATGAGTCAGGAAAATGGGAACTTTCTATAGGACGCTGGTTCTGGCTTTTTCTGGACAGATTCAGAATGGGTTATGCGGCTGATCCATTTAATTCTTATCTTGCACTGTTTTTTTTCTCTATGGGAAATATGCTGCTGGCAGATATTTTTTCATTAATAGGGAAGATAAAAGCGTATCTGGTAAGTGTGATGATACTTTCCAGCACTACAATAAGTGTATTTTTGTCCTATCGCTATATGTCACCAACCTTTGGTTTAAGTTATCTCCTTAGTATTGGTGCTGTTTGGGTACTATATAAACAGAAGAATACAATCATAAGTGTGATTGTTTCCAGTGGTATGATTTGTTTGTCATTGGGACTTTATCAGGCGAATCTGGGTTGTACATGCCTGATGATCATTTCAGTAGTTTTATTTTTATGTTCTGAAAAATATGATACTAAGGATATTTTCAAATTTATTATTAAATGTGTTGTTTCCATGATAATTGCATGTCTTGTTTATAAAATATTGTGGGATATCGCGATGAAAATTTATCATGTTGAACAAAATCCTTATAATGGAGCATCGAGAGTTTCTATCTCTTTGATTTTTCAGAAAATGCCTGCAAGAATAATGGCAGCTTATTCTCAGTTTCATAAATATTTTTTTGAAAATTCTATTAAACATAATATTTTTCAGCAGTATAAGGTATTTATTGTTTTCTTGTTTGTTGCTTTTATAGTTCTATTATGGAAGGGATGCGAATTTCTAAAACATAGAGAATGGATACGGTTTGTAATCTATCTTTCAGGGATTATTGTGATTCCAGTTGCATGTAATGTTAGTATGATTCTTGCACCGGAATCAGGATTTCTGATCCAGCAGACGGCTGCAATGGCTATATTATTTCCAGTGATACTATGTCTGGTGTCCAGGCTATTTTCCGGTATGGAAATTAAATGTGGAATAGTAAAGTATTCAGCTATAGGAATTTCACTTTTTATTTTATATGGGAATATTTATATGACAGCAACAGACCTGGAAGCTATGTATGAAGGTACTGTTTCATCGGATGCTATTATAGACCATGTAGTTCAGACATTGATTAATGATGATTTATATAGTGAAGAAAGGGAATATATTTTTATTGGCCGGATCAGTGATAATCCAATGTTCCGTACTACTATATTATGGGGCAGGGCAAATAGTTATGCACGTTATGGAGAATTCTGGACAGGGGGAAGTGTTATGAGAATGGCATATAATGGATTATTGCGTCGGGGGGGGGTAAACCTGCCGCTTGCACAAGAGGATGTATTTGAGTCTTATAGGAATCTTGAAGAGATTGCAGGTATGCCTTGCTACCCATTGGAGGGTTCTATCAGGGATATAGATGGGTATATAGTAGTTAAGATTTCAGATAGATACTGAGGAGGATAATAGTATGAAAAATCCTTTACCAGTATTGTATTTAGTTGTTCCTTGTTATAATGAGCAGAATATTCTGCCGGTTACCAGTAAATTGTTTGAAAAAGAAATTTTTAATCTGATACAAGAAGAGAAAATTGATAGAAAAAGCAGGATTTTATTTGTGAATGATGGAAGTACTGATTGTACATGGAAGATTATCTGTGATTTGTCCCAAAAAAGCGAGTATATTTGCGGAATATCCCAGAGCAGAAACCGGGGACATCAAAGTTCTCTTCTTGCAGGACTGATGGAGGTAAAGGATTTATGTGATATAGCGGTTTCTATTGATTGTGACGGTCAGGATGATATTCATGCGATCGGCGAAATGATCACCGCATTTCAGGATGGAAATGAAATCGTTTATGGCGTTCGCAGTAAACGAGAGACGGATACATTTTTTAAACGATTTACAGCGGAAGGGTTTTATAAACTGTTAAATTGGATGGGGGTTGAAATTGTATTTAATCATGCAGATTACCGTTTGTTGTCATCCAGGGTTTTGAAGGAACTGGCTGGTTTTAAAGAAGTGAATTTATTTTTACGGGGAATGATTCCATTAATTGGATTTAAAAGTACAATTGTATATTATGAGCGTATGGAGCGGATTGCTGGTGAAAGTCATTATCCTTTGAAAAAGATGCTTTCTCTGGCATTTGATGGAATTACAAGCTTAAGCATCAAACCCATTCATATGATTACGGGAATGGGATTTGGAGTTGCATTGCTAAGTTTTATTGGAGTAGTCTGGTCCGTTATGGTAAGATTTACTGGGGCCGCAGTCAGTGGATGGGCCAGTATGACTTGTATCATATGTTTTATTGGAGGGATTCAATTGATCTGTATGGGGATTATCGGGGAATATATAGGAAAGATATATACGGAAACGAAATCAAGACCAAGATATATTATAAGCAGTAGAGTTGGAAATGGATGGGCGGACACCCGATGTTTGTCTGGCGTAGCCGGACAAGAAGAGGAATCCCATGAACAGTAAGTGCGCCCAATTATAATATTAGTTTTGCAAATTTTCTTGATTTATCTTTTGATTTTCGGTATAAACTAATTAGAGATAAGCGTAGCTTATCCTATGAGAGTGTGTACTCTTGTAAAAAGCAGTGAGTCCTACTGAAAGTGGAACCTATAAAAGCAGTGAGTCCTACTGAGAGTGGAACCTATAAAAGCGGTGAGTCCTACTGAGAGTGGAACCTATAAAAGCGGTGAGTCCTACCGAAAGTGGAATCGATTTGGGGCTGCGTTAAGGCGCAGCCTCAAGTTTTACTCAAAAGAAGAGTTGTATAGAAAATTTTTGACGAAAGGATTCCATGGAACAGAAAAGGCTGGAAGTAATTTTACAAAAATGGAAATAAAGATTAAAGTAATAAGTTGAGAGCAAGAAGCTTCTTGAACTGCTGTTACTATTCATGACCAAGTTGTTTTTTGCGGCTGGCAGATACCAGATCTGGAAAAATTTTTCCCCGGATTGCATTTGCAGGATGTTTAGA
>CAJTOW010000103.1 GCA_910577655.1 uncultured Lachnospiraceae bacterium | reverse complement strand
CCACTACGTTTTCGTACGGTCAGCGCAGCAAGTGCGCAGACCTATCTGAACTGTTGCCCAGAATCCCCGGCCACATTCTTTTTGTATCCTATATCATCTTGCATTAATTTCAGTCAGATTCACCGATTCTCTAAAACAACATTCATGAAATCAAACTTTGATAACTTATTCAAAATATACGGTTTTCTTAAAATTCTGGTTATCGTTCACAGGGCGCATCTTCTTGTCCGGCTATGCCAGACAAGAAGCATCGGATGTCCGCCCGATGTGGAAAACCAGACAAAAAACAGTCTTGCAAGCAAGCTTGACGTCTGTTTTTGTCCAGTTTTCCCCGCCCTGTGAACTGTAACAAATTCTGTTTCTAAAAACCATTGACTTTTTAATAACTTCAAAGTATAATCAGGAGGAAGATACATGTACGATATCATTTTCTACAAAGATAAGAATGGCAAAGAGCCCATATACGAATACCTGAAAGCATTAAGCCAGAAAGGCGACAAGGACAGCCGGATCAAACTGACCAAGATCCAGGATTATATCAAGGCACTGGCTACATACGGTACTGCTGCCGGAGAGCCTTATATCAGGCATCTGTCCGGGGATATATGGGAGCTGAGGCCTTTGAGAGACCGGGTATTATTCGCGGCGTGGGCAGACAGCGGTTTCGTCCTGCTCCACCACTTTATGAAAACCACACAAAAGACACCATGCAGGGAGATTATGCGCGCCAGGAAAGAACTGGCTGATTTCAAAGAAAGGAGTAGCCGGTTATGAATGAAAACAAAAGCACTCATAGTTCCATGGGACACCGCTGGGAGGATGTAGAGAAGGAACTTTTCACTCCGGAAGAGATCGCGGCAAGTGATTTAAGAGTTGCCATCATCGGCGAGATGATCAAAGCAAGACAGGAAAAGGGACTTTCCCAGAAGAAGCTGGAGGAACTGAGCGGAGTGAAACAGCCGATCATAGCCAGGATGGAAAAAGGCCGCACCAGTCCCCAGCTGGATACGATCCTCAAACTATTGGCCCCTCTGGGCAAAACCCTGGCTGTAGTACCGTTAAAAAACAGCTGATTCTTTATACCGGAAACATGTAATCAGCCGCTTTCTTTTCGCCAGAAATATATTACCGGCTGCTTTCTTTTCATCAGAAACATGTTACAAGCTGCTTTCAGATTCTTATATACAGAACATCACAAATCCTCTCCGCAGACCACAATGTACAAAAGGAGCCGCAGTTTCCAGGGATGGTCTCCCACCCATGGAACCGCGGCTCCCTTTTTGCCTAATCTGCGCATCCGTCCAGCTTATCCGGACAGCCTGCTATTTATCCGTTCATTGTTGTTCTTCTGTATCTCCGGCACCTACAGATCCGTCACAAGGACCTGCAGGTATCCCGTCAGTTTCCTTTATCCTGTGTTTTTCTTATTCATTCCCATACAGAGCAACCAGCTTGGACAGATACTCATATCTTTCCTTAGCCTCAGCCTCGTTCTTAGCGAACAGCTTAGCCGCTCTCTCCGGATTCTTCATAGCCAGGGATGCGTAACGAACCTCACCCTTTAAGAAGTCCTGATAGCCTTCCATCTTCGGCGCCTTGCTGTCTAAGGAGAAGCGGTTCTCTGCAGCTGGATTGAAGCGGAAGTTGTTCCAGTAACCGGTCTCAACAGCCAGCTTCTCCTCAGTCTGTGCCTTGGACATGCCCTTCTTGATACCATGGTTGATACAGGGAGCGTAAGCAAGGATCAGGGACGGACCCGGATATGCTTCTGCCTCTGCGATAGCCTTGATGGTCTGTGCCATGTCAGCGCCCATGGAGATCTGTGCCACATATACATAGCCGTAAGACATTGCAATGCTTGCAAGATCCTTCTTCTTGGTCTCCTTACCGGCAGCTGCGAACTGGGCCACAGCACCGGTCTTGGTAGCCTTGGAGGACTGTCCGCCAGTGTTGGAATACACCTCGGTATCAAATACCATCACATTGATATCCTTGCCGGATGCCAGTACATGGTCCAGACCGCCGAAGCCGATATCGTACGCCCATCCGTCACCGCCGAAGATCCACTGGGACTTCTTGCCCAGATAGTTCTTGTTGGCCACGATGTACTTGCAGGTATCGCAGTCTACGCCCTCGAGAGCAGCAACCAGCTTGTCGGTAGCCGCGCCGTTCAGTGCGCCGATGCCGAAGGTATCCAGCCACTCTTTGCAGGCAGCCTTCATCTCGTCGGTAGCCTTCTCATTGGCAGCCACAGCCTCTACCTTCTCCTTCAGCTCATCACGGATAGCGTTCTGTGCCAGCAGCATGCCGTAACCGAACTCTGCGTTGTCCTCGAACAGGGAGTTATCCCATGCAGGGCCCTGGCCCTTGGCATTGACCGTGTAAGGTGTGGACGGTGAAGAGTTGCCCCAGATGGAGGAACATCCGGTTGCGTTGGCAATATACATTCTGTCGCCGAACAGCTGGGTAACCAGCTTGGCATAAGGAGTCTCGCCGCAGCCTGCGCATGCGCCTGAGTACTCAAGGAGCGGCTGCTTGAACTGGCTTCCCTTAACCGTGGTCTCTTTGAACTTCTCAACAACATCATTCTTAACCGGAAGGGTAACGGTGTAGTCAAATACCTGCTGCTCGTCCAGATGTGCTGCCAGCTTGTCCATGGTAAGAGCCTTCTCGCCCTTCTTGCCGGGACATACATTTGCGCAGGAGCCGCATCCGGTACAGTCAAGAGCAGAGATACTGATCATGAACTTGTACTGGGGCATGCCGGTCATGGGCAGGGTTTTGGTGCCTTCCGGCAGACCTGCAGCCTCTTCCTCAGTCATAGCCACCGGACGCACTACAGCATGGGGGCAGACATAGGAACAGAAGTTACACTGGATACAATTATCCGGATTCCATACAGGAACATCCACTGCGATGCCGCGCTTCTCATATGCGGAGGAGCCGGAGGGAGTGGAACCGTCTACATAATCCTTGAATGCGGATACCGGCAGGCTGTTGCCCTCCTGGGCGGAAACCTTGGTCTGGATGTTGTTTACGAAATCAACAACATCTTTTCTTGTGCCGGATACTACCTTGTAATCAAGGCCCTCGTCCTCGCAGTTCTTCCAGGACTCGGGAACATCGATCTTCACAACGCCGGTAGCGCCAGCATCAATAGCTGCCCAGTTCTTCTTGACAACGTCCTCGCCCTTACGGCCGTAGGTCTTCTGGGCTGCGTCCTTCATCAGCTGGATGGCTTTCTCCTCGGGGATGATGCCGGTCAGCTTGAAGAATGCGGACTGGAGAATGGTGTTGATACGGGTCGGGCCCATGCCGGTCTCGATACCGATCTTCACACCGTCGATGGTGTACAGGTTGATATTGTGGTCAGCGATGAACTTCTTCACCTGACCCGGCAGATGCTGCTCCAGCTCCTGGGCGGACCATGCGCAGTTCAGCAGGAAAGTACCGCCGTCAACCAGCTCCTGAACCATGTTGTACTTACGTACATATGCCGGATTGTGGCATGCCACAAAGTTGGCCTGGTGAATCAGGTAGGTGGATTTGATCTTCTTATGGCCGAAGCGCAGGTGGGACATGGTCACACCGCCGGACTTCTTGGAGTCGTAATCAAAGTATGCCTGTGCGTACATATCGGTATTGTCGCCGATGATCTTGATGGAGTTCTTGTTGGCGCCTACGGTACCGTCTGCACCCAGACCCCAGAACTTACAGTTGGTGGTTCCCTCCGGAGTGGTAACCAGGGGAGCGCCAACCGGCAGGGACAGATTGGTCACATCATCTACGATACCGGTAGTGAAATGTGCCTTCTCCGTGTTGTTGAAGATAGCAACAACCTGGGACGGAGTAGTGTCCTTGGAACCAAGGCCGTAACGTCCGCCGAAGATCTTCACGCCGTCAAACTTAGTTCCTTTAAGAGCTGCGACCACATCCAGATACAGCGGCTCGCCCAGGGAACCCGGCTCTTTGGTTCTGTCCAGAACACTGATCTGCTTCACAGTATCCGGGATCACATCGATCAGGGCCTTGGCGCTGAACGGTCTGTACAGACGTACCTTCACGACACCGACCTTGGCTCCGCTTGTCTTCACCATGTAGTCAATGGTTTCCTCAATGGTATCATTGACAGAACCCATAGCGATGATGATGTGCTCTGCGTCCGGTGCACCGTAGTAGTTGAACAGCTTGTAATCAGTGCCGATCTTGGCATTGACCTTATCCATATACATCTGGACTACTTCCGGAAGTGCGTCATAGTACGGGTTGCATGCTTCTCTTGCCTGGAAGAAGATATCCGGATTCTGTGCAGAACCCTTCTGGCAAGGATTGTTGGGGTTCATGGCATTCTTGCGGTACTCGGCGATCGCATCCCAGTCAGCCATCTCGGCAAGATCATCATAATCCCAGGTCTCGATCTTCTGGATCTCATGGGAAGTACGGAAACCGTCAAAGAAGTTGATGAACGGAACCTTGCCCTTGATTGCGGAAAGGTGCGCAACCGGAGTCAGATCCATGACTTCCTGTACGCTGGAGCCGCACAGCATTGCGCAGCCGGTCTGGCGGCATGCATACACGTCAGAATGGTCACCAAAAATGTTCAGCGCGTGGGATGATACTGCACGTGCAGATACATCGATCACGCCCGGGAGCTGTTCGCCCGCGATCTTGTACAGATCCGGGATCATCAGTAACAGACCCTGGGATGCGGTGTAGGTAGTGGTAAGGGCACCTGCTACCAGAGAGCCATGAACGGCACCTGCCGCACCTGCCTCAGACTGCATCTCGGTAATCTGAACAGTACGTCCGAAGATATTCTTCCTGCCTTCGGTTGCCCATTCATCCGTATGCTCCGGCATAACGGAAGAAGGAGTGATGGGATACATAGCTGCTACTTCGGTAAACGCATACGAAGCATGAGCTGCAGCCTGGTTACCATCCATGGTTTTCATTTTTCTTGCCATTTGGTTTTCCTCCTACAAATATGTGAATATTGCTTGTCCCGGAAAGGTCCTCCGGGAAATATCCATCCGGCCTGGGCCGGAATCATACATCCGCCCCGGGGCGTGCAGACTGCGGAAATTTCAGACACGCGACCTTCAACAGGCAGACGGACCTAGCAATATTATACCAACTTTTTAACAAATTGCAAACAAGAAAACAGCAAAATCACGTATTATTTCCCATACAATGTGTCGCTTTTCCGGGACAGGAAGATGGCCCGTCTGAACTGTTACTACAATGTCATCATCCACCGGGGTGATATTCCGGAAGGTACACTCTGAAAAAAGTTTCCCAGGCTTGCTTAAGTTCCAAAGCCAGAAACTCTAAGCATACAGAAAACTGCTAAAAACAGGAAAGCTGTGAAAAAAGTCCTTTCTGCCTTCTGGAATACCTGGTACTCCATCTCTGCATGGTATCTGACTTTCTTCACAGCTTTTTCTGTTATTTTTCTGTCATTCTTCTACTGCTCCATCCGGCCAGTAATCAGACTGCCAGTGCCGAATATTTTGTCAGTCTGCAAGGCGGAGGAAGGAGGCGATGCGGTGGCATCGTTGACTGACGACAACGCGGCAGATGGCAAAATAGGCGGTGCTGAAAGTCTGATTACTGGCCGGATGGAGTACTACTATACTCCCGGCATGGGCGCGATGATCTGCTCGGCCGGTGCTGTCTCTTGTGGGGGAACAGATGCCGGACCTGCCGGACTGTTGCCGCCGGGAGCCGGTGTGGGCGTCCCCGGCTGCTCTGCCGGCGCCTGTGCACTGGTGTCTGGTACCGGTGCCGATGACGGACGGTTCTGCTGGCCGGAATCCCCGGGAGCGCTTAAGGAAGAACCGGGTCCTGATGTTTCTGACGGCCGGTCTACACCGGGGCCTGCCGGTCCTGCCGGACCTGCCGGTGCCGCTGTCGTCCCTGCTATCCCGCCGGGAATACCGTCCCCGGCACCCTCCGGTGCTATGGAGGCCACTCCGTTCGGATCAATGGTGCTCTCTCCTGCCAAAGCATCGGAAGGATCTGTGGGCGCCAATGTCCCGGATGTATTGCGCAGGACTACCGGGGCATGTCCCTTATATGTGACGGTATGGTCCACATCCTGGCTGACTACCTCCCCGTCCTTTGTGACCACCAGGCGGGTCTCCCAGTAGCTTCCCTTGGAGCCGCTGCTCTTCACCTTCTCCGCCCCCGGCTCCACGGTGCCGTCCTCCTCATAGGTGGGAGCCGGCGGATCAATGTCCTTGATCTTGGTTGACTTCAGGGAATATTTCACCCCTTCCTCCAGAACCGGGATCCCATACAGGGAGATGGTTACCGTCTGGTTGCTGTAGCTGGCACGGATTCCGATGGCCGTACTGGAATTGTTCACGAACTTGTAGTCTGGACCGCCCCAGCTGACCGTGGCATCTGTTCCCGGCGTCACATAGGACGGTTCGTAAGTGTGGGATCTGCGCACGGTAGTCTTAAGACCGGCCTGAAGGACTACGTTGTACAAGGTTGAGGATACCTGGCACACGCCTCCGCCGATCTCTTCCACCACTTCCCCGTTGTTGTAGGCGGCCGCGCCCTGGTAGCCCTTCTCCGCGGTTCTCTGCCCTACGGTCTCGTTGAAGGAGAACTCCTCTCCTGGCTGCAGGATCTTGCCATTGATAGCCTGGGCAGCCAGTTTTACATTGGTGTTCCGCTTACTGTTGGAGGTGGTCTTGGTGGTAAATGACGCCAGGGTCTTGTATTTTTCCTTGGCTGTGGCCTCGGAGAACTCTGGTTCTACCGGATTGACCACTGCCGCGATGACTGCGTCGAAATCCTTCTTGTCCAGCGCTGCCTGGATATCGGCAGCCAGCTTATCCTGGTCTAAGGCACGTCCCTGTTCTGCCCCTGAGAATGTGAAGCTGTCTGAGGATGCGTCATAACCGGATATGGAACCATTCTTCGCCTTCCGGTCCCACAAGGCGGCTGCGGATGCGGCCTCTGCCCGGACAGCCTCCTCCAGTCCGGAAGTATCCAGGGTATAGTTTTCCTTTGGTTCCCCCTGGAAGATCTCCACCAGAAGTGCGTCCACCTTCTCTCCCATCAGATCCTTCACTTCATAGGTGTCGTCCTCCCAGGTCACCTTCATGCCCCAGGGGTAATTTTTCAGAATAGCATTCTTGGCATCTTCCCTGGACATACCCGTGATATTGATCCCGTCTACCATAACCTCCTTCTGAAGCTCGGTCTCCGGCTCGGTTGTAGTCTCTTCCGTCGGCAGCTCCGTCTCTTCCGGCGTTTTGGCGCCGATCCCTTTGACCAGGAATACGATAATGCTGATGGCGATGATCAGCAACACTCCTGCCGCCGCGATCTTGAAGAACTCCGGTCCGCCACGCCCCTTGCGCCGTCTTCCTCCGTAGGAGGTGCCGTGGCCGGAGTGGCTGGAATGGGTTCCGTAGGTCCCCCGGTAAGAAGTCGTGCCGCTGCGGCGGGTGGAGGAACTGCGGGCGGAACCGGATGCCCTTGGCCGGGTCTGGCCGGAGGTACTGCTCCTTGAGGTACTGCTCCTTGCAGAGCCTCCGGATGTGCTTCTTCCGGCTGAGCTGCTTCTTGACCTGGAGTTACTGGTGCCGCGGTAATTATTATGATTCTGTTCCATTTTCTTCACCTGTTATCTATATGAATTTTGAGATTGTCATTTCCGGGTTTCTGGTTCCGGATGTCGAATATCTGGAAACCAGTGTTTCTATTATACATCTTTCCGAAAAAAATTCCACCTGTTTTCAGGAATTTTTCTATTGTTTTTTTATGCCCGGTAACCGGCTCTCCTCAAATTTTTTCAAAAATGCGGAAACAGTGACATGCTGACCTTCATATTATTTAGTGTAAATATCTTTTGGAGGAACTAGCATGAGTGATTTAGCGGCAACAAACTGTGGATGTGATTGTAATTGTAACTGCGGCTGCAATACGGGAGGGAGCGGCTGCAACATGATCTGGCTGATCCTGATCCTGTGCTGCTGCTGCGGCGGCGGCAACGGCGGGTTCTGCGGAATCGGCAGCGGATGCTGTGAACATAGCTGCAACAACTTCTGCGGCGGATGCGACTGGATCTGGATCATTCTTCTGCTGTGCTGCTGCGGCGGCAACAACAACTGCTTCTGCTGATCTCCTATACCGGCAAAAAACGTGCTGCCATTCACCCCGAACCGGTGAACGGTAATATCAGGGAGGGAATCCTGCCAGAAGGATTCCCTCTGTCACTTCTTTTATCGCAACAGTCCAGGCCGGCATCCTGCTGCCTGGACTGTTACCCTTTATCACCCGGGGGCCGGCTCTTAGCCGCCCCTTTCTTTTGGTCAGTGGGACAGACGGCCGTATCTGCCTGAGCTGTTGTGGCCGCCTTCCTCGTCCTCTTCCCGTCCCCAGGGCTTTCTGTTTCCCCTGCGGCCTCCGGCCCACATATCCCTTCCTGCCTTCTGGCAGGTCTCGTCTATCTCATACACGGAATTCCCGTCAATCACAAGTCTTGTTCCCACGTCCTCGTCTCCTGCATATCATTCATTACAATATTATTCTATGCAGGATATCCCTGACTGGGAATATGGATTGTCCGAAAATCCAAATACAAAACGCTGTTTATCTTTAACAGCCCCTGTCCTTTCTCCTGTCAGAAGATATGGATCCTCCCTGCCGTCATGTTTTTGCTTTTTCCAGCATATATTGTTTCAAAACCAGAGAAAGACTTGCCATTATGGAAGGAAACCAGGAACATGATATCAGACTGACGGAGTTCGACTATATGCTGGTCACTCCCCAGCTCCAGATGCTCAAGGCCGCTATTCCCCATATCCCGCCCTCCTGGCAGCGGATGCTGTCTGTCTTCGTCAAATTCCAGGAGCTGCAGCATGTACAGAACATATTCAGCCAGGGAGAACTTTCGGCCATGGGACTTTCCACAGACCAGCAGCGGCCGTCAAGTCCCATGGAGCTGATCCAGGCCATCAAGCCCTACGCCGGTCCCAGGGAACGGGAAATGATCGAGACGCTGGAGAACATCCAGCTGATGATCCAGACCATGCAGCCGCTGGCCCGCTGACAAAAGTGGGAATCCAGACACAGCCGGGGCCGTCGGCCCTCTGACAAAACACCGTGAGCCGGACAGACCATGGGGCCGGACTCTCCGGCACATTGCCGCCCCCGCAAGCCCCGGGCCCAGACCGGCCAAAATACGATACTGAATAATCTGCAGAAAGGAGTGTGTCTGCCTATGTTACAGTCCGACTGGTCCAAGGACCCGAGACTCTCCGGTTTTCCGCCAGAGAAGCTGAATTTTCTTAAGGAACTGGCCCGGGATATCTCCCAGAAGCCAAAATCCCAGCTCATGGCAGCATTTGCCTCCATCCAGGTGGAGGCCCTCAAAAGAGGAATCCAGTTTTCCAATGAAGAGACACAACAGATCGTCTCCGTCCTCTCCTCCAGTATGAGCCCTGAGGAGAAACGCAAGATGGAGATGCTTAAAATGCTCGCAAACAAAATGGCTGCCAGGAAATCCTGACAGCCACTCTCTATGCCCCTTTGGGCCGCTCTTATGCACTTTGCTGTGCCCGGCAGGCAGCACCTGACCCCGGGCCGTTTTGGGTCATTTAAACTAAGACGGTAACAATTCAGGAAGTATCCGAACTGTTGCCTAAGACGAAAAAATGGGCGGAACCCATTGCAAACAATGGATCCCGCCGCCTTAGAGCGTGTTTGAAAATCGCTTTCCGGTGACTGTGCGTTCCACTTTGCGGGGCACCGCTGGCGCCCCTTGTGGAGATGCAGGGAATGAATTTTCAAATACGCTCCAGTATCTTATGCGTCTGCACTGTCAACCTTAGAAGCTCTTGCCTCCACTTCCTTCTTCTGGATATCGCCAGGTGCCTGCTCGTATCTTGCGAACTCATACTCGAACACACCGATGCCGCCGGTCATGGAGCGCAGATCCGTATTGTAGCCGAAGAGCTCGGACATGGGGATATCTGCCTCAATGATCTGTTTGCCGTGATGGTCGGAGTTCATGCCCAGCACACGGCCCCGTCTGCGGTTCAAGTCACCCATGACATCACCGGTGAACTTATCCGGAACCGTCACCTTCAGGGAAGCGATGGGCTCTAAGAGAACCGGATTGGCCTCCATGAAGCCCTTCTTAAAGGCCATGGAAGCAGCGGTCTTGAATGCCATCTCGGAAGAATCAACCGGATGGTAGGAACCGTCCACCAGGGTGGCCTTCACGCCAACTACCGGATAAGCAGCCAGCGGTCCCTTCAGACAGCTGTCCTGCACACCCTTCTCAACAGCCGGGAAGTAGTTCTTGGGAACCGCGCCGCCGAATACCCGCTCCTCGAATACGTAAGGAGTCTCCAGATCTCCGGAGGGTTCGAATTCCATCTTGACATCGCCGTACTGGCCGTGTCCGCCGGACTGCTTCTTATACTTGCCCTGTACCTCCACTTTCTTGCGGATGGTCTCCCGGAAAGCGAATTTGGGCTTGCTCAGCTCCACTTCTACTTTATAACGGTTCAAAAGCTTGCTGACCACAACCTCCAGCTGCTGGTCTCCGATCCCGTACAGCAGAAGCTGGCGGTTCTCCTTGTCATTGACTGCCTTTAAGGTCAGATCCTCTTCCATCAGCTTGGCCAGGGCGCTGGATACCTTGTCCTCGTCTCCCTTGGTCATGGTGTTGTAGCGCATGTAGGTATAGGGTGTGGAAATCTGCGGCTTGTGGTACACAATGGGAGCCGTGCGGACTGCCATGGTGTCGCCGGTCTGGGTCACGGTCAGCTTGGCTACGGCGCCGATATCGCCTGCCTTCAGCTCCGGAACCTCGATCACGTCCTTGCCTCTCAGCAGGTAGACCTTGGCGATCTTCTCTTCCACATCCTTATTGACATTGTAGGCTACGCTGTCCGGCTTCAAGGTACCGGTACATATCTTCATCAGGGAATATTTGCCGATGAAGGGATCTACGATGGTCTTGAATACCTTGGCTGACAGGGATACGCTGTCATTGTACTTGGCGGTGAAGCGCTCTCCGGTGGATACGTCCACGCCGATGCACTCGAACTTATCCGGTGACGGGAAGTAACGGCTGATGGCACGCAGCAGGGTGGCAAAGCCCTGGCAGTTGATGCCGGAACCCATCAGCACAGGTACGATATTGCCATCTATTACATGTTCCCTGAGCGCCTCTTCGATCTCATTGTAGCTGAACTCATCCCCTGAGAAATAGCGCTCCATGTACTCCTCGCTGGTCTCTGCAACCGCCTCCATCAGGGCCTCTCTTGCAATGCCCAGGTTCTTCTTGGAGTACTCGGGAATCTCACATTCTTCGTAATCACTAAGATTGGTAAAGCGTCTGCCCTCCATCTTAACTACATTAACAAATCCGACGAACTTCTCGTTCTCACGGATCGGCAGCTGAAACGGTGCGATCTTTCTTCCGAAACGTGTCTCCAGCTTCAGTACCAGTTCACGGTAGCTGGCATGGTCGTCATCCATATTGGTAACGAAAATCATACGTGGTAACTCGTACTTCTCACATATCTCCCAGGCCTTCTCGGTACCCACCTCGATACCGGCCTTGCAGTTCACAACGATGACCGCAGCGTCTGCCACGCTGACAGCCTCTTCTACTTCACCCACGAAATCGAAGTATCCAGGAGTATCCAGTAAATTGATCTTGATCGGTCCATCCTCTCCTTTGTATTCCAGGGGAATCAGAGAAGTGGAAATGGAGAACTGGCGTTTGATTTCCTCTTTGTCATAGTCACTGATGGTGTTGCCATCCGTAACCTTTCCCATACGTTTTGTGACTCCGGTGAGCAGAGCCATCGCCTCTGCTGCCGTCGTCTTACCGGCCCCGCCGTGACCGAGTAATACGACGTTACGGATAGCTTTTGTTCCATAAACGTTCATAAAATGCCCTCCTGTACTTGATGTTAAGTTGTGACAGTCCAGATACCTGAACAGCCACATGAAGTCCAATAAGGATATTTTACTAAAAAAGTTCGAAAATTACAAGCTGTTTAGACTATTTGCACAGTATTTTTCTATTTTATCAAACAGAACATCTGATTTCCCATGTAATGCAGTATGGTAGAATGAAGCTGTTTACAGTCATGCCCAGTTACTTAAAACACCCCGGCACGGCGCCCTATGGCATTATTTCAGGCTTTCACGCAGAACCTCAACCTTACATTCATGCCGTTTATTCCCATCATTTTTATGATAAGCAATGCCAACCGCGAGAATACGCCCCGTATATTCCGGGCGTTCCCCGATTTTCCCCTCAAACCGGAGCGCGTATTGCCGGTCCCTGATCTGTTTGACCGCTTCGTCTGCCGTATGGTTTACCTTCAGCTCGATGATAATAGCGTCATCACTTTTCACAAATGGATAAAAAATAAAATCCACATACCCAATTCCGGCCTTATCTTCCCGCTCGATACGGTAAAAATCACGGGCCTGCAAATAAACCAGTTTCAAAATGGATGCCAGTTCTGCCTCATTGTTGTAGACCGTCAGAGGACTTTCGGTATTATGCACAAACAGTAGAATCTCCGCCATCGTTTTTGTGTCCCTGGCTTTTGTCGCTGCAAGCATCCGCCCTGACTCCCTGGTAAGCCGGTATACATTTCCAAGAGAAGCCTCCTTTTGTACCATCTCAGCGAATTTATCCATCAGTTCTTTATTTGGTACAGAAACAAATCCATTTTCATAATTCAAAAATCCGTAAACTACCATGGCAGAAAAAATCTCATCCCGTGTCTTAAGCTCCATGGATGTGGCTGCATATTCCTGGACCTTTGCCGGAACCGGAATATCTGAAACCAGAAGTCCTACATCATCCTTCACCTGGTCTACATTTGCCCCGACATAGTAAAACAGTTCATCATAAGGGCCGGAGTTAGTCCAGTAATTGCCGAGATTATTGTTCTCCAGGGCCAGAACCACAGAACGCGGATTATATACACGTTCCCCTGATTTTGTACGGTATCCGTCGTACCAGGCACGCAGCTCTTCCCGGGTGACATTCCTGTTTTCAGTCTGGTGCTCCAGATATCTGGCGTAAAGATCGTCGACTTCACTGTCAACAAATCCAAAATACTCACTGTATTTTTCCTCCGTCACCATCGTATACTCACAGAACATATTCAGCTCAGAACCACTGGAGTATTTTGCAATTGGCAGGATACCGGTCATATATGCCATCTCCACATAAGCATTGTCCTTTAAAAGACTGCTGAGAAATTTTGTGAAATTTGCCTTATCTTTTTCTGTGGAAAAATCCTGATGGTAAATATAATCCCATTCATCCAGAACAAATATGAATCTTTCCCCACCGCAGTATTCATATACTTTTGTCAAGGCATCCCACACGGCATCGTCTTTGTCTATCTCAGCATCAGGATAGGTTTTCTGCAAATCGGTGATCAGTCCTTTTTTGATACGGCTGATATACTGGGCATAGGTAATCATCTCATCCGGCATTTTATTGAACATGATATGAATTACATTATGCTGGTTTAAGTGTTTCCTGTACCACGGATACCGGGACACCTTCAGGGTGTCAAATTCCTTATGGCTGTCCACACCCTTTCCAAAATAAGAGGCGATCATATTGGCCATAACAGTCTTTCCAAACCGGCGCGGCCTGGTAATGGCCAGATACTTAAGGTTCTTGCCTTTGCTGACGCCAGCCCGTTCTTCACCATTCCACTTTAACTCCATAACCGGTACAAGTTCCCGGATCATATCCGACTTGTCCACATAATACGTAAGGGAGTAATCCTCCTGGAATAAGCCATATGCACTTGTATTGTTTAAATAAATGCCCATTTGATCTTCAAGCTCCCTCTGTTATCAGAACTCTTTTGCAATCATGATACCATGTCCACTAACCTCATGCTGCGCCTCTGGCCTGCACTCACTAAATATTCATATTATACCATACCGCCGTCATCGGCCGCAATCCTGTTTTTCATAATTGGCATCTGCCCTATGAACCGCTGCCATATACGCGTTACAGTTCACGGGGCGGGGAAAACTGGACGAAAACAGACGTCAAGCTCGCTT
>CAJTOW010000102.1 GCA_910577655.1 uncultured Lachnospiraceae bacterium | reverse complement strand
AATAAAAAGGGGAGCTTCTATAAGGCCAGGGTCGTTCAGGACAACTTCGACTGGGGCGATGAGCCGAATCCGTTGATCCCCATGGAGGACCTGGTCATCTATGAGCTGCATGTCAGGGGATTTACGAAGCATGGCTCTTCCGGTGTCACCTTTCCGGGAACATTTTCCGGTGTCATGGAGAAGATCCCTTATCTGAAATCACTGGGGATCAATGCCATAGAGCTGATGCCGGTCTTCGAGTTCGATGAGATGAAGGACTGCAGGGAGGTGGACGGCAAGCAGGTTCTGGATTACTGGGGCTACAACACCGTGAGCTTTTTCGCGCCAAACACCAGCTATGCGGGAACCACCGAGTACAACCGGGAGGGGAATGAGTTAAAGAACCTGATCCGGGCACTGCATGAGAATGGAATCGAGTGCTTCCTGGATGTGGTATTCAACCATACAGCCGAGGGCAATGAACACGGCCCCTGCTTCTCCTTCAAGGGATTTGACAATAATGTATACTATATGCTGACCCCGGACGGCTACTATTATAATTTCAGCGGCTGCGGCAATACCCTGAACTGCAATCATCCCATTGTCCGTCAGATGATTCTGGAGTGTCTCCGTTACTGGACCATCGCCTACCATGTGGACGGGTTCCGCTTCGATCTGGCCAGCATCCTTGGCCGCAACCAGGACGGGACGCCCATGAGCAATCCGCCGCTTCTGCAGAGTCTGGCCTTTGACCCGGTCCTGGGCAACGTGAAGCTGGTGGCAGAGGCCTGGGATGCAGGCGGTCTGTACCAGGTGGGCACCTTCCCGGCCTGGAAGCGCTGGAGTGAATGGAACGGAAAGTACCGGGATGACATGAGGGATTATCTCAAGGGAGATTATGGCAATGCTCTTGTGGCCTCCCAGAGGATCATAGGCTCCCCGGATCTGTATGATCCCAAGTACCGCGGCAGAAATGCGTCGGTGAATTTCCTTAACTGCCATGACGGCTTTACATTGTGGGACATGTATTCTTACAGCCGGAAGCACAATGAGGCCAACGGCTGGTGCAATGTGGACGGCAGTGACGACAACCGGAGCTGGAACTGCGGGATCGAGGGAGATACCGATGATGCCAATGTGCTGGCTCTCAGAAGAAAGCTGGCGAAGAATGCCGTGACCGTGCTGATGTTAAGCCGCGGTACCCCCATGTTCCTGGCCGGTGACGAGTTCCTGAATACCCAGTTCGGCAACAACAATGCCTACTGTCAGGACAATGAGGTATCCTGGCTTGACTGGAGCTTCCTTGAGAAGAACCGGCAGCATTTTGATTACGTGAAATTCATCATCCAGTTCCGTAAGGCCCATGATGTGGTGCGTAAATTTGCCGGAAGCTGTTCCATCGGCTTTCCGGAGATTCAGATTCTGGCGCCGGATGCACGGACAAAGGCTCTGGGAGTGGTTTATGCAGGAAGGAATCAGGATGACACGGATGATGATATTGTCGGCCTTGTGGTGAATCCTTACTGGGAGTCGCAGGAGTGCTTCCTGCCGGTGCTGCCCCACCAGTTAAAGTGGCAGGTAGAAGCGGATACATCCGGACAGTATCTGCCAGGGAATATGCCGGTGACAAGTGTTCCGGTAAGACTGGAGGGGAATCAGGTGACGGTCGGGCCGCGCTCCGTGCTGGTAATGACGGTGGGGAGTGTGGTATAGGGAGGCGTTTTCCCCGGATTGCATTTGCAGGATGTTTAGAAACTCTTAGCTCGCAGGAATCTGCGTTAGGGCCCAAAATACAGCTGTCTGAGCGCGGCGAGTTCTGTATTTTGGGTCCTGTTTTTAGCAGATTTCTGCAAGCTTAGAGTTTCTGCATCCGAAACTCGCAATCCGGGGAAAACTTTTTCCAGAGCGTACCCCTCGGAACAACCACCCCATAAACAGTAACTTTTTGTAAACTGTTTTAAGGTTTTAAGTTACAACTTATAGACAAAATCCTTAAAAGGTTGTATACTGAATGAGGTTGTAAAAACCTGGAAAATTATGACATGAAAATGGAGGATTTTGTATGAAAGCGTGGGACGTGGTTGTAGACGGCAACCGGTATGAGGTAAAGCCCAAGGGAAATAAGCTGGCCATCAACGGCAACAAGGTCAAGCTGAAAGAACTGATGTCACGTAAAGAAGGGATGTTCCGGATTTACGAAGTCCCGGTTGGCGGGAAGAAGGCGAGCCTCTATGTGAACAACTGGATTGGCGGCATGAAGCTTGTGATGGACGGGATTGACTGTGCTACAGGAGCACCCTACACTCCGCCGGTTCTGCCAAAGTGGGCGTATGTTTTCATGGTACTTCATTGCGTGAACTTTATAAATGGCGCCCTGGGTGTGCTGCTGGCTATGGCAGGCGTGGCGGCGACCATCGCTATCTCCTGCAACACACGGATTCCTGTGATCGTGCGGGTGCTTCTGGACATTGTGCTGGTGATTGTGGCAGTTGCGATTATCTTTGGCATCGCCATTGCGGCAGCTTCGATCTATTAGGAGGCCGGGATTATGAATGTGTTGAAGGAACTGCTGCACTCCATCTATAAGCTGGACAGTTATCCGGTCTTTATGAGGGATAAGAAACGCAAGACCTTCTTGTTCGGGTTTCTTCTGGTGTTTTTGTACTTTATTGTGACGGTCTTTGTTCCGCTGATGCGGTATCCGGTTACGCCGGGCAGGTTTGAGAAGCTGGTGGAGGAGCAGGTACCGGACTTTACCCTCGAAAACCAGAGGCTGACAGTGGACCGGGAGGTAGAGTACAAAGGCCCGGATATGTATATCTTTGTCAACACAGACGATACCTATGTACCGGATTCGGCGCTCAGCCAGGTTCTGCGGGCTTACAGTCGGGTACTGGTGATGGATTCCGAGAAGGTGGTCATACAGAATGCCAGCCAGGGGATCCAGAGATATTCCTATTCGGATCTGGATCCGGATTTAAGCTTTTCGAAGACACAGCTTCTGGATCTGGTGGAGCAGTATGCTCCCATGATGGTGCTTGGACTGGCGGCGATCCTTCTGGTGATCCTTATTGGTATGGAGATTACCTTCTTCTTCGCCGTGATGTTCATCGCCCTGCTGGGGATGATCGTAGCCTCCTGCGTCCATCAGGACATGACCTTTGGCCAGCTGTATAAGCTTGGGATCTATACCAGGACGACTCCGCTTCTGATCAAGGCGCTGATCTCCTTCCTGCCGATAGGGGTACCCTTCTACTTTCTCATCAGTATCGGAATCTCTCTGGCCTATATGGCTGGTGCCCTGAAAAATATCAAGACACCGCCCCTTACAGGAGGCCCGCTGGTATTTTCCTCAGATCAGGCGGGGGCGATAGATGGATCAGATCAGAATCATTTCTATTAAAACAGACTGTAATAGTCCAGACAAGTTATCTTCTTGTCACCCAAAAGGCATCGGGGATAAGAAGTGACCGGCGACACCCCCTTCCGGGATATAAAAGCAGGATGCTGAAAGACTGGCACAGAACCAGAACTTTCACATCCTGTTTTTTATTGATATTGTAAGGAAAAGTATCGGAGACGCTGGGGGCTGACAATAAGGGATATCGGCGTCTGTGATTTAATATCCGTTTGAAGTACATATGCGGAAAATGCCGCCAGCCGGAGCGTGTTCCCGGGATAATCAATGTGAGACCGGACACCTCCGATACAGCCGAAACCATACTCCTCCCGGAACTGGCAGCAAACCTATTATACCCCAGAAGTAAAGAATTAGCAATATCCGCTGTCAAATGTGACAGGGTAGTGTTCAGGAAGCGTAACAGTTCAGATAGGTCTGCGCACTCGTTGCGCTGACCGTACGAAAACGTAGTGGCCGGAGGGCATCTGCCCCATCGCGTAGCGCTTCTCATGGGCAGATGCCCATTTTCTTCTCCCACCCACTAAAGCGGTAATACAAAATCAGCGATGTCCCGCATACTATCCAGCCTGCCGGATACCCAAATCCCACAATGGCCGGATGATTGAAAATCCTGGTGGCGATGAACAGATAGATCTGGCGGAACAGCACAAAAGAGTACAGCATAATGATCATGGGGACCTTGGATTTCCCGGCGCCCCGGAGCGCACCTGCGATCACCTGGTTGAAGCAGCAGAAGGTCATGAAGAAGACGCAGAGCCGCATGAACAGCACCCCATGCTCCACCACCGCCGGATCCTGATTGAAGATGGAGATAATGGGAGGGGCGAAGATCCAGAGGACTGTGGCTCCCGTCAGGGCGATACCTATGGCCATAGTCAGAGCTGTGTAAGCTCCCTTCTTGGCCCGGGTAATATTTTTGGCCCCGATATTCTGGCTGACAAAGGTGGTTGCCGCCTGGCCCATACTCTGCAGGGGCAGCATCAGAAACTGGTCCACCTTGGTATAGCAGCTCCAGCCGGCCATACAGCTGGCGCCGAAGCTGTTGATATAGGACTGGACGAATACATTGGAGAAGCAGGTCAGGGCGGACTGGATGCCGGCCGGCAGTCCTATAGCCAGAATCTGTTTCAGGATAGACCACTCAATATGCAACTCCTTCCAGACCAGCTTGTAAATATCTGTAGTAAAGGAAAGGTAGGACAGGATCAGCAGCGCAGACAGAAACTGGGAGATGATGGTGGCATAGGCTACCCCTGCGATCCCCTGATGGAAGACCAGCACAAAGACCAGATCCAGGACAATATTGGTCAGGCTGGAAAAACACAGAAAATACAGTGGTCTCCGGGTATCTCCCACAGCTCTCAGGATCCCGCTTCCCATATTGTAGACCAGGAGTCCGGCGATACCGGAGAAATAGATGCGCAGGTAGACGGACGACTCCGGGAATACGTCCTCCGGCGTCGACATGAACCGCAGCATAAACGGCACCATGGAGACACCGATAAAGGTGAACAGGATGCCGCATAAAAAGGTGATGGCCATAGTAGTCTCAATGGCCAGATGAAGTCTCTTCTCATCATGGGCGCCGTAATTCTGGCCGATGACTACACCGGCTCCGATGGAGACCCCGTTGAAGAACAGAACCAGAGTATTGATGATGACCGTGGTGGAGCCCACGGCTGCCAGGGCTTCTTTGCCGACAAAGTTGCCTACCACCAGCACATCCACGGTGTTGTAGAGCTGCTGGAAAAGATTACCCAAAAGCAGTGGAAGGGCAAAGGCAACCAGAAGCTGGACAATAGAACCGGAGGTCATATCAATGGACGTGGTTTTCGTGTGGGCATGGGAATGGATATGTATATTGATATGGTGCATGATCGTGTACGTGTGTTAGCTCCTTTTCTTGAGTGTGGGGGAACTCCAGGTAAGGAGTTCCGTTATAGGAATAGACAGCGCTCCTTTATGAAATACGCTGTGGGGAACGGAAAAACAACAGTTCAGGGGGTATCTGGGCTGTTACACGGAAAGCAGTATTCAAACATGCTGTGGGCTGTCAGACCTGGTCGATGATCTGTGAGGCTATCGTGGCCCGGTCATAGATATACTGGTGTTCCGGGTCCAGGGTGACCCCCTCCTCCAGCCGGAAAGGCTTCTCCGCCAGAAAGGCCAGGGACATCTGATAGATATAATATTCGCCGCCGGTCTGTGTGGTGGCTATGGAATCGCCTTTGTCCAGCATCTCTCCAGTGTTTTTCTCCTGCCCCAGGGTCATCTCGTTCAGGGTTTCCAGCATGATGGCGAAATGCTCGTCATCCCATGCGGACAGATAGATGCATTTGCAAAGGCCCTTGGAGAAGAAGGGAAATCCGGCATAGCAGTCCATCAGTTCCTTGAAACGGGTCCTGTGGCCAGTGTTCTCAAATAATCCGGCTTCATCCAGGGCTGTCAGGTAATCATTCTTCCATTTCATAATCATTTCCCCCTTTGGTTACAGAATTTGCCTGATCGTCAGAATCTCTCTGGAATTATTACAAAATCAGTGACAAATCCTAAATATTCTTGTTTAAAAAAATTGACAATTTGTTATACTCATTTTATGATAGTCTTTATGATTATTCAATAGCCAAGAAGAAAATTATGAAAAAAACGTAACAGTGCAGACGGGGCAGGAGGACAGCCCGTCTGCGCTGTTGCAGCAAACGGGAAAAAGGAGGCATTCTTATGAGCAGTATCAGTGTGGAGACCTGGAAGGAGGAGCTGCCCCTGTTCAGAGAGAGGACGGCAGCATTCTATTCTGGTGAGATGAATAAAGCAGCCTATAAAGGCTTTTCTGGATTTTACGGAAGCTATGCCCAGCGGGACGGGAAGGCCAGTATGCTCCGGCTCCGTATGCCGGCAGGGCGTGTGACCAGAAATCGTCTGGGATTTGTGGCGGAGATGATCCGCAAATATCATCTGACAAAGGTGCATTTCACCACTTGCCAGACGATTCAGCTTCATGACCTGGGCCCGGATATCCTTGGGGATGTGATGGAGGAGGCTCTGGATGCGGGGATCGTGATCATAGGCGGGGGTGGAGATTATCCGCGCAATGTCATGAGTTCTCCCTTAAGCGGTGTGGAAGAGGACGAGTACTTCGATGTGACGCCATGGGCGGAGGCAGCCGGCAATTATCTTCTGGGCTTTATCAAGGCGGAGAAGATGCCCAGGAAGCTGAAGGTGGGCTTCTCCAATTCCCCCAAAAACTTAACCCATGCCACCTACCGGGATCTGGGATTTGCGGCACGGGAGGATGGAAAGTTCGACGTCTACAGCGCCGGCGGTCTGGGCAACAACGCCCGTATGGGTGTGAAGATCGCGGAGGCAGTAGAGCCGGAGAAGATCCTCTACTATATCAAGGCTATGTGGCTCACATTCCGGGCCTATGGCAACTATGAGAGCCGCGGGAAAGCCAGAACCAGGTATATGCAGGAGGCTCTGGGCGGTCCGGAGCAGTATAGGGAAGCATTTTTGCAGAAGCTTAAGGAGGTTATGGATTCTGGCGAGGATCTGGATATCTCTCCGGATACGGAGCCGGTTACCAGACAGGGATCCGGGGAGTGTAAGGAGAGTGCCCGTGTGCGCAGACAGAAGCAGCCGGGACTGTATACAGTGGTATGGCATCCCATTGGCGGCCAGCCTCGGGTGGAGAGTCTGACGGCTCTGTATGATACCATCCGGGATATTGAGGCTGTGGAGATGCGTCTGGCTCCGGATGAGTCCGCCTATATCATCAATCTGACCGCAGATGAGGTGGAAGGGGTTCTGAATGCTACCAGGGACAGTGCAGAAAGCTTGTTTGAGACCTCTGTCAGCTGTATCGGCGCCAGCATCTGTCAGGTGGGGCTCAGGGATTCCCAGGAGCTGCTGGCAAGCTGCGTCCGGGCGGTCCGTGAGGCTGGCATTGCGGACGGAGCGCTGCCCCAGATCCACATATCCGGCTGTCCATCTTCCTGCGGAACCCATCAGACCGGTTCTATTGGCTTCCGCGGTGCGGGCAAGATGGTCGACGGCAAATCCCAGCCAGGCTTTATGCTGTATGTAGGCGGCCAGGAACGCCAGGGTCAGGAGGCCTTTGGCCGGGAACTGGGAGTGATCTTGTCTGAGAGAATCCCGGAATTTCTGGTGGCCCTTGGGAAAACGGTCCAGACAGCAGGGAAAGACTATGAAGCATGGCATAGCTCAGATCCGGAGGCGATTGAGAAGCTGGCAGCGGATTATCTGGCTTAAAGGGGCGTCTGAAAATGGTTTTTTTGGCAGCTGTGGTGTAAAAGCAGTAACCGTGATACCGTGAGAGGGGTAGAGAATGAGTGATTCAATAAAGATATTGACGCGCCTGAAGGAAGGCGAGGACTTGTATGTGCTGATGTCCGGCTGTACCAGGAATCCTTATGTGGAGTGTGATCCGGAGACCTTTGACGACTACGTGATCATCCTTCTGGATGCCGGGATGGCCAGGGCAGAGCTGGAACGTCTCCACAAGGCGCGGATTCCCGTCAGCATGGCGAGGATGGTACAGAAGCAGCGGATGGTGTTCTATACCAGCCTCTACACCATGGGGGTCAATGCTATGCTGGTGAAGGAGCGGGAGGGCAGTACCCTGATCCAGGTGGCGGATGTGGTGAAACGGATGGATCCGTCCCAACAGAAGGAAGGCACTGTGTGGATCGAGAATCCCCAGCTGCATCTGACGTCGCTGTATTTTATGCAGCGTATGCGCAGCGGCGGGAAGATGGAGATGACTGAGGAGCTGGCACAGCTGCAGGAGGAGATGTCCGTGAATTTTGGCAGAGGGAATTTCCTGGTTCCGTTACAGAAAGAGGGCAAGGGGATCCCGCTGATCCGTATGGGAGAGGAGAAATACCAGCCGGTCTTTACGGATATTCTGGAGTTTCAGAAGTTCAACCGGGGCAATGTTCTCCGTCCGGTAGTGGTATCTGCGGACAGGATACCCCAGGTACTGGTGGCTGATGCCTGCGGTGTGGTCTTAAACCCCATGGGGGTCAATGTACCTTTGAGAATAGAGAGGGGAAATAAGGCTTCGGCTGTTTCCGGGGCGGCTTCCACAAAGCCCGGACCAGAACCAGGACGAGGATCGGAACCGGGACAAGGGTCAGGACCAGGACCAGAACCAGGACAAGGATCAGAACCGAAACCAGAACCAGAAACCCAGAAGGCAGCGGACGCAGAACAGGATGCACTACCGGAGTCTGCCCGTACCTGCCTTTGTGGCTGATTTTCTGCCAGATATAGCGGACACTTGTGGAGAAATAATCTTCACGGGTGTCCGTTTTTTTGCTTTATCAGAAAATTGCGTCCTATAAAGCAAAAAGGCCTCCGGACAGGATTCTTTGTTCTATGCTTCAGTGGGGAGAAATGGTTCCGGCGGCACGCATGGAAGCAGCCCGGGCCGAATAAGATAGAAAGGAAAAAGCCGGAGACAGCGGGGATGCCCGCAAAGGAAAAAGCATGAAGGAGCTTCTCGTGGGGATGTCGCCGCTGCTTGGAGGGATGGCACTCTTTGTCTATGGAATGAACGGAATGAGCGAGGGACTGAGAAAGGCAGCCGGGGACCGGCTGAGATATGTGCTGGGAGCGGTCACCCGGAATACCCTGTTTGGTGTTGCGGCAGGAGCGGTGACCACGGCAGTGCTCCAGAGCAGCAGCGCCACTATCTGTATGGCTGTCAGCTTCACCAGTGCCGGACTCATTGGCCTGCCCCAGGCCATTGCCATCATATTCGGGGCCAATATCGGCACTACGATGACAGCCCAGCTTCTGGCGTTTGAGATTGGGGAATATGTCTGGCTGGTGCTGGTTGCCGGATTTATCCTGCTGTTTTTTGGAGAAGGAGAACCTGTGAAGAATACCGGGCAGACCATTTTTTCCTTCGGACTGCTTTTTGTGGGAATCCAGACCATGGAACAGGTGGTGCTTCCCCTGGCATCCGGTCCGGTCTTCACAGAGCTTATGGGCAGGGTGGCAGAGCATCCTGTACTGGGGATTCTGGTGGGAGCAGGTATGACGATGATCGTCCAGTCCAGCAGCGCCACTATCGCGGTTCTCCAGAGCTTTGCCTCCACATCTGTTCCTGGTACTTCCGCCAGTGTGATGGGACTGGCCGGAGCAGTGCCGGTCCTTCTGGGAGATAATATCGGCACCACGGTAACTTCCCTTCTGGCAGCCGCCGGACAGACAAAGGATGCGAAGCGGGCAGCTCTGGCCCACAGTGTGTTCAATCTGGCGGGGAGTGTGGTATTCCTGATCATTCTTCGTCCCTTTGTAGAGGTGGTAGCGCTTATCTCTCCCAGAGGGCCGGAGGTGGAGGTTATTTCCCGCCAGATCGCCAATGCCCATTCCTTATTTAATGTGGCCAACACCATCTTATGGCTGCCTATGATAGGAGTCATGGAACGGATTGTCCGGTTCCTTGTTCCAGGCCCTTATCAGGAGCAGAAAACTGCCGTCTGCCAACTGGTACAAATTCCCATAAAAAAACAAAAGTGTAAGGAAGACGTATCTTGACGCAAAGCTCTGGTGCCCCTATAATAAGAGGAGCTGCAGTGATGCCTGACAGCAGGCGGCAGTGAATCAAGAACCGGAGAGTGTATTTGGACATGAAAAAGAACAAAAATTATTTTCTAAGGCAATGCGTACTGGCCGCTTGTCTCAGTGCCGCTGTGGCAGGCACTGTTTTTGCGAATGAGAATACATTTGTGCAGGGAACTACCATTAATGGCCTGGGAGTAAGCGGGATGACCGTGGAGGAGGCCAGAACGCGGATTGCGGAATTCTATTCCGGCGAATACCAGCTGAAGATACTGGAGCGGGGCGGTGTCCACGAAGTGATCCAGGGAACCGAGATCGGGTTTGCCATCGGAATCCCCATAGAGCGTCTGCAGGAGCTTTTGCAGCAGGAGAATGAAGGCGGCAGGAAGTCAGGTCCTGATGTCAATGCCAAATTCCGGGTGGAGATGACCAATTCCTATGATGCCGCTGCCCTTACAGCCAAGATTGACGGGTTGAACTGTATCCGTGGGGAGAGTATCGCCCAGACCACAGATGCCCATATATCAGCCTATGAAGAGGGAAAGCCTTTTACTATCGTGCCGGAGGTGTACGGCAATAATGTAGATGCAGCCAAAGTAGCGGAAGCTGTCCAGAGGGCAGTGGCTGCCGGAGACCGGGAGGTGGATCTGGAGAAGGAAGGCTGTTACATAGCCCCGCAGATTACAGCGGACAACCAGGGCTTAAAGGAGCTGTGTGACACCATGAACCGCTGCCGGGAGATGACTGTCACGTACCAGTTCGGAGAGGAGACCGAGGAGCTGCTGCCGGAGACTATCTGTTCCTGGATTACCGGCTACAGCGAGGGACAGATCCTCCTGGACCAGGAGAAGCTTATGGCCTATGTGGGTGACCTGGCAAACCGTCGGTCCACAGCCGGGAGACCGCGGATGTTTTCCACTGTGAACGGCGCCCAGGTGGAGCTTACAGGTCCCTATGGGTGGGTGGTCAATATCGCCGGTGAGGCGGCGGCCCTGACAGCCCAGATCCAGACCGGTGAGAGTCAGACCAGAGAACCGGTCTACGCAGCCGCGGCTGCCAGCCGTACGGAGCCGGACTGGGGAACCACCTATGTGGAGGTGGATATCGGGGGCCAGCATGTCTATGTGATCCAGAATGGCCAGCTGGTCTGGGAAGCCCCCTGCGTCACAGGAAGTGTGGCAAGAGGGAGCATCACTCCTGCGGGGATCTACAGCATCACTTACAAGCAGCGTGACCGGGTCCTGAGGGGGCCAAAAAGAGCGGACGGTACATATGAATATGAGAGCCCGGTAGCCTACTGGATGCCCTTTAATGGAGGGATTGGTCTTCATGATGCCAACTGGCGGGGAAGCTTTGGCGGGAACATTTACCGGACAAGCGGCAGCCACGGCTGTGTCAATCTGCCGCCGTCTAAGGTACCGGCATTATACGAGATGGTATATCCGGGAATGCCGGTTATATGTTATTGATAATTGAAATATCAGGAAGCAGGAAGGCTCCAGGCCGGTGAAGAATATGGGATTCTGCGGGATCAGAGAGGACGGGTAAGAGAGGGCCTGGGGGTCACCATGCTGCCCCCGAAAAGGCTGGATGCCCGATGTATTATAGGAGACCTGGAGAGGAAGTAAATGATGGGAACAATACAAGGAGACACCAGTGGGGGAAAGAGCCCCCAAAGCAAAAGCCGGAAAAGACCTGAGGGCGCTTCCAGGAAGGGCGGCGGGAAGGCCGGACTTGTCTGCGGTCTTCTGGTTTTTGGTCTTGCGGCGGCATCGGGGACAGCCTACGCCTTTGAGGCCGGAAAATATGAAGATACTTATTTTCCTAATACCATAATTAATGGGATTGATGCCTCAGGCAAGACCGTGGATGAGATGAAAGAGCTGATCCAGATCGGGTTGTCCGGCTATAAGCTGACCGTTGAGGGACGGGAGGGAGTGGAGGAGGAGATCTTGGGAGCAGACATCGGCCTGCATCCCGAATATGACGGGAGTCTGGAGCAGATCCTGGCTGTTCAGGAGCCGCTGCTCTGGGGGCTGCATCTGACGGAGGATACTTCCTATTCTATAGAGACCATGGTGGCCTTTGACCAGGAGAGTCTGGAGACGGCAGTCAGCAGTCTGGCCTGCATGGATGAGACTGCCATGAGGGCGCCGGTGGATGCGAAAGTGTCCGATTACATAAATGGTACGGGCTATGAGATCATCCCCGAGGAGCCGGGTACCCAGCTGATCCGGGAGGTGGTGCTCCAGGGAGTGGCAGACGGGATCCGGAATATGCAGGATAAAGTGTCCCTGGAGGAGCTGGGAGCTTACCGGCCTGCAGAGGTCACTGCGGATAATCCGGAACTGAATGCCAGGGCCCAGGCATGGAACCAGTATGTGAATATGACTGTCACTTACCAGTTCGGAGAGAACCAGGAGGTGCTGGATGGGGAGATCATCCACACCTGGCTGACAGCCGATGACCAGGGGATGCCTATGGTGGACGACCAGGGGAATCCGGTGATTGACGAGACCCTGGTCACCGAATATGTGGCAGAGCTTGGCCGCAGGTACAACACTGCCTACAAGCCCAAGACACTCAAAACTACCTACGGGCCTTCGGTCACCATTACCGGCGGCAACTACGGCTGGCGGATCAACCAGAAGAAGGAGGCAGAGGCGCTCCTGGAGATTGTCCGGTCAGGCCAGAGCCAGCAGCGGGAGCCGGTTTACATACAGACAGCGGCAAGTCATGGGGAAAATGACTATGGGGATACCTATGTGGAGATCAACCTGACTGCCCAGCACCTTTATTTTTACAAAAATGGCACCCTGGTGGTGGACTCGGATTTTGTCTCCGGCAATGTGGCGCGGGGGTATACGACACCGCCGGGAGCTTTTCCCCTTACCTACAAGCAGCGCAACGCGGTTTTAAAAGGTCAGGGGTATGCTTCCCCGGTGTCCTACTGGATGCCTTTTAACGGCGGGATCGGTATGCACGATGCCAACTGGCGGGGCAGCTTTGGCGGCAAGATCTATAGGACCAATGGTTCCCACGGCTGTGTGAACCTTCCGGTCGCCGCCGCCCGAACCATCTATGGAGAGATAGAAGCCGGGATGCCGGTGCTGTGCTACAATCTGGAGGGCACGTCCGGCGCTGCCGTGGCGGCATCCCCAGAGACGGTACCTGGCGGGGCTGCCGCCGGCGGCGGGACGGCTCCGGCAGTACCGGCCGCAGCGCCAGCCCAGACTGCGCCAGCAGTACCGGCCACGGTGCCTGCCGGGGCGGCCGCTGCACCTGCGGTGCCGGAGACAGCGGCTGCGGCTCCGGAGGAGACGCCGCCGGCCAGTCAGGCTGTGCCGGAGACCGTGCCGGATCCGGCACAGAGTCAGGGGGGCGGAAATTCTGTGATCACAGCAGAGACCGCAGACAGCATGGGAGGCCCTGGTACCCAGACCACACCGGCGCCCCAGGAGACATCCCAGACATCAGCGGCACCTCCTCCGGCGCCATTGCCGGAGACCGTGCCGGATCCCTACAGCGTATCAGTGCCCCAGAATACACCGTCCGCCAGCCCTGGCGGGCCGGGAAGTTCATCCGGCGGCGGGAACGGAGCAGTGAGCGCGCCTGGAATGTAGACATCGGAAAAGGCTGTTGAAAGATTCCGACAGCCTTTTAATGTATGGATTTTAATTTAGAACAAATGCAGGCTGTGGAAAAAGTCAGGACTTTTCACAGCCTGCATTATGTGTTTTGTGTATTCCTACAGATCAAATCCGAAATACCGGACAGCATTGTTGTAGCAGATGCCCTCGATGATATTCTTCAGTGCTTTCTGGTCGTCAGGATACTCGCCGTTCTCTACCCAGCCGCCTACCAGCTCACACATGATGCGGCGGAAGTACTCGTGGCGGGTGTAAGAAAGGAAGCTTCTGGAGTCGGTGAGCATGCCAATGAAGTTGCCAAAGCAGCCCAGGTTTGCCAGACTGGTCATCTGGGCGGTCATACCCTGCTTGTGATCATTGAACCACCATGCGCTTCCCTGCTGAATCTTGCCTACGGCCTCAGAGGTCTGGAAACAGCCGATGATTGTGCCGATGGCTTCGTTGTCGTTAGGGTTTAAGCTGTAGAGGATGGTCTTGGGAAGTCCGCCAGC
>CAJTOW010000101.1 GCA_910577655.1 uncultured Lachnospiraceae bacterium | reverse complement strand
CACCGAAGGCGTCCCTTGTGGAGATGCCGGGAATGAATTTTCAAACACGCTCTAGCTGGAACATCAGGATCGACAGCACTGCCATACCTGCTGTCTCGGTCCTGAGGATCCTGCGGCCAAGAGTAATGGGATGAAGCCCTGCCTCCCTGGCCTGCTCCACCTCTTCCACATCAAACCCGCCCTCTGGCCCGATGAAGATTCCCACCTGCATTCCCGGACGGATCCCGGCAAGGATCCTGCGTGTCCCTTCCATGCCCTCTGCCAGCTCATAAGGGATCAGATTGTAATCCATCTTCCCGGCATAGGCCAGGGCCTCTTTAAAGGACATAACCGGCTTCACTTGGGGAACCACCATCCGGCCTGACTGCTTGGCCCCACTCTCGGCAATGGCATTCCAGCGTTTTACCTTTGCCTCCGCCTTCCTGCCATCCAGCTTTACCACGGTACGCCTGGTAGATACAGGGATGATCTCACTGGCTCCCAGCTCCACTGCCTTCTGGATGACAAACTCCATCTTATCCCCCTTGGGAAGTCCCTGGAACAGGCAGAGACGGGCGGACAGCTCGCTGTTTCCTGCCTCCTCCTTCATGATCCTTGCCGTGATCTCCTGTTCTCCTATTTTTTCCAGGACACATATATAATTGCGGGAGATTCCGTCTCGGATCCCGATTCTTTCTCCGGCCTTCATCCGCAGGACATTGCGGATATGGTTCACGTCCTGTCCGGTAATACGGCAGAAACCATCTCCCACCTGATCCGGCGTCACAAAAAAATGATGCATGTTTTCACCTCTGATTCCGGCTATTTCCTGCGGCAGGTAATGGATACCCATTCTCCCTGGTAAGTGGTCTCTATAATCTCCAGCTCTTCGTTGGCCTCCAGAGCGTTTTTCACATCCTGCTCCTTCATATCGATAATGCCGGAGGTAATAAAGATCCCGCCCTGCTTTAAATGTCTGGCGATCTCTCCCTGAAGCAGGATAATGACCGGCGCCAGAATATTGGCCACAGCGATATCATAGCAGCCGTATCCTGCCTGATCCTGAACCGCCTTGTCGTCAATAATGTTGCCCTGGATTACCCCAAAACGGTCCTCTGGAATCTGGTTGGATTCCAGATTCTCTTTCACAGCCTGGATGGCATTCTCGTCCAGATCTGTACCAAATATGTGCTCTGCCCCCAGCTTCAGGGCCGTGATCCCCAGGATACCGCTTCCTGTTCCCACATCCAGAACCCTGGTACCCTTCTGGACATACTTCTTCAGCTGGCGGATACACAGCTGGGTAGTCTCATGCATCCCGGTACCAAAGGCAGTCCCCGGGTCGATCTGGATCAGAAGCTTGTCCTGATGCTCCTGGGGCACCGTCTCCCAGGTAGGCTTGATCAGGATATCGTCCACCGTAAAGGGCTTGAAATACTGCTTCCAGTTGTTGATCCAGTCCTTGTCCTCGGTCTCGGAGGTAGTGATAGTACGCTCTCCCACATCCACAAACCGGGAAATGTCATCCAGTCCCTCCTCAATATCCCGCAGGATCCGTTCCAGATCACTTAGATCCTCCAGATAGAAGCTGACCCGCGCTGTCCCGTCATCCGGGGGCAGCTCCGGCAGGATGTCGATAAACATGCCTTTGGTATCTGCCTCTGACAAGGGCACGTGATCCTCGATCTCGATCCCTTCGATACCTATCTCATCCAGCATACTGCTGATCAGATCCACGGCTTTTGTGGTGGTGTTCAGTGTAAAGCGGGTCCATTTCATAGCATCCTCCATTCCGTGCATGCATTCCGGCACATCAGATATTCCCGGCAGACAGCCGTCAAAAAAGCAGGCCGCTGCTCCCTTTACAGACGGCTGTTCTGACATAACTCTGGATATCATAGCATAGAATTTCCACCTTTACAAGATGCTGGCAAGGGCAATATTTGTGTCACGGAAACAAAGCCCCATGAATCCCCTCGGAGATGGTGAAGCTTAACTGCCCCACCAGCTCGTCGATATCAGGCGGAGTCACATAGAGGCTGCCGAACTCCGGCTCCAGAAGCTCACAGATCAGGGCATACTGCTCCTCTGAGGTCATGGATTCCATCATACTGCCCATCCCTTTGGTGGATACATGACGGTTCAGGGTCTGGATCATGGTATCCACCGTGTCATAGACAATGGCCGCTGTCCCCACCACCGTGGGAACTCCAATGGCGATCACGGGCACTCCCAGACTCTCCTTTGTAAGACTGTTGCGGTGATTTCCCACGCCGGAGCCCGGATGGATCCCTGTATCGGTCAGCTGTATGGTAGTCCCCAGACGGCGGATGCTGCGGGCTGCCAGGGCATCTATCGCCACCACCACGTCCGGCCGGGTCTGCCGGATCACTCCTTTGAGGATCTCCGCCGTCTCCATACCGGTCTGGGCCATAACCCCTGGCACGATCCCGCTAAGGACAGGAAGATGCCTTGCCTGGCAGAAGCCCTCTCCATACTGCTGTTCCAGATGGCGGGTCACCTGCAGCTGCTCCACGACCCTGGGACCCAGGGCATCCGGGGTCACCATGTGGTTTCCCAGCCCCACAACCAGGATACTGGCATTCTCCTTGTCCACCATCCGCCCGATGAGACTGCGGATCTGGCCTGCCAGCTCCCTGGCGATCTCATCATGGTAATCATCATCCTTTTGGGACAGCTGGTCCGCTTCCAGGGTCAGGTAGATACCCTCCGGCTTTCCCATAGCCTCGGCCCCCTGGCGGTCCAGGATCTTGACCTCCGTATACCGGATCCCGCAGGCCTCATCCTCCCACTCCCGCAGGGACACTCCCTGTATCTCCCCTCCATCCCCCGGGTAGCTCTCCTTCTCCTCCACTGCCAGATCCGTTCTTATCTCAAAACTGGAATTTTTCATGATCCCCACACTCCTTTTCCTAGAGCGTGTCTGAAAATTCATTCCCGGCATCTCCACAAGGGGCGCCTGCGATGTCCCACAAAGTGGAACGCACAGCTACCGGAAAGCAATTTTCAGACACGTTCTAATCTCATTAATCAACAGTTTCATAGGGTGTCTGAACTGTTACACCTATACATAGCTACAGTTCACGGGGCGGGGAAAACTGGACAAAAACAGACGCGGACTCGCTTGTAAGACTGTTTTGTCCAGTTTTCCACATCGGGCGGACACCCGATGCTTCTTGTCTGGCGTAGCCGGACAAGAAGATACACCCCGTGAACAGTAACTATACATGATTATCATCCAAAAATCCTCAAATTATGTATTGACAATCCGTCCCGGCTTAGGTAGAATATAAAAGTATGTTTACATTGAACTGTCCGTGTCCAGACTTTGATGCAAACCAAGGATGATAAATAATGATCAAAAAAATTGGAGGTGCCCAGATTGGCTAACATTAAATCTGCAAAGAAGAGAATCTTAGTAAACGAAACCAAAGCCGCCAGAAATAAGGCAATCAGATCCAAAGTCAAGACTGCCTGCAAAAAGGTTGAAGCTGCTGTAACTGCCAAGGACAAGGCTGCTGCCCAGGCAAACTTACTTGCTGCTACTTCCGAGATCGACAAGGCATGCACGAAAGGTGTCTACCACAAAAATACTGCTTCCAGAAAGATCTCCCGTCTGGCTAAAATGGTCAACGGTCTGGCTTAAGAATCAACAGCCTGGATTAGATATCAGAATACAGAAAACTTCGGTTCAGAGGTGTGCTGAACCGGAGTTTTTTTATTTTAGCGGAAATTGTATCGCTGAAGCGATCCGCCGCAGGCAAAGAATCCTGCGCGGCAGGATTTTTGTTCTTTTCCTGTACTTACCCTCAGTGGACAAGGGGACACACGCCCCAAGTACCGTCTTTTGGCGGCTGGCGGCGTTAACGTCAATCGGCGTACTCCAGTACGCCTCATTCCGTTGCCTCGCCAGCCACCAAAAGACGGCACTTGGGGTCCGAAGGAGTTTTGCGCCATCCGTCCTATAATCATACTTTCAGCACCGCCTGCTTTTCCACATGCAGTGCCAGAAAGGATGCATAAACTGTAACATCCTTTTCCATGTATGTGCATTATCCAGTTATGGATAATATGCATATCGGGATTATCCTGATTAAATAGGATAAGGGGTGAATATTATGGTGGTTTATGACAGACTCTGGAAGACCTTGAAGGAACGGGGCATCTCCCAGTATAGGCTTATAAAGGATTACAGCTTCAGCGCCGGCCAGATCGGCCGTCTGAAGAAGAATTCCTATGTCTCCACCCATACCATTGATGTCCTCTGCTCCATTCTGGAATGCCAGGTGGAAGATGTCATGGAATTCCGCCCGGATCCAGACACAGATCCCCCTCATCCCGCCAGAAACCAGATGCCCAAAAAGTTGCCCCGCAAGTAGGCTTTTCCGAGAGTCCTGACCGTCATAAATCTCATAACAGTTCAGATACTCCCCGAACTGTCGAGCCTGTCTGAACTCTTATCCCGCCTTTTTCTTATCCATATTTCTTCGTGATCAGAAGCTCCACCGCAAGACGGTCCTGGAGCTTTCCGCTTTTTACAGCCTCCTCCGCGTTGACACATAATTCCACATAGGAAAGGATCTGCTCCCGTGTGAACTGTCTGGCCTGGGGCATCACCTTCCCCACCACAAAAGGCTGCATCTTCAGCCGGGAAGCGATGGTACCTTTATCCTGCCCCCGGCTCATCATCTCCTTCACCTGCAGGATCTGGTTGAACTGCCGCGCGATCAGGAACAGGATCCGCATAGGTGGCTCCTTTAAGGTCAGCAGATCCTCATAGAGATCCATGGCTTTCCTTGTCTGCCCCCCGGAGATAGCGGCGATCATCTCGAAAATCCGGCTGGTTACCCGTACTGTGCAGACCGCCTCCACATCCTTGTCGGTGATCACATCCCGGCCAAGGGTGTAGCCCACCAGCTTCTCCAGCTCCATGCGGATATTCTCCATATCATCCCCTGTCATTTCCAGAAAATGCTCCATGGTGCGGCTGGTGATCTTTTTTCCTTCCTTTGCCAGGATCCCCCCGGCCCATCTGGCCAGGGAAGCTGTATCCTGTCTGGCCATTTCTGCCCCATAGCCCAGCTCCCGTACTTTCTTGTAAAGCTTACTGCGTTTGTCAACCTCCGCTTCCACGAAAAGGATACAGGTGGTGTCCGGCATAGACGGCAGATACTTGACCAGACTGTCCGGAGCGGATTTGAAGAAGCCGCTGTTCTCCACCAGGATCAGCCGGTGCTCTGAAAAGAAAGGCATGGTGTCTGCCAGCCTGATCAGCTCCTCCACATCTATCCCTTTGCCCTCAAAGACCGCAAAATTCATGGTATCTTCCCCGATAACAGCTTCTTTCAGACGGTTCTTGTAGCTGTTCCTCAGAAATGTCTCCTCACCGAAGATCAGATACACGGGTCTGAATTTCCCTTCCCTTATATCCTGGTTCAATGTCTGCATCTTGTATCCTCCTGCACTTAACGCTCTAAAAATGTCCGGAATCTGGCCGTGGCTCCATCTGTATACACAGTGACTGCCCCCTGGACTGCTGTCTCATAGATCACGCTTCTTGTCTGCCCAAGACGCTCCATTACCTGCTGCTTCGGATGGCCATACCGGTTCCCCTCTCCGTAGGAGATCACCGCAAAGCCAGGTTGAATCCTCCCAAGCCAGTCCCCGCCGGTGGAGGAATCAGAACCATGATGGGCCACCTTGAGCACCTGGATATCCGAAAGCAGCCCCTGCCCCCAGGGTGAATCCAGAATGGCTGCCTCCCCCTCCAGGGACATATCTCCGGTCAAAAGCATATGAAAGGCCTTATAGTCCGCCCGCAGGACCAGGGACTGTTCGTTACGGTCTTCCCGCGGGCTACTGTCCGGATACAGACAAGTCAGAGACAGCCCTCCTAAAGACAGCACATCTCCCTGCTCCATCCAGAGGACTCTGCCGCCAGAACCGGTTACCAGACCTTCCAGCTTCTCATAGACAGCATCTTCCTGCCCTGCTGCTGGAAGAACCAGATGGCAGATCTTTATCTCCCGGACCTCCTCCAAAAGATAGAAGAGACCGCTGATATGATCCATATCTCCGTGGGAAACCACCGCATAGTCGATCCGGGTCCGGGCCTGACTCTTTAAAAAAGGCTCCAGACGATAGCTGCCAAGCTCTTTCTCATCGCTGCTTCCTCCGTCTACCAGGACCGTATAGTCCCTGGTTTGCAGACAGATCCCATCCCCTTGTCCCACATCCAAAAAGGTCACCTCCAGACCCTTTACCGGCCGGGGAGCCAGTACCAGCACCAGAAAGCCGGTCCCCATGGCTGGCAGCAGCCTTTTCCATGCCGCCGGCCATGACTCACGGTTTCCGTAAAAAGCCAAGGAAAGCACTGCTGCCAGGATCAGATAATAAACCGTCATCTGCCAGCCCTGTGGCCTCCCGGCTACCAGCAGATTCCCCGGAAGGCGGTCGCTGAACCCACATGCCCATTCATAAAAGGCCAGAATCCCCGCGCCGCTTCCCATGGCAAACCGTCCGGCCCGGATAGAAACGCTTCCCAGCACCACCCCGGCCACCCCGGATGCCAGCACCAGTCCCATCAGGGGAACAAGCACCAGATTCAGCGCCATCCCCCACAAGGGAATCTGGTAAAAGTGATACAACTGGACAGGAACTGTCACCAGCTGAATGCCCAGGGCTGCAGCCAGACTTTTGCACCACAGAAGTTCTCCAGACATCTCCTTATCCCCTATAAGCCACCGCTCCAGACAGGGAGCCGCCACACCGATTCCCAGCAGCGCCCCAAAGGACAGCTGGAATCCGGCCTGTAAAACCAGATAAGGACTTGCCCACAAAAGCAGCAGGGAAGACAAGGCCAGGGCTGACAACAGATCAAAGGACCTTCCAAGATATGCAGCTCCATATCCGCACAAGGTCATAACCAGCGCCCGTTCCACAGAGGCCGGACTCCCGATCATCACACTATAGGCAGCCAGAAGCAGCCCGCCCACGAGACCGCTGCTCCCATAACCTGCCCCCAGAAGGCGCAGACCACCATAGACCGCTCCGCCAAGTAAAGACAGGTGCAGACCGCTGACCGCCAGCAGATGGGCAATGCCGTGGTCCTGGTACATATCCCTGACCTTAGCCTCCAGAGTCGTCTTATCTCCCAGAAGCACTGCCCTGAAAAGCCCGGATCTTCCAGCAGGCGCAGTCTGGTCCAGAATCTCCCCGGCCCTCAATACCTGCCTTCGTAAAAACTCATCCAAAGCCCGCCTTTCCCGACTTTGAACCACAAAGGAATCCGCCAGGATCCGGTAGCTCTGTCCAAAAGCCCGGTAATACTGCCGGAAGTCAAACTGGCCAGGATTCCTGGCTGGTTCCATCTCATCCGCCTCTCCCCGGACCTGGAGAATATTCCCCACTTCCAGCTGCCAGACCCCTTTTATGTCCTCATCTGCATATACCTGAACCCGGCGGAGCCGCCATCTGTCCGACCTTGTCTTTAAATCGCCACTTTCCTTACAGAAGGATTTCTCCGTTCCGTCAGAAGGCAGACCCGTCACCTGGATATCCGGTGCCGGTGTCGGTGCCGCTCCTGCTTCTCTTCCCAGTTCCTGATCATACAGCCATCCATCACAGTCCGTCAGCTCCAGCACCCATCCTTTCTCACGCTTCCGGACCGCTTCCAGTCTTCCAGTCAGAAGAATCTCCTGGCCATCCAGGCCCAGAGCCAGCTCCTTCTGGCAGGTCTGCCTCTCCAGACCGGCCCGTCCCATCCCCACAACAAGAAAAACCGGCAGAAAAAGGAGCCAGCACCTTTTGCCTGCCAGCACCCACAAAACCACTGACAGGGCAAGCCCTGCCAGTGCCAGCAGAACCATACCCCAGACCGCTTCCTTCATCAGGCCCAATACCTCTCCAAGTACGAATCCTCCTGATAAAATCAGAAGTGGTCTCTTAATTTTCAGTTCCTCCTATATAATCCAGATTTCTCCCAAAGGGTGCGCTAAGGGAAACCGATTCCCGGAATGTAGCATTCTGTTCCCCATTGATAGTGAACTGAACCCGGTTTACAGACGACAGCTCCGAGAGAGAATTCACAATGGAGTAGATCGGTATATACTCCCTGACCTCCAGCTGATTGCTTAAAAAGGTAGTATCAAAGTTCAGATAGCACACATTTTCATTGACAGAAACATTGAGCAGCTTTGTCTGGGGATCCAGAGTCGGCATCAGCCCCTCCTGCTCCGGTCCCTGGATCAGTTCCCCCAGGATTACCTGCTCCAGGGAGGTGTTGATATTGTGTACTACCTCCCGCTTCTCTGCATAAAGCATCTCTCCCAGTTCATCTGTAAAATACAGCGTCAGCTCCGTCTTCTCATAGGAATTGACATCGCTGATACTGTCAATAAAATCACTGCTGGACACCATTCCCACGGGCATACCGTCTGCATCCATCAGGGGCTGCTGCCCGGAATAGATATTGATATATTCGATGCCCGGTATCTGAGTCATGGTTCTGGCCAGTGCTGCCCGGCACAGGATCTCCCGGTAAGATTTCATACTGGTGTAATTGTTGTCAAAATACAAGTACAGTACGATATCCTCCTGCTTGTAGCCCTGATAGACCACTTTATCCGACAATGCCGCCTGACAGTCCACATAAGCAGGAACATTGCGAAACTGCTCCATCAGCTCCTGGATCAGGTAATCCGTCTCTGTAGTCTCCGTCCGGTATTCCTGGGAGACGAGACGGGTCATGGCCGGATTCAGATAGTAGATCTGATAGACTGCCAGATTCTCGTCCATAGTCTCCGTCTCCCTCTGACAGCCTGACAGCAGCAGACAAGACAACAGCAATAGCCTGACCAGCACAGCGTACTTCCATCTCTTTTTCATGACAGGTACTCCTTTAATCTGTAAACAGGGATGCCAGATGCGCCCACTACGCTTTTATTTCCCGGCGGCACATCCCCCTCTGGGGCATGACAGCTTATTGTGCGATATAGTTCAGCGGAATCCGCAGAGTGAAGACACTCCCCTCTCCTGCCTTACTGCTGATCTTGATCACACCCTTATGCATCAGGACAATACTTCTGGTGATGGAAAGTCCCAGGCCGCTTCCTCCTGTTGCCCTGGAGCGGGCCTTATCCACACGATAGAAACGTTCGAAAATACGGTTCTGCTCCTCCTCCGGAATCCCGATTCCGGAATCGGCAACCTTCACATAGAAGAATTTGTGGTCAGCATCCAGGGTGACCCGGACCCATCCCTCCTCCTGATTGTATTTGATCGCATTTTCCACCAGGTTGCTGATAGCCAAGGACAGCTTCATCTCATCGATATCTGCGGTCACCTCCCGGATGCTCTCGAAGATCAACTCGATTTTACGCTTGTTGGCAATGGGCCGCAGCCGCTTGAGGATCTGCTTGAGGAAGACATTCAAATTCACCTGGGCAATATTTAACTCTGCCTTCATCTTGTCCATACGAACCAGAGTCAGAAGATCATCAATGATCTTGCTCTCCCGGTCAATCTCATCAGAGATATCCTCCATAAATTCCCGGTACAGCTCCGCCGGCACATCCTCCATACCCATCAGTGAGTCCGCCAGCACACGGATGGAGGTAATAGGCGTCTTCAGCTCGTGGGACACATTGGACACGAACTCCTGGCGGGACTGATCCACCTCTTTTAAGGTAGAAAGAGTCCGCTCCACTGCCTGGGAAATATCATGGGTCTCCTTGTACCATTCTGCGCTGATATCCGTATCCAGGGCCCCCTCGGCCACATGATTCAGCTTCGCCTGAAACTTGGCAAAAGGCCGCATCAGCAGTGTCACCGCCATCATGGCGATCAGAAGCAGTGCCAGAAATACCATAAGCTGTACCAGCAGGGCACGGTCTCCCACTGTATCCACCACCGAGAGAACCGTTTCTGCCGAGGCAATGATCACCAGTACCCCGTCGATCCCCTGATCCTGGGCAGAATTATACACAGGAAAGGCCTGGGCGAAATATCGCTTTTCCTTATTGTATTTGCTGCTGGTCTCTCCCTGGAAACACCGGATCACCTCTTCCGCCACCAGCATACGCCTCTCCGCCAGATGGAACGTATCCTGCACAATGCGGAAATCCTTGTTCACCACCACGATCCGGCCGTTATAGATATCTGCCATGGTGCTGATCTCGCTGTCCATAAGGCCGTCCTTTGCCTCGCCACGCAGATACCCGGCCCTGGTCAGCTTGCTGCTGAGGATCTGGCACTGGTTCTGTACCTCCATCATGCGGGAATCGATCTGTCTCTGGCGGAAGGATTCCACCACCGTCACCGTGCAGAGGAGCATGGGAACCATGCCGAACAAAAGCAGAATCAGGATCAGAGGCAGCTTTAAGCTGACGGTAATATTCTTATCCCGCCAAAAACCGGATTTTCTTTTCTCTTCCATATCTGGTCTATTCCGCCTTTATATCCAGCTGCTTTGTACAGGTTACTGCCAGGGAGCCTGTACCGATATGGCAGGCAACACTTAAAGACAAGGAAGCGATCTCAATCTTTGGCGTCCCGGGATAGGCCTGACGCAGCTCCGCGGCAAACTCCCTGGCTGCCTCATAGTTGCAGGAGTGAACCACGCACAGCCAGGTATGCTGGGCGGTCGGATCCTGGTACCGGGTCTCCAGATCTCTGGCCACCGCTGACATCATGATGCTCTTGGCCTGCTTCACAGTCCGGGCCTTGGAAAATGCATCCAGCTTCTCTCCCTGGATCTGCAGCACCGGCTTGATCCGCAAAAGCGTGCCCAGAGCTGCGGCCGCTGGTGTGATACGCCCGCCCTTTTTCAGATATTTCAGAGTATCTACCATAATATAGATACTGGAGTCCATCTTGGTCCGCTCCAGTTCTCCACGGATGGCGGCTGCATCCCAGCCTGCTGCCGCCATAGCCACCGCATCCAGGGCAGACTGGCGCTGGGTGGTGGAGATCCGCTGGTTGTTGACCACCTGTACCCTTCCGTCATAGTCCTCCGCCAGCATAAGTGCCGTCTGGCAGGAGCTGCTCAGACCACTGGACATAGGGATATGGACAATCTGATCATATTCTGCCAGAAGCTTATCCCACAGCTTTGTAACTGTCTCTGGTGACGGCTGGGAAGTACTGATCTCAGCCCCGGCCTCCTGATACTTGTAAAATGTGTCCTGATCCAGGGATATCCCCTCCTCATAGGTTTCCCCGTCAATCATAAACGGCATCGGGAGCACTGCCACCCCCAGCTTCTCTGCCTCTTCCAGCGTGATCCCACTGTTGCTGTCCACAACCACTGCTATCTTCATTATGCAGCCCCTTCCTTATGTTTCATGATTATTTATGTTACAGTTCTCCTTGTCTATAGGCTTGTATTCATGACATTCCCGCTCTCTGGAGCATTCTCTCCGGTCTTCTGCACAGAGGTATAGAGCTGGTAATAGATGCCTTTCTTCTCCAGAAGCTCCTCATGGTTTCCGGCTTCCACGATCCGTCCTTCAGAAAGCACCAGGATCCGGTCCGCATTCTGGATGGTGGTCAGCCGGTGGGCGATGGTCACTGTCGTACGCCCTACAGCCAGACGGTCCAGGGACTGGGAGACGATGACCTCACTCTCATTGTCCAGAGCTGATGTAGCCTCATCCAGAATCAGAATAGCCGGATTCTTCAAAAATACCCTGGCGATGCTGATCCTCTGTTTCTGCCCTCCAGACAGCTTCACGCCCCGCTCTCCCACATAGGTATCATACCCATCCTTCAATTCAGAGATGAACTCGTGGGCGCCGGCCATCCTGGCCGCCTCCATGACCTCCTCCCGGGAAGCCTCCGGTCTTCCGTAAGCGATATTCTCATAAACGGTCCCGGAGAACAAGTACACATCCTGCTGCACGATCCCGATATTGGAACGCAGACTCTGAAGAGTGATGCCTTTCAGCTCTCTGTCATCAATCAGGATACTCCCGCTGGTGGTATCATAGAAGCGTGGGATCAGATTACACAAGGTGGTCTTCCCGCCGCCGGAAGGCCCTACCAGGGCAATCTTCTCCCCCGGACGGATATCCAGCACAATATCCTCCAGTACAGAATTGTGATCGTCCGGATATTCAAAGCTTACATGGTCGAAGCGGATGGCTCCCTCTACATGCTCCAGATCCTTTGCCCCCGGCTCATCCAGAATATCGATTCTGGAATCCATGATCTCCACGAAGCGTTCGATCCCGGTCATCCCCCGCTGGAACTGCTCCGCAAACTCAATGATCCGCCGGATAGTGGCCAGAAGCGTGGTCACATACAAGGTATAAGCCACCAGATCCCCGGGCCCGATCAGCCCCTTCACCATGAAGATACCTCCGGCAATGATCACCACCAGATACATCAGACCGTCAAACATCCGTATGGTATCCTGAAATGCTGCCATATACAGATAAGATTCCCGCTTGATCTCATAGAAGGCGTGGTTGTCCTCCCGGAACTTCTCAATCTCAATATTCTGGTTTGCAAAGGCCCGGACTACCCGGTTCCCCAAAAGATTATCCTCGATCCTTGCATTCAGCTCTCCGATCTGGTTCCTCTGCCGCTTAAAAGCCTGCTTCACCCGGATATTGAAGTAGGTGCAGGACACCACCATGATGGGGATAAAGATAAATATTACCACAGTCAAAGGCAGACTGATACCGGAAAGGATGATAAAGGCAATTACAGCTTTCAAAAACGCAATAAAGAATTCCTCCGGACAATGGTGGGCGAATTCTGTAACATCAAACAGATCGCTGGTAATCCGTGCCATGATCTGCCCCACCTTCGTATTGTTAAAGTAGCTGTCCGAAAGCTTCTGGAGATGCTCAAAGGCGTCCTGACGCATGTCTGTCTCAATCTTTGTTCCCATAACATGACCGGTGTAGGCCATGTAGAAGGCCGCCATCCCATCTACAATCCTCAACAGAAAATAGATTCCGCCGATCCTTAAGATCGTCCCTACAGAAAGAGCCGCCAGATCCTTCATCCCCTGGTCCGTGATAAACCGCAGCATCAGCGGCAGCACCAGCTCACAGATCGTGGTCAACGATGCACAAAAAAGATCGAACACCATGGTCTTCCAGTATTTCTTATAGTATGGAACAAATCGCCTCAATAATTCCGATGTTTTCATTTTAAAAGCTCCTGTTCTTCCTCTGTTTTTGAACTGTATCCTCTATTCTAGCGTATTTCCTCTGGAAATGGAAGTCTCTTTTCAGGTGCAATTGATTATAGTTCACAAGGCGGGGAAAAGTGGACAAAAGCAGATGTCAAGCTTTCCACATCGGGCGGATGCCCGATATTTGACGAATCCCGCATTGTGCTTTATAATAAATGAGATAATACGTCCGGAAACGGACAAAACTAAGGAAAGGGAATGAATATCTATGCCTTATTGCCCGAAATGTGATATGGAATTCATAGACGGAATCACCGTCTGCACTGACTGTGGCGGTCCTCTGGCAGAGTCAAAGGAAGCTGCCGATGCCATGAAGAAACTGCAGCAGGAGGAGGAAGCTGCCCAAAAAATGGCCGAGTACCAGAAAATCCTGGCTGAATACCAGGCCCTGGAAGATGCAGCCAGGAAAGGACCGGAAGGGAATATCCTGCCAGAAAATCTGGACGAAGCCGGAGAAATGTCTGCTGGTGCCGCTGCTGACATTTCCAGGGAAGCAGTGATTACCGCCAGATCCGGCCGCGCACCTGCGCGTCCCCAGGTCTACATAAAGAAATCCCAGAAATATGAGGATCTTAAGTCCTCCGCATCTGCTTTCCTTCTGGTAGGCGGTGTCCTGACCGCGGCCGCCATTCTCTGCTGGAGCAATGTGTTAAAGCTGCCCATGAACCAGGCCTCCCGGATCATCAGCCAGTCTGTCATCACGGTTATGGGACTGGCCTGCCTGGGTGTGGCTTTCACTTCATCCCGGTCTGCCAGAGCCATGAAAGGGGAAATCGCCCAGGAGGAGACTGCCACCCGTCAGCTTGTGAACTGGTTTGCAGAGAATTACAACAAGGATCAGCTGGATGCGCGGATCCTCCAGGAATACGGGGATCTGGCTTTCGAGGAACTGAGCCTGAAGCGTTTTGACCTGATCCAGGACATCCTGGTCACCAGCCATGATCTCCCGGACCAGTCCTATGTGGATCTGCTGGCAGAGGAAATCTATGGGAAGGTGTATGAGGAAGTCTAGAGCGTGTTTGAAAATTGCTTTCTGGCAGATGTGCGTCACAGTTTGTGGGAGA
>CAJTOW010000100.1 GCA_910577655.1 uncultured Lachnospiraceae bacterium | reverse complement strand
CTTGCAATCCTGCACGACTGATTTCCTTCCCCTCCACCGCAGCCGGGGCAGTTTTTGTTCAAAAACATAGGGCAAAGCCCACAATTCAGACCACAAAGGGACAAGAACTGATTTTTCCGGTTAAATCCTTTCATGATACCTCCCAAACAGCTTGCCTGTACCTGATTTGAAAAGCAACAACTGAATCCTCTCTGGTAAATAAAAATATAGGAAATTATATCATTGTCTATGGAATTTCACAACCAAAATGGTATAAGTGATCGAATGAAAAATACTGGAAAGAAAAACAGGATTGCAGATCCCAACCAACAATCTTTTCTATTGCTTATAAAGCCTCCATATCAAACAGGCTTAATTGTACCGGCTGCTCTTTTTTCTCCTTTTCTTTTAGCAGATGCATCTGTTTCAGTTCTGCTATCCTCTCTGGACCCAGCCATTTATCTGCATGGCGCCGGTCTGTGCTGTATTCCTCCAGGCTCTCATATCCGTTCTCCAACAGTTTCTTTTCCAGGCGTCTGACTGCGGACTCCCGTGACTGCCGCCGTCTCTCCCTTTTATTCTCTGAATCCCGTTTTTCCATATCGGAAGCATGCACAATCTGGATTCCATTCCGGATATCCTCCAGGTCCTGCATCAGATCCCGGCTTTCCCTGCGCTCTGCACGGACGTTCTGGATCTCAAAGGAAAAATACCGTCCGTGGTATTCGGAGAAAAAGAGTTCCGTGAAATAGTGGTTCCGCACTTTCTCCTTTATCCTGTCCTGGCAGAGCCTGGCGCATATCTTGCAGATATCCATGCTCACCGGATGGTCAAAGAGCTTTTTCCCTTTGATAATCTGGGTATCCACCTGCCCTTCAAACAGTGTGCCGCTTAGGTCATTTCTAAGATAGGAAATTTTTATATCATAAAATACATTTCCCCTTTTCTTATCCAGCTCATGCCCCAGGACCAGGCACATCCCTGCACATCTGTTCCGTCCGCAGTCATAAGGGTCATAGTTCATCTCCCATTCCAGTGTATCCCGGTTGAACCGCATATGCTCCCGGCAGACACGTCCTTTCTTCTGCAGTCCGAAACTGATCTCCTGCCTTCGTATCTCATCGTCATGCAGTTTCAGGATATGCTCCACACTCCCCTCATAACAGTATTCTTCCTCCGTCATATGGACCTCGCAGTCATACCGGAGTATGCCGTGCTCCTGGAGATATTCATGTTTCATCTTACATTCTTTCTTTTCATAAGGGCAGCGGATGGTAGCCATATCATTTTCAAAAGTCCACTCAATCCCCATGTAGCTCATGTTGCTGTGGCACTGGAGCCCTTTGCACTGCAGGCCGCAGGGTGTCTTAAAGGTCTGCTCAAATATCCACCATTTTTCATAAGTAAAGCCCCCATCATAATTATCAAGAGTCTTTTCCTGCCACATGGGTATGTCAACCCTTACATAGTCTGGATGGTGCTCTGCGCTATAACCTTCCTCCAGCAGCCGTTTTGTCAGAGCATTGTATTCCTCATATTCCTTTTCCCTCATTTTGTTCCTCCTTATAATCCCTGGCAGGGACGCATCCCAAAATAGTTTTCCATGCGGTCCCGCAGCCTTTCTGCCGACATATCATATTCTCCGGCAATACAGGATTCACAGCACGGGTATTTGTACGCCAGGGTTTTCGATAACCGGGCATCCCAGCTGTTTAACTGTCTGCCACATTTGTTACAGTCCTGATCCAGCCATCTTACTTTCTGCAATCACTCTCCACCTTCCTTTCTTTCTTGTGAATGTTGTTGTATCCTTATATGCCTTCCGGCTTTCAGGCAGCAAAAAAGCAGGAATGACTCTCTGATATTCCTGGCGTCCGTAGTTTCCTATGAACCCGTGTCATTCCTGCTCTGAAAAGAAATAATAAAATTTTCCAAAATAAAACCAGCGGTATATCACTCACAGGGCGTAGTGATACTGCTGGTACAATCATACAAACTTAACGGCGTGTGCAATGCGGAAGTTTGCCACATACAGGCAATTCCGACTATATCCACAAAAGGATGCGCACAAAAATCAATTACAAGGGAAGTGTAACACAAGATATGGAATCAGTCAACAACTTAAAACTATATATAGTATGAAAGAAATTTAAAAAATTTCTGATTCTTGCAGAAATATCTGGTTTTCACCCTATTTTATTATTATATAGGTCATTTAAAAAGATGCCATAGAACGTACATTGACAATTTCATAGCATGGTACTGGGAGTTATACAGGTGCATGGGACAGGTCTGCCATAAAAAGCCTGCCCCTGCTTAATCGCTGCACAGCACGGCCTGAAAATACGCGGCGGAAACTCCGGCGCAGGAAGTGGCCCAGGGCGCCATGTGGGATCAAACAAATTTTTTAGAATTAGAACGTCTTGTTTTTATTTTTTTGTTGAAGTGGCTGGCCCTGATTTCGTAAGTTATATAGGTAAGGAACCGTAGGCTCTTTCCAGCCACACAGAAAGGAGGTCACTGTGGCTGAACATACAGATAATTTTCCGAAACCCGATCCGGAAAAAAGAAGCTATTCTGTCGCGGAAGCGGCAGAGATACTCGGCATCAGTAAACGCTCAATATATAATCTCTGCGCTGCGGAAGCTTTCAAAACGGTACGCATTGGAAAGAAACTGCGTATCTCCAGAAAATCCTTTGATGAATGGCTTGACGGGAGCCGGGAAACATAAAAAGAAAGGAGCCTGTATATATGGCATCAATTCAAAAAAGAGGAAAAAAACATGCTGTCGTCTACACCTATACAGATCAGGAAGGGCAGAAAAGACAGAAATGGGAAACATTCAACACCAAAGCTGAGGCGAGGAAAAGAAAATCAGCGGTAGAAGCCGAGCTTGACAACGGAACTTTTATCCCGCCCAATACAACAACGGTGGAAGATTTCTTAAAGGAGTTTGTTGATCTTTATGGAGAAAAGAAATGGGGCCTTTCGATCTATGCCAGCAATACGGCGCTGATCAACAACTATATCAATCCGCTGATTGGAAACCTTGTTGTCCAGGACATCAACAAAAGGACTGTGGATAAATATATCCAGCAGCTTCAGAAAACAGCCCCTGTAAATACTCCATACCGCCATGCGAAAACGGAGTATGTGACACCCTGCACCATCGAAAAGATTATCAAGCTCCTCCGGTGCGCTTTCCATCAGGCAGTGCGGTGGGATATCATCGGCAAAAATCCGTTTGAGGATGCCGACCTGCCGAAACGGGAAAAGAAAGTCCGGGCAATCTGGACGGCGGATATCATCCGCCAGGCCCTCGACAACTGCCAGGATGGGAAACTCTACATTGCGATCAATCTGGCTTTTGCCTGCTCCATGCGGATGGGGGAGATCACCGGCCTGACCTGGGACTGCCTCCACATCGCAGATGAAGACATTGCAAACGATAACGCATATGTATGGATTGAAAAGGAACTTACCCGTGTTGACCAGAGGGCGATTGACGCACTTGGGGAAAAGGATATCCTTTTTGTATTCCCCAGGCTGATGGGAGGCAGATCATCCACCAGGCTTGTCCTGAAAAAGCCGAAAACAGAAAGCAGCATCCGTAAGGTATGGCTCCCCAAAACCCTTGCCCTTATCCTGCGCGACTGGAAGGAAAAGCAGGACAGGCTGAAAGAGTTCATGGGGCCGGACTATACAGACTACAACCTGGTACTGGCTCAGGAAACAGGAAGGCCCTGCGAAGACCGCATTATTGGCAACCAGTTTGAACGCCTTAAAAAGTCTGCCGGCCTGCCCAATGTGGTATTTCATTCCCTGCGCCACTCCAGCACGACCTACAAGCTGAAACTGAACAAAGGGGATCTCAAAGCCACCCAGGGAGATACCGGCCATGCACAGATTGACATGATCACGGAAATCTATGCGCATATCCTGGACGAAGACCGCAAGATCAACGCACAGAAATTTGAGACGGCTTTTTACTCCAACCCCGATATGCGCCCCGTGGAGCGCAGCCTTCAGGGAGAGGGCGACTCCGTGCCCAACCCGGACGTTATGATGAAACAGCTGGAATCTTCCCTGCAGGCGATGGACGCTTTCACCCAGAAATTCATCGAACAGTACGGCGACCAGATCATGACGCAGCTTGCAAAAAAGATGCTCGGTGCATGAAACGACACAGGATAACATGGGATGCAACGGGAGTACATAAAAGTACAAATTAGCAAAATGATTAGCAGACCTTGTTTTTCCCGCCAGGGGGTTCGATTCCTTTCAGGACTTCCCCCACAGGCGGCAGGTCGAAAATACAGCCACGAAAGGAGGTTATATTGGAATCCCTGAAAGAACAAAAATGCCGCAACCCTTGAAGTTACGGCATTCCAGCGTCCCCGAGAAGATTTGAACTTCCGACCCCACGCTTAGGAGGCGTGTGCTCTATCCAGCTGAGCTACGAGGACTCGAACGATATGAAGTTTATGAAAAGAGCTTTTTTACCTCCACGGACTTTGATGACCGGGATATTAGGAGGCGGTCGCTCTATCCATCTGAGCTACGGAAACATCTGCCTGACAAAGTTGTCATCCCCCCTATTATATGAAAAAATCCACATGGCGTCAAGTGTTTTGTTAGAAATTTGGGGGATGCGTAACTGTTGTTGTGTAACAGTTCAGGTGAACTTAATTATTACACAGAATGGAGCAAAGAGCTCTGTTTACAAAAGGTTACAAGGATTTTATCTAAAAAGCCTTGTTTTTTCCTCTTGGCGAGACACTTTACGAGATACCCTGTCATGAATAATAATAGCAGGGGCCGCTACGGAGCAGCGAGGAACAGAACCAGACAGCGTAGAGCAACTCCAGACCTGCCGCTCCTGAAATAACGGCAGTCCAGATCCCCTGGACTGCCGTCATAAAAACATCCGGACCCGGATTATACCACGTCCACTAACCTCATGCTTCGCCTCTGGCTCGCATTCGCTAAGTGGTCAGGTATATATTCACACTAAGCTCGAAAATACCTCGCTAAGTGTTCATATTATACCATGGGTCCGCAGTGCAGCTCGATTCCGCTACACTCCATCTCGCTCACGGGCCTTGCGGCCCTATGGAAAAGGCCAAATAAAAAGCTGCTTATGCGCGAGCACAACGCACCTTTTTATTCGTCCTTTTCCGCACTGCTTTTCGCTTTCGTGGACATTATACCATGTCCACTAAGTTCATACTTCGCCCATGGCTCGTATTCACTAAGTGGCCAGGTATATATTCACACTAAGCTCGAAAACACCTCGCTAAGTGTTCATATTATACCATACCGTTCTCTGTAGTCTGCTCCTGGAAGACCGCAGTGCCCTGCATCCAGATCTGTCCTTTAAAACGGCGGCCTGCCATGGGTTCGCCTGTGAGATCCAGCTTTGCGATGCCCACATGGAAGATAACATCATTGCAGTTGAGGGTCAGATCATAGACGATTTCGCTGGTGATTTTGTTCTCCTTTTTCTCCACATGGAGGATCTCGCCGATGACCGTGTACTGGTCACACTCAATGCCGCTTGGCATGAAGCAGGAATCCACAATAGAGTAAAGATCCTCCCGCATGACACGGCGGGAGATCTGGGAATACAGATCAATATCCTCGATCGTCAGGGTTTCCATGGCTTCCTCGTCACCGTTGCGTGCCGCCTCCATCAGGTGGTTGCGGTCCTTGGCAGCCACACGGGCCATTTCGATCTGCTTTTTAGTCTTGTGAAGGGGCAGCAGGATCTTGCCCTCTGCGGCGAAGCTGGACAGCCGGACAGACATAACTCTGGCAGGAATGCGGCCCAGAATACGGGCCATGTACTCAAAACTGTTGTCCAGATAGAAAATCAGGGAAATCCCCACACGGTTTTCATCCAGGAGTCCAGCGAAGGTCTCTTTTTCCGTGTGGCGCTGGATGGAACAGTCGGCGGAGGAGGAATCATCCATGCTTGTCAGGTAAGGATAATAGTATTCCCGGTGGAAAAAGCCATACTCATCCACTTCGCCGGCCATGACAATCCCCATACCCGGTGCCACCTCCGCACGCACTTCGCAGAACTTTGACTCCGGATCGATCTGGATAAACTGCCGTCTATCTGTAGTCTGTTCCAGGATATTCAGTAATTTTTCAATCTCTTTTCTTTTCTGGTAGGAACTAAATCCAACACTTCTCAGATATTTATGCATGCGGCCACCTCATGTAAGGAACGATTACATGCATTATACCCTATAACAGGATATTTTTCAATGAAGAAACGCTATGGATAATGGTTGCGTTCTAACCAGGGATCTTATATAATAATGAAAGTCTGGATAAACAGCAAATCATGGGAATGACGCATCGTATGCATAAGCATTTTGCCGCCCATCTGAACTGCTGCAAAATGCTAACAGCCCAGATCTCTCTAAACTGCCATGAAACATGATCAGGAGAACATTATGATAAAAACAAAACTTTACTATCAGGATAGTCACCTCAGGGAATTTACCGCCCAGGTAGTGGACTGCCGCTGGGAGGAGAAGCGGGGGTGCTATGGGGTGGTGCTGGATCGTACGGCCTTTTTCCCGGAGGGTGGAGGCCAATATGCGGATACGGGGATTCTGGGCGATATCCAGGTTCAGGATGTGCAGGAGAAAGACGGCCAGATCGTTCACTATCTGGCACCCCTTGAGGGACTCACAAAACCGGAGTTCCAGGAAAACGCGCCCGGAGAAAATGGATCCGCAGGACCAGCCTTTCGGGAAGCCGCCTGCCGGGAACATTTGCATGTTAATATGGAGGCAGGGGAAGCTCCGCCCCTGAAGCCGGGAACCCAGGTAGAGGGCCGTATTGACTATGTAGCCCGTTTTTGGGCCATGCAGCAGCATACGGGGGAGCATATTGTATCCGGTCTGGTGCACCGGCATTTTGGTTATGACAATGTGGGATTTCATCTGGGACGGGAGTTGGTGACTATGGACTTCAATGGAGTCCTTACACAGGAGAATCTCCGCCGGATTGAGCAGGAGGCCAATGAAGCCGTGTTCCAGAACATCGCCATTCAGGTAAGCTATCCAGCCAGGGAGGAGCTGGATGCCCTGGAATACCGCAGCAAGAAGGAGCTGGAGGGCCAGGTACGGATCGTCACAATACCCGGTTACGACGTCTGCGCCTGCTGTGCGCCCCACGTGGAGCATACCGGCGAGATCGGTCTGATCAAGCTGATAGACGGGGTGAAGTACAAGGGCGGTACACGGGTTACCATGGTGTGCGGCTTCCGGGCCCTTAAGGATTATCAGGAGAAGGAAACCAGCGTCAGGGATATTTCCCATCTGCTGTCTGCCAAGCCGGGGGAAGTGGCCGCCGCTGTGCAGCGTCTTCAGGAAGAAGTACAGCAGTGGAAGACAAAGCTGGTGCGCGCCCAGAATATCCGCATGGACGAGAAACTGGCTGCCATAGGAGATCACACAGAGCATGTGATCGTCTTCGAGCCGGAGCTTGATAAGCACGCAGCCCGCCGGTTTGTGGATACAGCCATGAGAAGATGCACCGGCATCTGTGCCTTGTTCCTGGGAAATGATACTGACGGCTACCAGTATACCATCGGCAGCCAGAGCATTGACCTGAAAGCATTTCTCAGGGACTTCCACGGGATATATACCGGAAAAGGCGGCGGCAAAGGGGAAATGGTTCAGGGAACCGTCAGTGGGAAGGAGGATGGGCTGCGGGAGTATATTTCCGGATATAGAATATAATGGTTACAGCTCACAGGGGGAGAAAAAGATGCCCCATTGGTACTTAGTGTTCTGCCTTATATTTCTTCAATGCTTTCGCCAGCTGGTCCGGGCAGGAGGTGGGTCTTGGTCCGCAGTGGATCCCTTCCATCCGCCGGATCGCCTCATCGATATCCATGCCCTCAATCAGCGCCGCCACGCCCTGGGTATTGCCGGAGCAGCCGCCTATATACTGGACATTCACCACCTTATTGTCCTTCACGTCAAAATGAATCTCTTTGGAACATACGCCTTGTGTTTTGTAAATCATGTGATTATTCCTCCAAACTTGTCAAAATGAATTCTCTTAATAGTGACAGAAAGAGCAGACAGTCAGCAGCGGCTGTCTGTTTTAATTCAGAGTAACAGTTCAGAGGGGCAGCAAATCACAGAAGAAAGTGTGTTGCAAACCTACTTTTGGTTTGCATAAGCGCTTTCTTTTGTGATTTGATATCGGGCTAATACCCGAAGCTTTTTGTCCCCGATGCTCTTCGGGGGCAAGAAGGTACCCCGTCTGAACTGTTACAATTCAGATGCACCAGTGAACTATCTGGTCGGCTGGTATATCCAGGATTTCCGCAATTTCTTCTACAGATACCCCTCTCTTGTACAGTTTCCGGGCAGATGCTTCTGTTTTCTGAAGCTGTAGCTGCCGCTCTTGTTTGCGTCCCTGCTCGTGCCCTTCCCGACGTCCTTCCTCCCGGGCTTTCTCCCGGTTCCGGTGTTCCTCCGCCCGTCTGGTATTCTCATCCAGCCGCGCGATCTCCTGGCTGAGGTATTCGTACCGGAGCTCCCGGTCTGCGTTGATCCTTTCCATCTCTTTGACGGCCTCCGCCTTGTATTCGTCTTCCATGGCAATCCTCCTCAAATCCTCCCAGTCCTTTGCGGTGATCAGCTTTGCCCAGCGGTAGACCTGGGTCCGACGCTCTTTCTTGCTTGCCTGGTCCAGTCTGTTTAAGTATAGCACGCGCAGGCTCAGTTTGTCACTGTATATCTGTTTGGTTTTTACATCCATCAGGCGGATGGTGGAGTAAAACCTGGTGGCTTCCGGAAGGTCAAAGGCCAGGATGCTGATGTGGATGCAGGGTTCCAGCAGGGAATAATCCTCCCCGCTTTCCAGGTCTGCCGTATACATCCGCCCCAGATAAAACAGGGAACGCTCCTTCCAGTACGTCTCGTGTTTTACCTGGATCTCAATGTTGATCTTTTTGCTGTTGTTTAGATGGACCTTGATGTCCAGAATCCCTTTTTTGTCCTTTTTGTAGTTCCCAAGCTGGAGCGCATCCAGAAATTCCAGGTCAACAATTTTTTCAACCGGAATCTCCAGAAGGGCGCTCAAAAGTCCGGTCAGGGCCTTCTTGTTGCGGAAAACTTTTTTAAAGGCAAAATCATTGATAAGTTGTACGTTAAGTGTCAGGTCGCTGTCTGCCAGCATCCGGATCTCTTCTGGTTCCATGCCTGCCCGGAGCAGAATGTTTTTCTCTGTTTCTTGTGTACGCCGTTGGTTGTTCATTGATAAGATCCTCCTTTAGTTGGTATAATCATGACATTTGGAAACACTGGCAGATCTGCCAGAATATACCCGGAAGGGAAATTCCGGGAAATGTGCATTTATTATATCACGTAATGAAGGGATATGCAAGTACGTATTTCCCGATATGCAAGAAAAGGGCTTGGCTTATAATACTACAGTAGTTATAATACATATAGGGAAATCCCATACCGGTTTCCCGCTTTATTAGATAGTAAGAAAAGAAAGCAGAGGACAATCATGTTAGGAATTATTGGCGCAATGGCTCAGGAGGTTGAGCAGTTAAAGGAAGCAATGGAGCAGCCGCAGATTGAAACTGTGGCAGGAATGGAATTTTATAAAGGAACCATCGGCGGCAGGGAGGCGGTTGTGGTACAGTCAGGAATCGGCAAGGTAAGTGCCGGAATCTGCGCCCAGATCCTGGTGGACCGGTTTGGGGTGGATGGGATCGTCAATACGGGAATCGCCGGTTCCCTGAAAGCGGAGATCAATATCGGTGACCTGGTCATGTCTACGGATGCTCTCCAGCACGACGTGGACGCGGTGAATTTCGGCTATGAGCTGGGGCAGATCCCACAGCTGGCGGTGAAGGCATTTCCCACAGACGAGAGGCTCAGAAAGCTGGCTGTAGAGCTGTGTGCAAAGGTGAACCCTGATATCACGGCCCATGAAGGACGGGTGCTGACCGGCGACCAGTTCATCAACAGCAAAGAAAAGAAGGAGTGGCTTGTAACGAATTTCGGCGGCGCATGCACGGAAATGGAGGGGGCAGCCATTGCCCAGACCGCCTACTTAAACCAGGTGCCGGTGCTGATTATCCGGGCCATTTCTGACAAGGCGGACGACAGCGCCTCCATGAATTACAGTGAGTTCGAGCAGCTGGCCATTCTGCACAGCGTGCGCCTGACCAGGGCATTGATTGAAGCATACAATTAAATCCAATAGAAAATGGAAAGGAGCACCTTCATGATAAGAAATTTTCAGGAGTCCGACCTGGATGTTCTTATGCAGATCTGGCTGAACGCCAACATAAGTGCCCACAGCTTTGTCCCGGAGGAATACTGGACAGGCCATTTCGGCCAGGTGAAGGAGCTGCTTGTCCAGGCGGAGTTATATATATATGAAGATGACCATACCGGCGCGATCCGGGGTTTTATAGGTCTGATGGATGATTATATTGCAGGAATCTTCGTGGCTGACGGGAGCAGATCCCAGGGGATCGGGAGGCAGCTTCTGGATTATGCAAGAGTCAGAAAACAGCATCTGAGTCTCCATGTCTACGAGAAAAACCAGCGTGCCGCCGGCTTCTACCTGCGGGAGCATTTTCAGGTGAAGGAACAGCGGGTGGATGCGGATACCGGCGAGACAGAGCTGGTCATGGAGTGGAGGGTATGAGACGGTTCAGGGATGATCTGAACAGCCTAAAAGGCCGGGATATGTCTGTCTGAAGCTGGTTTTACATGAAGTTCAGATGCGTTTTTTAGCAAACTTTGTTGAACGATTCTAGGCTCCCTTAACTTTCCAAAAATGATTTCGGCCGCTATAATGAAAGCTGTCTGAGCGTAACAGTCCGGACGGGTATCTTCTTGTCTCCGAAAACACCGGGGGCAGGAAGTCTCGGGGATTCACCTGATGTCATATGCTGCAGGAAATGGATTCATGCAGACAAAGCACGTCTGCAGAACAGTTTCTTATAAGATATGCAGCCTGTCTGAACGGTTACTCTGAAATCATTGTCATGATCACGCCGGATCCCGGACTGCACCGGAAGGGGAAATCCACAGCGGGACGTGATACAAGAAAGGGGAGCTGTTTTTATGATGAAACTACTGGAAACAGGACAGGCACTGTATGTGCTGGCCGGTATCTGTCTGCTGGGAATTCTCACCCGGCTGATGACCAGAAGCCTCTACAAAAGACTCCTTAAAGAATGTACCAACCTGACCGTAACCAAGAATAAAGGTCTGAAGGAACTGAAACTCAGGGCGGAGAATACATATCGTATGAACCAGGGACTGCGGGACAGCAGCGCATGGCTGGAGCACCAGTTGGGAGAGCTGCGTTTCCGGGGAATGACCCTTGGCGGCTGGAGCGGCTTTTCACTCCAGCTGACCTGGCTGTGTCTGCTGGGGGGCGGCGTGGGAGCATTTTTCTCCTACTGGTACCGTCTGGATACTTCTTATATTGTGATGTACGGATGCGGTGCCGTACTCATGGCTATGCTGACCATGCTTTTTGACAATGGCGCCATCAGCGGGCGCAGGGAGCAGCTGACCTCGGCTCTTCAGGATTATCTGGAAAATGTTCTCTGTCCCAGGCTGGCCCGGAGCCAGTCCATGGAGGAACCTGGCATGGAGCAGGAGCGCGGGGGACGGCGCCTGACGGTCAGGAACGGACGCGGCGGCAATGGTGCAAATGTAAGCCGCATGGACGGATCCCAGCGGGGCAAGGTGGTTATGATGCCGGAGGAAGGACGCGAGGAGACGGCCGGACGGGGGCGTTCCGGCGGCCAGTCAGATGGGCGGAATGTGCAGAAGCTTGAAGCGGCTACAGAGGAGTCCGGCGTCCTGGAGAACCGGGAGCAGTTTGCGGATTCTGGCAGCCGGGAAGATCAGGAGCGATTTGGAAATGCCGGTGCCCGGGACAGCCAGGAGCGGTTTGATAATTCCGGAGGACGGGAGGATCAGACACGTTTTGGAAAGTCTGGAAAACTGGAGCATTTGGGGAATTCCGGCGGACAAGGGCGTTCTGGCGGAGGCAGGAAGCGGGGGGACCGCGGCGGACGGCAGGAGACTGCCGCGGTGGTCGCCCAGGCTGAGGATAAGAGTCCGGAGGACAAGCCTGACATTGATGATCTGAAACGCAGTCTGGAGCAGATTGCTGCCAGCCGGGAACGGGGGCGCGGGTCCGGGGATTCCTGGATGAAAGGCCTGAGTCCGGAGCAGATGCAGCTGATCGGGGATATCCTGAAGGAATATCTGGGATAGAAAAGGCACGCCTGCTGGCAATTTCGGCGGAGGTCTGTTTGGCTGTAACAGCCCAGACAGGTCTGGGCGTTTGCCGGGGGACGCCTTTTGTGTACCGCGCTGACTGTACGAAAACGTAGCAGTCGCGGAAATATGGCCAATGGCCGTATCAGTTCAAGGGGCTTTTGAACTGTCATGTTTTTTGTTGCTGTGGAAATGCAGAAAATTAGTTTCAGGAATAATTTTGGACGGATAAGAGAAGCAGGTGCTGTCGGGAGTGTGTGAAAGCTGCTGGGATTTTTACATGGCTTCATAGGGGGCGGTATCTGCTTTTTACGATATATGGAAGAACAGAGCAGCGTAGTATGGACGGCGGAATGCTGCCGGGATCGCAGCTATGGAAGAACAGAGCAGCGTAGTATGGACGGCGGAATACTGCCGGAGCTGCTGCTATAGGAGAGAAACACGATGGAGTACAAGTATAAGCTTACATATGGAGAGGCGGCTGGCTGTGGGCTGCGTCTGGCGCTGCAGCGCCTGGGGCAGCGGTCTATGCTGGTGATAGGAATTTTTCTGGTGATCATAGGCGTGACGGTTCTGAACGTGGCAGTCTCGGCCACAGATGGCGGGCTTGTGGCTGGAGCTGTGTGGGGCGGCGCTTTTGTGATGGTGGCAACCATGGTCTGGCTGGTACTGGGGATGTGGATAATTCAGACCAGGCGGGTGATCGGCGGATATGGTGGTGAAGAGCGGATTCTGACCCTGGAGGATGGAATTCTGACCGTGAGTACCAGCAGGGAAGCGTTCCGTTACCGGTGCTGCAGAATGGGAGAAGTAAAGCAGCGGGGCAGTGTGTACTGGATTCAGGTGTCAGCCGGAGGCGCTTCGGGCGGGAGGGCAGCGGGCGGAGCAGTTTCCGGCGGGACGGCTTCGGGTGGAATCGCTTCGGGCGGGAGGGCAGCGGGTGGAGCAGCTTCCGGCGGAGCAGCTTCGGGCAGCGGGCAATGGCTGTTTCTGCCAGTCCGTGTTATGGGCGGGAAGGACGGGCAGGCCCGGTTTGTCCGGCTGCTGGAAGAACAGCGGCAGCTTCCGGGGGATATTCCGGATTCCTTGTGGATAAAGGCGCCGGAAAACAGGAAATCTGTGGACAGTCAGCCGGATGATTTTGCAAACCGGCCATACCGCAGCCTGGATGAAGGCTTATGTATTATCCAGGAGCGGGACTTTCCCCAGGCCCTGATGGTCACGGCCCAGTGGGACTGGATCCAGAAGCAGTGTCTGACCGGATGGAAGAGGCGCCGCTATGTGTATATGCCGGTGGCTGTAGGAATTGTGGTGGTGCTGGCGGTGCTTCAGGATAGGGAGCTGGGCGGTACCGGCGGGATTCTGCTGGGGGCGGCAGCCTATTATTATCTCCGGCTGTTCAGGGACTGGCAGAGGCTTTCCCGGCCGGTTCCTCTGCTCCTGCTGCGAAAACAGATGGCGCGGATATGGCCGGAATCCCGGAAGGGAAGATACCAGCTGACTGCCGACCGGACCGGCATCTGGAAACAAAATCCCATGGAGGAGCATTTCTGGGCCTGGAGTGAGCTGGGATGGCTTCTGGAAAGTGAGAACCGTTTCTTCCTGTGTACGAGGAAGGAGGCCCTGGTGGCTGTTATTGACAAGGAACTTCTGGGCGAGTGGCTCAACAGGAAGCTGTTTATCCAGGACTGCCAGAACCAGGGGCTGCACTGGGAAATGATCACGCCCCAGATAAACGGTTCTGTCGGCGAAGTGCCTCCCGGGAGGACGGGAGCAGGCGGGAAAGCATATGCCAGTCAGCCGGAGAGCGGCGGGAGACGGTCCGCGCAGCCGGAGTCAGGGAAAGCATATGCCAGTCAGCCGGAGAGCGGCGGGAGACGGTCCGCGCAGCCGGAGTCAGGGAAAGCATATGCCAGTCAGCCGGAGAGCGGCGGGAGACGGTCCGCGCAGCCGGAGTCAGGGAAAGCATATGCCAGTCAGCCGGAGAGCGGCGGGAGACGGTCCGCGCAGCCGG
>CAJTOW010000099.1 GCA_910577655.1 uncultured Lachnospiraceae bacterium | reverse complement strand
ATTCACATTTTCTGCGCATCCGCCGGAGGCTTTAAGTAAACCCTCTTTCATTCATTGGCGGCGCGTCCCCCACTGGGCGCATGGCGGTTTACATTACCATGGCCCGTGTATTCCCGGACCATCTGCCGGACCTCTCCACAATACGCCTTTGCATTGTTGCTTTCCATCATACACTTCCTGACACATTTTAGCAATAGGAGAATCTTAATGTTTTCTTAACGTTGTAACAGTTCAGACCCCCTAAAATGTTACAATTCTCCCCACAGCTGCAGCCCCCCAGAACAAGCCGTATGCCGCCAGATTCACCAGCACGATGCTGGCTCCGGCAGGAACCGACAAGCCGTAGGACAGCACCATCCCTACAAAGAAACAGACCACCGACAGGATCCCGGAGCAGCACACCACTCCCCGGAAGCTTTTGAACATCCGCATGGCTGTCAGGGCGGGAAAGATGATCAGGCTGGAGATCAGCATGGCACCCATCATCCGCATCCCCAGGACAATGGTCACGGCTGTCAGCAGGGCAATCAACACATTGTAACGCTCCACCCGCACGCCTGCAGCCCTGGCAAAATTTTCATCAAAGGTCACGGCAAACAGCTTGTTATAGCAGAACACAAACAGACAAAGCACCACCAGGGACAAGATGGCGCTAAGGGTCACATCCTCCCGGCTCATGGCCAGGATACTGCCGAACATATAGCTGCTCACATCCGTGGTCATCCCGGTAGACAGGGAAGTGACGATGATACCGGCAGCCAGGGAGCTGGCGGAGATCATGGCGATGGCGGCATCGCTCTTGATCCTGCTGTTCTCTGTGATCCGCAGCAGAAAGAATGCGGCCAGAGCCACCACCGGGATGGACACCTTCAGAGGCGACCAGCCCACAGCCAGAGCCACTGACAAAGCGCCGAAGGATACATGGGACAAGCCGTCCCCTATCATGGAATAGCGCTTCAGCACCAGACTGACCCCCAGAAGGGCCGCACAGAGGGACACCATCATGCCTCCGGCCAGCGCCCGCACAATAAAAGGATAGGATAACATTTCCAGAATCATTTCCAAATCTTATTACCTCCCACAAATTCAGCTGCTTGCATACTATTCCTTCATAGACGGTTCCCAATCATGATCAAGAAACATCCCCGCCGCCTCACTTTCAGCATACTCCGCCGCCGGACCATAATAAAGGACTGTCTGCTTTAAATGCAGCACCTGGTCCGCCTGGGCGATGACATTGCGGATATCGTGGGATACCATGATGATCGTCAGCCGGTACTGGCTGTTGAGCCGCCGGATCAGGTGGTAGAAATCCTGGATCGCCGCCGGATCCAGTCCTGTGACAGGCTCATCCATGATCAGAAGCTGGTCTGTAGCGCACAGAGCCCTGGCGATCAGCACCCGCTGCTGCTGGCCTCCGGACAACTCCCGGTAGCATTTCCTTCTAAGCTCTGTGATGCCCAGGCGCTCCATATTCTTCGCCGCCAGCCTGTGCTCTGCCTTAGAATAAAAGGGCAGGTTTCCCCTGCGGCCCAGGGTTCCGGAGAGCACCACCTCATAGACCGTGGCCGGGAAATCTTTCTGGGCCGCCGTCTGCTGGGGCAGATAGCCGATGCCGCCCTTTTTTAGTTCCTCGGATACATACAGCCTGCCGCCAGTGGGCTTTAAAAGACCCAGAAGGCCTTTGACCAGGGTACTTTTCCCGGATCCGTTCTCTCCTACCACGCAAAGATAATCCCCCTGGCAGATCTCCAGGTTCAGATCTATCACTGCATCGTGGTTCTCATATCCAAAATCCACATGCTCGCAAATGATAAATGGCTTCATTCATCCAGTCCTTTTCTAAGATTTTCTATATTTTGTGCCATCAGTTCCACATAGGTGACCCCGGCGTCAAACTGTGCCCGTGTCACATTGTGGCAGGAATGCAGAAGCAGCGGCTGGGCGCCTGTCTCCTCTCCGATGATCTCCGACACCCGGTGGCTGCTGAGCTCCAGATAGTAAACCACCGGAATCCCCCCGTCCTTTACCTTGTCAATCAGATAGGCGATGGTCCGGGCACTGGGCTCCGTATCTGTGCTGCACCCGGAAAAGGCAGCACGGTAGTCCAACCGGTATTCCTCTGCCAGATAGCGGAAGGGGAACTTGTCCCCCAGGATGATCAGGTTCCGTTTCCGTCCCTCGCTGACCTGACGGAAGCCGGCATCAATCCCCCGGAGCTGTTCCAGATAAGCATCCGCATTCTGACGATATAAGGTTTCGTGGGAAGAATCCATCTGTACCAGTATATCCCGGATCGTTTCTGTTATCTTCATGGCATTGACCGGAGATGTCCAGATATGCTCGTCATACTCAATCTCGGTCTCATGGCCGTCATGGTCCACATAGTCGTAGTCTGGATCCCCGGATTCCGGATAGGCATCTTCTGATCCATGGGGATCCGGCTGCTTCCCATGGTCATGGTTCTCCCCTTCATGCTGGTGATTCTCACCGGAATCCTCCATGCCCTCCACCAGTTCCTCCTCCAGGACATCCACATAGTCCATCATGGTCAGTACCTCCATACTGTCCCTTGTCTCAACTGCGTCCAGTACCTGCAAAAGCCACTGCTCCATGGCGCCTCCGTTGCAGATCAGAAGATCTGCGTTCTGTATGGTGCGCATGTCCGACGGGGTAGGCTCAAAGGAATGGCTGTCCATCCCCGCCGGGACGACCAGGGTCAAAGACACCGTATCTCCGGCGATCTGCCGGACAAAATCGTAATAGGGAAACAAAGTGGTCACCACCCGCAGCTTTCCGGTCTCCCGGACTTCTCCCGGAGTGTTCCCGCCATTTCCATTCCCCTTCCCGCAGCCGGACAGCACAAAAGCCAGAACCAGAGCCAGCACCGCTATCCGGCGGCCGCCCCGAATTTTCTTCATATCATCATTCTCCATTCTGCTATTAGTAAAAGGCGTCTATGACGCCTTTTACATAGATTCCGGTATACAAAAAATGTCATCATCCTTTTTGCATATTGCTAATAGGATACCACATTTTCATATCAAAAGAAAGGGATATTCATCCAATTTACCGCTTATCCGAACTGTTACTATTTTTCTGATTACCACGTACCGGCACAAATGGCATCCGGCTCTCTTTCACTCCGCTGTACTGCCTGAGCATTCCCGAAGCCTTTATTGAAGTCAGTTCCAGCAGAAAAGCAAACACGCCACTATATGTACTGTCTGTTGTAAATACCAGCCGCATAAAGAGTTTCCGCCAGTATCCGGGTATCTGCCGCTGCAGAATATCCAGACACTGGCGCTTCTAAAATCATCCCTATTTCACCAGCTCCGCCCCCAGAGCCCTGCAGGCAGCCACGGCCTCGTCATCTGGTGCCAGGTTGGCGATCAGACCCTCTCCCCCTACTATGGAGGCGCCTGCATTGCTCATCCGGTCTGCCCAGCTGCGCATCCATTCTCCATCGCCCCAGTCGTAGGAACCAAACAGCGCGATCTGCTTGCCCGCCGCGAAGGTTTCCACTTCTGACACAAAGGCATCCATCTCCCCGTCCAGTTCCTCAGCGCCCATAGCGGATGCACCCAGGGCAAAGCAGGCCTGATCCTTAAGCTCTGATGCCTGAATGGATGATACCTCCACTATCTTAGCACTTCCGCCTGCCTCGTTGACACCGGCTCCGATGGCCTCTGCCATGGCCTGGGTATTGCCTGTACTGCTCCAGTAGACTACGTATACTTCTTTCATGATTCGTTTCTCCTTTTCTTAAAATTACTGCCCGTATGAAATTACTGTCAAAACTCCAAAAACCAGATTTCCGGAAAACTACAGCCTTCTGAAGGAATGATCTCCGGTGAGTATCTTCAAAGACCATGGCTCTCTTACCCCACTGCAACTGCTACCTGATAAAGCGGCAAACCATTTACGATCTCCCACAAAGCCTGTTCCTTGGCCGCATCATACAAACGGAAGATCCTCTCTGCCTGCTGCCGGTTGCTGTACACCTTCCAGTAGCGGGACAGCAGACAGTTTTCGCCCCGGTTCTGGATGAATCCTTCAACATCCTCCACCGGATATTCCAGAAGAACTCCCAGCTCGTGGGGAAATTCACTTCTGCCGCCAGCATACTGCTGGTATCTGGCTCTCAGCCGCTCCAGCACAGAAGCCACATCCCAGGCTTCATAGCCATATTTCCAGAGAAAGCCCCATACTGCCGGCTGCCTCAGATGCTGTTCCAGCTGGCCGTAGCGGTAGAGGAACAGAACTTCCATCTCCTGATCCCGGTAGAGTGCGAGACAGACGATGCCGCTTCCCTTTAACCGGGTGCGTATCTCCCGCCCTTCTCCAGGCTTCACCTTAATGAGATTGGAAATCTTTACCCCCTTCAGCACTGGTGCACACTGGGTCGCCACCCGGAACCCCATCCTTCCCTCCGGGGTGCAGTTTTTCAAAAAAGAAAGCATGGTTTCTGCTGGCATCCGTCATTCCTCCTTGCTTGGTTAGTGTTTGCTAACCTCGTAACTATGTTAGCACCAGCTAACCTCTATGTCAACCCTGCTCACTGACAAAAATTTCTCAACTCTCTATCAATAGTATCAACCTGTAATGGGACATTTATTTGAGATAAATGCTGGAAATTTAAGAATCATTTTAGAAAAGGCATACCGGAAGAATGCCCAGGGCACACTTCCGGTATCCGTCCATTCACTTCAAAGCCTATACTGCCTGACCGCTCTTATTTCGCACCATAGCCGGCATCCTCCAGACGCAGATGTCTCGGAAGACCATCCACCATCATAGGTGTCAGTTCTGCCTGGATCAGCGGACGCACATAATTCATGAACTCAGGAGTCACATAGTTGCCCTCTTCGTTGATCCACTCTCTGGGCACCTTCTTCTCCACATTGGCGATCTTATGTACATCGTAGATGTCAGTCACGCACAGATAGGGATCATCGGAAACTCTCTTTAAAATAATCATCTTGCCGGTCTCGCCCTCGAAGGCAGCCTTCACAGCGGCGCCGCCTACCTGGTAAGCCTCAGTGATGTCCACACGGCCTACGATATGGGAGGCACAGCGCTGCAGGGAGTTGAACTCAATGGCCCTGGTTTTGCAGCCCACCTCTCTGGAAATCTTCTCTGCCAGATAACGGGCTGTACCGGTAAGCTGCTTATGTCCGAAGGCATCCACATAGTCAATATTGTCTGTCAGCTCGCAGACATACCGTCCGTCTGCCACTTTGACGCCTTCGGATATGGCGATCACCACAGACTTCTTGGTCTTATGGATCTGGGCCACCTTCTTCATAAATTCATCCACATCAAAGGTAATCTCCGGAAGGAACAGCATATCCGGTCCCTCGCAGTCCTCGCCTGCTGCCAAAGCCGCCGCACCGGTCAGCCATCCTGCATTCCGGCCCATGATCTCTATGAGGGTCACGTTCTGCTGGTCATAGACCAGACCGTCGCGAATCACTTCCTTGGTGATAGAAGCGATATACTTGGCAGCACTTCCGAAGCCCGGTGTGTGGTCTGTCACAGCCAGATCATTGTCAATGGTCTTGGGCACGCCCATGAAACGGATGGCGCTTCCATTGAGGATCGCATAGTCGGACAGCTTTTTGATGGTATCCATGGAGTCATTTCCGCCGATGTAAAAGAAATACTCGATCTCCAACTTATCCAGGATAGCGAAGATCCTGTCATAGATCTCCTTGTCATCCTTGATCTCCGGCAGCTTGAAGCGGCAGGATCCCAGGAAGGAAGAGGGCGTCCTCTTTAACAGGTCGATATCCAGGTCGCTGCGGATGTGCTCGGCCAGATCCACCACGCGCTCCTCTAAAAGGCCCTGAACCCCATGGAGCATTCCATAGACCTTTTTGGCCCCCCGGTCTCTCGCTGTCTTGTAAACCCCTGCCAGACTGGAATTGATTACGGCTGTCGGCCCTCCAGACTGTCCTACAATTACATTCCCCATAACTTTTTTCATGAATTGTTCCCCTTTCTTTACTAAAAAACTCCATCGCCGCAGGCGATTTTAAATCAGGATTGCTGTGTGCTAGAGTGTGTCTTAAAATTAAATTCTGCACAAAATCTGGTATGAAATCGCTGGAAATATCCTTTGAAGCCCCGGTTATCTGCCCCTAAAGCGCAGAAAAAGAGTGAACCAGGGTATAGCTTTTGCCTACTTTCGGCATATTGACGAATATCCAGCAATTTTCAGACACACTCTAGCACTACAGCGAACTTATGGCATGATACCTGCTTTTTACAACGAAATTTTTGTGAAATCAGCAGTAATTATAGTCGAATACCGTAGTTTCACATAGACTGATTTCGGAATGTGCGCTGTAGTGCTAGAGCGTAGAACCAAATGCACCCACCAATGCTTTTATTCATTGGCGGCGCATCCCCCCGCTGGGCGCATGGAGGTTTACTTTACTTATTTCCAAAGGATTACCGCGCCATCTCTGACTGCGGCCCCTTGTGGTTGTGTGCGCGGATGATCGTCTCGATCTCCTCCAGATTGGAGGACGGCAGATCCCCCGGAATGGTATTCTTCACCGCGCTGGTGGCATTGCCGAACTGTACAGCCCTGCTGCAGTCAAAGTCATTGGCCAGCAGCCCGTAGAGGGCCCCGGAAATGTAGGCGTCGCCGCTGCCAATCCGGTCCACCACGTCGATATCCTGGTATGGCTCCTCCTCAAAAAAGGTATCCTTCTTTGCATCGTAGATCACAGATCCAAAGGTGTGGCGTTTGGGGCTGTGTACCACCCGCTGGGTGGAAGCCACGATGGAGATGGGATACTCCTCTGTAAAGCTCTTCATCATCTCCCTGGCCGTGCCGGTCTTCAAGAAGGTCAGCCGCGCCGTATCCTCAGAGCAGAAGAAGATATCCACATAGGGAAGGATCTGCTCAATGCAGGCCTTTGCCTCGGCGCCGCTCCACAGATTCCCCCGAAAGTTCACGTCAAAGGACACCAGTGTACCCGCAGCCTTGAACCTGCGGATCATCTCCATGGTCGTCTCCCGCAGCTGGGGACTTAAGGCCAGAGTGATCCCGCTGGTGTGGAAGCACCGGCTGGCGCTGTATACATGCTCCGGAATCTCATCAATATCCAGTGAGTAGAAGGAACTGTTGGACCTGTCGTAGATTACCTTGGGCTTTCTCGGATAAGCTCCATTCTCATAGTAATAAATTCCCACTCGCGCACTGGGAGACGTGTCGTAGATAAAATAGTCATCACTGACACCATAGGAACGGATCTTGCTCTTTAAGAAGCTTCCCATATCATGGGAGGGCAGCTTGGAAATAATCCCGGTATGAAGTCCCAGCAGAGCAACCCCCACTGCCACATTCAGCTCCGCGCCGCCCACCTGCTTCACAAAGGTGTCCCCCCGCACCAGACGCTCATTGTCCGGGGGCGAAAGCCGCAGCAGAACCTGTCCTAAGGTCAGAAGATCAAAATTCCTTTTCTCATCCATCTTTTCCTCCATTCTGTGCATACTTCCCCATGCACAAACAAATATGAAAGAATGTGAAGATTCTATCAAACTTCCCAAACTGATAAAATGGCTAACCCCTCTTGCGGAAATTAGCCATTCTATCACAGTCAGTCTTTCTGTTTTTCTGTCAAGTCTTATCTCTGTACACGTCCGGAACCGTCGCCGCCGGCCAGGTTCTCAACATCTGCACGGGTCACAAGATTGAAGTCACCAGGAATCGTGTGCTTCAGTGCAGAAGCTGCCACTGCGAATTCCAGAGCTGCCTTCATATCCTTGCCGTCCAGCAGTCCGCATACCAGACCTGCTGCGAAGGAATCGCCGCCACCTACACGGTCAACGATGGGGCTGATGGAGTACTTCTTGGAATGATAGAACTCACGGGTCTTACCATCCATGATACATGCCGACCAGCCGTTGTTGGAAGCGGAATAGCTCTCCCGCAGGGAGCTGATCACATACTTGAAGTTGAACTTGTCAACCATCTGGTTGAAGATATCCACATAGCCAGCCAGCTCCAGCTCGCCGGAAGTAACATCCGTCTTGCCCGGCTTGAAGCCCAGAACCTTCTCAGCATCCTCTTCATTGCCAATGCATACATCCACATACTGCATCAGGTTGGTCATGACCTTCTGGGCCTTCTCGGAAGACCACAGTTTCTTACGGAAATTCAAGTCTACGGATACGGTCACACCGTGAGCCTTGGCTGCCTTGCAGGCTGCCTCCGTAACCTCTGCTGCCAGATCAGACACAGCCGGGGTAATACCGGTGAAATGAAACCACTCGGCATCAGCGAAAATAGCGTCGAAATCAAACTTGTCTGCCGTCGCACATGCGATAGCAGAATCCGCACGGTCATAGACTACATTGGAAGCTCTCATGGCAGAACCGGTCTCCAGGAAATAGATTCCCAGACGGTCGCCGCTGCGGGAAATGAATTTTGTTCCCACATTGTACTTTCTCAGAGCTGCCACTGCACAGTCACCGATGGGGTTGGCCGGAATCGCGGTCACAAACTGTACATCATGTCCATAGTTTGCCAGAGATACTGCTACGTTGGCCTCGCCGCCGCCGTAGTTCACATCGAACTCGTCTGCCTGGATGAATTTCTCGTTGTTAGGGGTGGACAGTCTCAGCATGATTTCGCCCATAGTTACTACTTTTGCCATTGTTTTATTCTCCTTTTTTAATTAATCCGGATTTCTGCTTCCAGCCGGTTCCGGCCAGAGGTTCCTTCCCGTGCCGGAACCTTATATGTTATTTATTTCTTTGCACGTGCTGCTGCTACTGCATCTACGAACTCTTTGGCCTTGGCGGTCACTGCTGCGAAGTCGCCGGTCTTGGCACCCTTGGTCAGGCTGCTGCCGGTACCCACTGCGTAGGCGCCAGCATTGATCCATTTGTCCACGTTGTCCACATCCACACCGCCGGACGGCATGAACTCGCCCTGGGGAAGGGGGCCCTTGAAGGAGCTGATAGCTGCCGGTCCCACAATATTGCCAGGGAAGATCTTGATGATATCACAGCCGGCTTCCAGAGCGGTGATGGCCTCGGTGGGAGTCATGACACCCGGAAGCATCGGTACTCTGTAGCGGTTGCACAGCTTGATGGTCTCTACATTCAGACCCGGACTTACTACGTAATTGGCACCGGCCAGAATCACGGCTCTTGCTGTCTCCGGATCCAGGACAGTGCCTGCGCCGATGACAACCTTGTCATTGTCCTTGTACTTCTTTGACATGGCAGCGATAAAGTCCACCGGATTCCCCTCGTCCATGGTCATGGTGATCTCAATGAAATTGATCCCCCCGGCGATGATAGCGTCCACAACCTTCTCTCCCTGCTCCAGGTTCTTCGCGCGGACCACTGCCACAAGACAATCCTCTTTCATTCTTGCCAATACCTGTTCTTTTTTCATAGCTCTTCTTCTCCTTCTTTTTATTCGTATATGCGAACCCACTTCACAAATACGATTTATGATTCAATCATAATAGTTACCGTTTCATTTGTCAACCTGTTTTTCTACTTTTTCCCATATAACTATGTGTTACACGGGTACGGTCTGCTTTGCACTGTGGTCAATGAAGCCCAGCAGTTTCGAAACCTCCCGGCCCTTCTCTGCCACCAAGGTTCCCAGCCGTTCATAATCTTCCGAAGGCTGGTACAGGCTTGAGACACTGATCGCACCGATGACACTGCCGTCCGGACCGAAAACCGGCGCACCGACACATTCCATATGCTCCTCCAGCTCCCGGGCGTCCAGGGCGTATCCCTGCTCCCTCACCTTCTCCAGCTCTTTTAAGAAGGTCTCCTTATCCTGGATCGTCTGTTCAGTCTTCCGGGTGAACCTGATCCTGGGAATTACCTGGGCCTGGGTCTCCGGGTCGCTGTAAGCCAGGATCGCCTTACCCAGGGATGTACAGTGCATGGGATTCTTACTTCCCACGGTGGCTGTGGTGATGATGGGATTCTCCGGCTCCGCCTTACAGATATAGACCACCTCATGGTCGGAACGGACACCGAAGAAGACGGTCTTGCCTACCGTCTTGGCAAATGCCTTCAGCTCCGGCTCCGTCACACTGATAAAATCAAGATTGTTGGTATAGTTGATCCCGATCCGGTAAGCAGTCAGTCCGATGGTGTAGCGCTGCCTCTGCCCCCGGTCCACATTGACCATCCCCATCTCGGCAAGGGTTGTCACAATATCATAGGCACTTGTCTTGGGAAGGGAAAGCTTCTCACATATCTCATCCAGGGTTATCCCTTCCGGATTCTTGGAAACCAGTTTCAGGATCTCCACAGTCCGCTGGGTGGTCCGGTTCAATTTCATGGTATATCACGCCTTTCTTCTATGCTACAGTGTCACACCCTGCTTGAAGATCGCCATGTCATGGAATCCGGCCTCTTCGGCCTTCACCTTCCTGCCGGATGCCACCTCCAGCACATAATCAAACAGTTCCTGGGCCAGCTCCTCCCTGCTCTTATCTTCCACCATCCGTCCGGCGTTAAAGTCAATCCAGTTATCCTTGTGGCCCGCAAGCTTTGAATTGCTGGAGATCTTGACCGTGGGCACCGGCGACGCAAAGGGAGTCCCCCGGCCTGTGGTGAACAGCACGATCTGGGCGCCTGACACAGCCAGGGCCGTGGAAGCTACCAGGTCATTGCCCGGTGCTGACAAAAGGTTCAGTCCCTTAACCTTCACCGGCTCCCCGTAAGCCAGCACACCCTTTACCGGCGCGCTGCCGGACTTCTGGGTACATCCCAGGGACTTATCCTCCAGGGTGGAGATACCGCCCTTCTTGTTGCCGGGGGAGGGGTTCTCATAGATGGTCTGGTTGTGACTGGTGAAATAATTCTTGAAATCATTGATCAGGGATACGGTCTGCTCAAACAGCTCCGGTGTCTCACAGCGGTTCATCAGAATCGTCTCCGCGCCGAACATCTCCGGAACCTCCGTCAGGATCGTGGTGCCGCCTTTGGAGATCAGAAGATCGGAAAAGCCGCCTACCGTAGGATTCGCAGTGATCCCGGACAGCCCGTCAGAGCCGCCGCACTTCATCCCCACGATCAGCTCGCTGGCGTCGATCTTCTCCCTGGAGAATGCTCCCGCATAGGCGGCCAGCTCCTCCAAAAGCTTCATGGCCTCCTCCTGCTCGTCCTCCACATCCTGGCACTGGAGGAACTTTACCCGCTGGTCGTCATATTCCCCGATATATTCTTTCAGAACCGGGATGTTGCTGTTCTCACAGCCAAGGCCCAGTACCAGTACCCCGCCTGCATTGGGATGGTGGACCATATCTGCCAGCACCTTGCGGGTATACTCCTGGTCATCTCCCATCTGGGAGCAGCCATAAGGATGAGGGAAGGCGATGACCTCCTCCACAGTACCCCTCACAAACTTCCGGGCCTTCTTCTCCAGGGCCTTGGCAATAGAATTGACACAGCCTACGGTAGGGATAATCCAGATCTCGTTGCGGACACCGGTCCGGCCGTCTGCCCGACGGAAGCCGTCAAAGTACGCATGCTCTGTCTCCTTCAGCCCGGAAGCCACCGGCTCATACTGATAGGTCAGAAGGTCACCCAGGGCAGTCTTTAAGTTGTGGACATGAACCCAGGCACCTGCCGCGATATCCTCCTTTGCGTTTCCGATGCGAAAACCGTACTTGATCACATCCCCGTCCTTCCCGATGGGCTTTAAGGCAAACTTGTGACCCTGGGGAATCTCCCCCAGCGTAGTAACCTGATACGGCCCCACCGCCAGCTCTTCTCCTGCGGCAATGGGCCTTAAGGCTACTGCCACGTTGTCCGCCTCATGAATCCTGATAAAATCCTGCATGACTCTTCTCCTTTTTCAATAATAGTCTGCCTTGTCTGATGGCAACAGTTCCTCTATCCCCGGCGGCATCCCGTCTGCCGTGCCTTCACACAGCCCTCAGGCTGAATCCCGGAATTTACCGGAACTCTTACACAGATTCGGCATTTCTTCTTTGTAAGTACTTACAACAATTCTACCTAATCTTCGTCCATAAGTCAAGGAAAAACATTCCGGGCAGAAGAAATTTTATAAATTTTCACTAAAGTTCTTGCATTATTCCTCATCAGAGGCTATAATGGTTTTAGTTTGTAAGCACTTACAGAAAAGGTGATTCTATGAATATTTATGACGTTTCCGAGAAGGCTGGCGTCTCCATCGCGACCGTATCCCGCGTCCTGAATGGGAATCCAAATGTAAGCGACAAGACCCGTTCCCGGGTCCTTAAGGTTATGGATGAGCTGGGCTACACGCCCAATGTATTTGCCAGAGGGCTGGGGCTGGGGACCATCCAGACCATCGGGATCATGTGTTCCGACTCTTCGGATCCCTATCTGGCCCATGCCATCTACTATCTGGAGCGCGGCCTTAAAAACAATGGCTATGACTCCATCCTGTGCTGTACCGGCAGCTCCCTGGACAACAAGCGCCAGTATTTTGACCTGCTGCGTTCCAAGAAAGTGGATGCCATCATCCTGGCCGGTTCCAAGTTTATCGAACCGAAGCTCCGGGACAATGCCTATATTCTGGATGCCGCCAGAGAGCTTCCCATCATGCTGGTCAACGGCTACCTGGAAGGGGACAATATCTACTCCACCCTATGTGATGACCGGATGGCCACCTACCAGGCTGCAAGCCAGCTGCTCCAGTCCGGCTGCCGGGATATCCTCTACCTCTTTACCAGCCATTCCTACAGCGGAAGCTGCAAGCTGAAGGGATACCAGGACGCCCTCCTTGGACGGGGGTTCTCTGTACAGGAGGAATATATCCACCAGTGTCCCAAGGATGTGCTGGCGGCACGGGAGCTGATGCTCTCCCTCCACGAATCCGGCCTCCGTTTTGATGCCGTCCTCACCTCTGATGATACTTTGGCCGTGGGCGCGGTAAAATATGCACACATCACCGGAAGAAATATCCCGGATGACTTAAGCATTGTAGGATATAATAATTCCAGCTATGCAGTCTGCACAGACCCGGAGCTGACCTCCATCGACAGCAAGGTGGAGGCGCTGTGCACTACTACCATCAATACCCTTATGGGTGTATTCAACGGCGGGAACGTCCCGGTACGGACCACCATTGCCGCCGATTTGATAAAAAGAGCTACCACAAAATTTTAATTTATTCCAAAGGAGGATTTCCCCAATGAAACTGTTTATGGACAAAGACTTCATGCTTTCCACCGAATCTGCACAGAAGCTCTTCCACCAGTACGCAGAGTCTATGCCGATCCTGGACTACCACTGCCACATCAATCCCAGAGAGATCGCGGAGGACCGCAAGTTCGACAATATCACCCAGGTATGGCTGGGCGGTGACCATTACAAATGGCGCCAGATGCGTTCCAACGGCGTGGATGAGAAATATATTACCGGTGATTCCACAGACCGGGAGAAATTCCAGAAATGGGCAGAGACTTTAGAGAAGCTGATCGGCAACCCTCTTTATCACTGGAGCCACTTAGAGCTGCAGCGGTACTTTGGCTATACTGGCCATCTCTGCGGCGATACGGCTGAGGAGGTCTGGAACCTCTGCAATGAGCAGCTCCAGAACAAGTGGACGGTGCGCAGCCTCATCAAAGCCTCCAACGTGACCCTGATCTGCACCACAGATGATCCGGTAGATTCCCTGGAATGGCATAAGAAGATCGCAGAGGATCCTTCCTTTGATGTCCAGGTACTGCCTGCCTGGAGACCGGATAAAGCCATGAACGTAGAAAAGCCTGACTACGCCGCTTATCTGGCAAAGCTGTCTGAAGTCAGCGGGATCCAGGTGAAGGATTTCGCCTCCTTAAAGGATGCCCTGGCAAACCGGCTGGAGTTCTTCCATTCTATGGGCTGCCGTGTGTCTGACCATGCCCTGGAGTATGTGATGTACGTTCCTGCTTCCGAGGCGGAGCTGGATGCCATTATGGCTAAGGGACTTGCCGGAGAAGCCATCACCCGTGAGGAGGAGCTGAAGTTCAAGACTGCGTTCATGCTCTTTGTCGCCAAACAGTACAACCGCCTGGGCTGGGCCATGCAGATTCACTACGGCTGCAAGCGTGACAACAATGCCTACATGTACCAGCAGATGGGGCCGGACACCGGCTTTGACTGCATCAACAACTACGCCCCCTCCGCGCAGATGGCTGATTTCATGAATGCTTTAAGCGCTACCAATGAGATCCCAAAGACCATCTTCTACTCCCTGAACCCCAATGACGATGCTGCCATCGGCACTATCCTGGGATGCTTCCAGGATCCTACAGTAGTGGGCAAGCTGCAGCAGGGCTCCGCATGGTGG
>CAJTOW010000098.1 GCA_910577655.1 uncultured Lachnospiraceae bacterium | reverse complement strand
TTTCGTCCCCATAGTAGAGGGTGGGCGCACCGGGCCAGGTCATCTGGATCAGTACCGCCTCCCGGTAGAGTCCCAGGTTGATGCCGGTGCCGGCCAACTCCGGCCCCGCTGTACCGATCCGTCCTGCCATGCGGTTGGTCCGGGTCAGAAAACGGCTGTGATCGTGGTTGGACAGCTGGTTCATGGAAGTCATCACCGACTGGGTCTGCATCCGGCTCATGGCCCGCTCCATGGAGGCGAAGAACTGATCCCCGTCCCCGTCCAGCTCCTCCCGGTACTCGTCGCTGTGCTTCTCCATGCCAGTCAGAAACCAGGATACAGGCTCCATGAATGCATCGTAATTCATGATGGTATCCCACTCATCCCCCATGAGCCAGGGCCTGGGATCTCCGTAATGCTCCGCCAGGATGACAGCCTGGGGATTGGCCTTCTTGACCGCTTTGCGGAACTCCCGCCAGAACCGGTGGTTGAAGTCCTCACTGTGGCCCAGATCCGAGGCCACGTCCAGCCTCCAGCCGTCAACGCAGTAAGGGGCACAGACCCATTTTCGGGCAATTTCCAGCACATGGTGAAGCAGGGTCTCCGACTCCTCGTAATTCAGCTTGGGCAGGGTGTCAAAGCCCCACCAGCTCTCGTAATGACTGTTATCCGGCCATTTGCTGTTAGGGCCGAATCGGAAGAACATCCGGTAGGGACTCTTTTTATCATGGTAAGCGCCGGGGACATAGCTGCCCTGGCTGGCGTAGATTCCCTCCCGGTCCATCCATTTGTTGAAGGAGCCGCAGTGATTGAACACACCGTCTATGATCACCCGCATCCCACGGCGGTGAACCTCCTCCACGAACCGGGCAAAGAACTGGTCGCTGGCCGCCAGATTCTCCGGGTCGGCACTGCGCAGCTGATAGCGGGTGGCTCCCTTATTGGTACGGGCGTCCGGCGCCACATTCTCCCCACCATCCTTTACGATCACCCCATAATGGGGATCAATGTGATCATAATCCTGGGTGTCATACTTATGATTGGAAGGAGACACAAACAGGGGATTGAAGTAAATGACCTCGATCCCCAGGTCCTGGAGATAGTCCAGCTTATCCCAGACCCCCTGCAGGTCGCCGCCATAGAAGCAGCCCACATCCATGGTGGACGGATTCTGATCCCAGCGGTCCACAAAATGAACCGGGCGCCCTACGTAGACATATTCCTGTTCCATCACATTGTTGGAATGATCCCCATTGCAAAACCGGTCCACAAAGATCTGGTACATAACCGCGCCCTTGGCCCACTCTGGCGTGTGGAAACCGGGGGTGATCCGAAAAGCTGCCTCCATATCCGGCTCTTTCACGATCCCCAGGCGGTTGTAGAAGACTGTCTCCATCCCCCTGACGATCTCGAAGTAATAGTACTGCACCACCTCATCAGCAATCAGGTGATATTCATAATAATCAAACAGCTCATCGGACGAGACCCTGGTCATCCCAGCCTTAGTCCCAGTCTCTTCCTCAATATAATATACATGATCTGCATTATCTCTGGCTGTGCGGAAACGCAGGCATACCAGATCCCCGGTATCTGGCTCCTCAGGTCTGCGATAGTCCTGGGTCTCATCTGTAAATAATGCCTGTCGGTTCAAAGTATCCTTCTGTTCTGCCATAATTTCTTTCCTTCCTGCCGCCACAGCTGATACCACCTTCCCCTGTGACTTTTGTATAGCATATATTCGTTACACAACACAAGAGAAAGCGAAAGAGCCAGCTATGCAGCTGGCTCTTTCAGGAGAAGGTATTTCGTTTCTTATGGGGTGTAGCAAAAACTATATAATGTATTGGGGGGTTACGTCTATTATAATAGCATACCTCCCAAAATAAGTGTGCACAAACCGAAAAAAATTTTTCCACGTTTTTTATGCACATTTACTACGTCCCAAATAACCCTTCAAATTCCTGTTGCCCAATCTTTTCCTTCTCAATCAGGAGCGCACAGCAGCTCTCCAGCACCGACTGGTGCTCCAGTATAATTGTCTTCGCCTTCTGGTAACATTCATCAATAATGCGCTTGACCTCATCATCAATAGTTGTGGCTACCTGTTCACCGTAGCTCTTGGCATGGGCCAGATCCCGGCCAATGAATACCTCGTCTTCATTGCTGCCGTAATCAATCATCCCCACACGCTCTGACATACCATAACGGGTCACCATGGCACGGGCAATCTTGGTCGCCTGCTTGATATCCTGGGACGCTCCTGTGGTCACATCCTCGAAAATGATCTCTTCCGCAATGCGGCCTCCCAGGGACACCATGATATTCTGCAGCATCCTGCCCCGTGTGTTGAACATCTCGTCCTCATCCGGCAGGGGCATAGTATAGCCTGCCGCCCCGGTGCCTGTGGGAATGATGGAAACTGTATGAACCGGCCCCACATCCGGCAGCACATGGAACAGGATCGCGTGGCCCGCCTCATGGTAGGCGGTGATCCGCTTCTCCTTCTCGGAGATAATCCTGCTCCGCTTCTCGGCACCGATCCCCACCTTCACGAAGGAACGGTCAATATCCGACTGAATGATGAACTTCCGGTTCTCCCTGGCTGCCAGGATCGCGGCCTCATTCATCAGGTTCTCCAGGTCCGCTCCGGTAAAGCCGGAGGTAGTCCGGGCCACCCGTCTCAGATCCACGTCCTCTGAAAGAGGCTTCCGGTGGGAATGTACCTTGAGGATCTCCTCACGGCCCACCACATCCGGCCTGCCCACGCCCACCTTCCGGTCAAACCGGCCCGGACGCAGAATCGCAGGATCCAGGATATCTACCCGGTTGGTCGCTGCCATGACGATGATCCCTTCATTGACTCCAAAGCCGTCCATCTCCACAAGCAGCTGGTTCAGGGTCTGCTCCCGCTCGTCATGGCCGCCTCCCATGCCGGTTCCTCTACGGCGTGCCACCGCGTCGATCTCATCGATGAATACAATGCAGGGAGCATTCTTCTTGGCATCCTCAAACAGGTCCCGGACACGGGATGCACCCACGCCTACGAACATTTCCACAAAGTCTGATCCGGAAATGCTGAAAAAGGGAACCCCTGCCTCTCCGGCCACAGCCTTGGCCAGCAGGGTTTTACCTGTTCCGGGAGGCCCCACCAAAAGAAAGCCTTTGGGAATCCGGGCCCCCAGGGAGGTGTACTTCTGGGGATCCCGCAGAAAGTCTACCATCTCCTCTAAGTCTTCCTTCTCCTCCTTCAGTCCTGCCACACTTTTAAACGTCACATTGCTGTTGCGGCTCAGCCGCGCACGGCTCCGGCCGAAATTCATCATCTTGGAGTTGGAGCTGCCTGCGCCTGCCCGCATGTTCATCATGAAGACCACGATCATCACCATACCTGCGGAAAGCACCACAGGGAAGATCACGGTCATCCAGTAACTGTTCTGGGGAACATTGCCCAGAAGATAATCAATATTCTTAGACTCCAGAAGCTTCTGGATCTCCTGCACATCCGCCACATAGGTGACATAAGTCTCCCCATTAATCTGCATCTGTACTTCGCCTGTGGGCGTCTGCTCATTCTGCCGGATCACCACATTCTGGATCCCGCTGCCCTCCAGGGCTTCCTTAAACTGCTGGTTCGTCATCTGCTGGTGGCTGGTAGTCGGCAAGACCCGAAGCATGCCCATCAAAAACATCAGCAGAACCAGCAGCCCCATAATCCGATACGTCTGCTGTCTCACAAAAGCTGCCTCCTTATTGTTCTGATGTACTCCCGGGGTCTCACAAAATCAGGCATAATGAGATCCCAGGAGTACATTTTAAAATTCCACGACACCGATATACGGGAGGTTCCGGTACCTCTGGGCATAGTCCAGCCCATATCCCACCACGAACTCATCCGGAATGGTGAAGCAGGTGTAATCGACCTTCACCTGTTTCTTCACCCGGCGCTCCGGCTTGTCAAGAAGTGTGCAGAGACGGATGCTCTCCGGCCCTCTCTGTCTGAGGACCTCGATCAGATAGGAAAGAGTTCTCCCGGAATCGATAATATCTTCCACAATCAGGACTTCCTTGCCCTTCAGGGATTCGTCCAGATCCTTCACGATACGGACTACCCCGCTGGATTTGGTATCGTCGCCGTAGCTGGACACGGACATAAAGTCCAGACTGACCGGAACCGTCAGCCGTTTGGCCAGCTCGCAGGTGAAGAATACGCCTCCCTTGAGCACGCAGATCAGATGAACTGCCCTTCCTTCATAGTCCTGGCTGATCTGTGCGGCTATCTCGCTGATCCTCCGGTTTACCTCTTCTTCTGTCAACAGGACACGTATCCTCTCTGCCATCCGTTTCTCCTCCGTTCCAATCCGCCTGCAATACTGCCTGCGTGTCATCAGTAATCTTGTAATATTCGCTGATCCTGTATCCGATCACCCACAACACATGGGATCCCTCTGCAAGGACCTGGATCCCCTGTCTCACATCCCTGGAAATCTTCTCATCAATCATAAAGCGGTTCAGCATCTTGCGTCCCCCGCCCCTGAGTGTCAGATAATCGCCCTTCCTCCAGACACGGATCGATAGCGTATCTTTAATTCTATCATAATCAAACCATTTCGTATACTGGTTTTTGGGAATTTCTTTTGCTTTTTCCGGGGAAAACGCCGCTGTATCAGGGGTCTGGCCGGTATCTGGACCTGGCCCTTCATCAGGTACTGACAGGTCCGTCAGGGACAAAGCAGAGGACCTGGAGGAAACGGCCAAAGCCGAAGCAGCCACAGAAACCGGGGAACGGGATCCTGCCGGTGAAGAAGCTGAAGCAGAGGATATTAACGGGAATGTCATAAGGGTCATTTTTCCCACCTGCATACTGCCTGCGCCGGGAAGAGGCGGAGTGAATGAGGTGACAGCTTCTCCGGACACTTTGCTTCCAGCCCCCGGTACACCCGGGCAGGCTGATATTTCCATTGCTGTATTTCCGGTATTGCTCCTATGGGTACTGGTCTCTGGCTCTGCCGCCTCCACCACCAGATATTCATAATCCCGTTTTGCTGCCAGCGCTCCCGGCAGGTCGCACCTGCTGCCGCTGGGCTTCCCGGCCAATGCCTCAATCTGCCGGAAATGCCGCGCCGTAATATCCTTCTGCCCCGGCGCTGTCAGATCCAGCATATGGCGGACCAGATAGGAGCGGATCACCGGATCCTGTGCCAGAAATGCTTTGCAGCGGATTCTGGCACATGGATTCTTAACGGACATTTCCCCTGCCTGTTTCCACACGGCTTCTGCCTGTCCGGCCAGATACCGGTCTATATCCCTGAACATATTCCCGCTTCGCAGGATATTCTCTGCTGCTCCCTCATTAATGTACGTCTTCATATAAGGAAGCAGTTCCCTGCGGATCCGGTTCCGGGTATAATCCGTGGAGCAGTTGGTGGAGTCCTCACACCAGTCCTGTCTCCGCTCCCGCAGGAACAACATGATCTCCTTGCGGCTTACACACAGCAGAGGCCGGATCCGGTTCCCCTGGGCCGGAAGTATCCCTCCCAGCCCCCGAAGCCCGCTGCCCCGGAGAAGGTGATGCAGGATGGTTTCTACATTGTCATCCTGGTGATGGGCCACGGCAATCCGTACCTGGCTGTCCGGGCTTATCACATTCTTTTCCCAGCTTTTCCCATATTCTTCCAGAGCCTGGTAACGCAGGATACGGCCTGCCTCCTCGGCAGACAGTCCATGCTCCCTGGCATATCCGGCCACATCCCTGTGCACGACAAAAAGCGGCACACCCAGTCTGCCGCACAGCTTTCTGACAAAATCCTCATCCCGGTCTGCCTCCTGCCCCCGGAGACCGTGGTGCACATGCATCGCCCGGATCTCCCATCCTCCTTCTCCTGCCAGCTCTGACAAAACCAGCAAGAGGCAGACCGAATCTGCTCCCCCCGACAAAGCAACCAGAACCCCATCCCCGGCGGCCAGCAGGTCTTCTTCTTTAATAAATGTCCGTACCTTCCAAAGCATATCCATCATTTATGTCCAACCATCTCCACGGTGCTTCCCTGGAATCCCACTGTTTTCCCTGAACACACCGCGGCCTTCTGCAATAATAAATTTCCTCCATTTAATATACCCACATTTCCATTTTTATGCAATTCTTTTTGCCAATTCCCTTTTCCGGGTGGTTTAAAGTAATAGTTCCGACGGGCGGCAAATCGGATCAGAAAGTGTGTTGCAAACACGCTTTTGCTTGCATAAGTGCTTTCTGATCCGATTTGACATCAGGCGGGCGCCTGATGCTTCTTGTCCCCGGTACTTTTGGGGGGGCAAGAAGACAGACCGTCTGAACTGTTAGGATTTAAAATATCCAGATCAGCCATATCATCCCCGCTTCCACACCCCGGCCACCAGCACCGTCATATCATCCCGTGCCTCTTCGCCGGCTCCGCTTGCGAAGTCCAGGATCTGTTCTGCCATGGCCTGGACATTCTTCCCGGACAGATTTTCCAGAAATTCACACAGTGCGCCCTCTTTGTCCTCTCCTGGGCAGGCGTCTACCACGCCGTCGGTGACCATGACAATCTTGTCGCCATCCCACAGCTTTCGGGATAGCAGCAGTGGTTCCACGGGACTCAGCACGCCTGCAGGCACCTCCCCGGCTTCCAGAAGGCTGATTCCCTCTGTCCCCAGGATAAAGGTGGCTACTGCACCCAGCTTCATGGCCTCCAGGACGCCGGTATAGAGATCCACACAGCATAGATCCAGAGTTGCCGGGTGAGGCTCATTGCCTGTCAAAAGCAGGATGGTATTAACCATCTTCAGGGCTGCTCTGGCGGAGAATCCTGCCTCCAGAAGCTGCTGGGTCAGCTCCACCACCCGGCGGCTCTCCCGCTCTGCCTGGGGGCCGGAGCCCATGCCGTCAGAGAGGCTCATCATCACCTGCCCCGGCGTATTGGCTGAGTAGGTATAGCTGTCCCCGGACACCTCCGAGCCGTCCCCGGTCCGCTGGGCCACTCCGTAGAGCATCTGGTAGCTGCCGGTCTCCGTGAACCGTACTGTGGCTGTCTGGCGGGTGATCAGATTCCGGGTGTCCCGGGGCGCGTACCAGCCCCGGCTGCCCAGAGCCTGTCCCAGAAGCTCCGCTGCCTCCCGTGAGGTAACGCAGGTTCCGTTGGTCGTATGTAGGGTCAGATAGGCCTCCCGCCTGTGGTTCTCATATTCCAGCAGCAGAAGATTCTCCACCGCCATGTGATGCATGCGGAACATGCGCCGGACTGCTTCTTCCCTGGGCGCTGTGATATCCCTGGCCTCTTCCATCTGGTGGGCAAACTCCTCCAGAATGGCGGCCAGCTCCCTGAACTGGACCATGACCGTGTCGCGGCTCTCCAGAAAGCGGTTTTTCCACTCCAGGTTCATGGTTGCACGCCCCAGATTCCGGTTCAGCTGTGCCAGATAATCCTCCCGCCTCTGGCACCGTTCCGTAAAGAAGCGGGGCATGTCCTCCTGACTTATCTTTCCTTTCTGCTCAAATGACCGCAGCAGATAGTACAGATAATAGCTGTCTTCCTTCTCGCTTCCGCTGTACAGATTGCACCGGCTGCAGTCCCCGCACACCAGGGCCGCTGCCATCTGCATGGCTGCCACGGCATCCTCACGGGTAAGCCCCTTCCCTTCACTGGTCTCATCCTGGCAGGACTGTGCCAGAAGCCCCAGTGACTGGGCCATGTCCTTCAAACGCTTTGCCGTATATATATTTACATCCGCCATATCCCGGCGTCTTGTCCGTCTCCACACAAAAATCCCCTCCTAAGCCACATTATATGCGGCAGGAAGGGATTTTATGCTACTGCTGACTGGGCTTCAAGAGGATTTCATCGGGCATCACCAGTCCCAGCTTCTGTTTCGCCACCTCTTCGATATACTGCTTGGTCTGGACGTAGACCCGGTACTCCTCCAGATCCCGGGCGCGGTTTTCCTCCTGCTGTACCTGCTTCTCCAGCAGCTCCTCCCGCACCTGGTAGTCCAGCTCCCGCTTATGCATGGAAATGCTCTTGATATGTACAACAAATCCCAGACAGAAAACTACAGCCGTGATACCAAGGATCGCCATACGGTTGCTCCAACGGTCCCTGCGCTTTTGCCGCACTGTTCTGCGGGGCGTATTCTTATATGTTCCCATCCATTCACCAACTTCTTTTTGATCCTGCCGCACAGTCCCATATCCGGCGCCGGTGGCTGCGCCTCACACGGGGACAGGATGATCCTTTTGCAGCTGCGGCAGTTCCCGCAGGTACGGCCGCAGGCGGCATCATTTTTTACTGTGTCCTTTTATTCTAAAGCATCCGGCCAGCTTTTTCAATACCCTAAATAAAATTGCACTGAACAGGCGGTCATAGCACACCATGGTCAGCAGGACCGTGCCGATCACGTAGAACCTCAGTGCGCCGTCATTTTCCTGATAGAGCAGACCGAAGATGGCAAAGCCTGCAAAGCTCCAGTAAGCCAGGTCCTCCAGCCCCATCACCAGCCCGCTGTGGCGCACCAGCAGACGCAGCAGACGCAGCACATCGTATAACGCCATAAGCCCCGCTCCTGCCGCCATACTGAGCATCAGAAGACGTGCCTCGATCTGTATATTGGGACTCATACCTTACCACCGCCTATTTAAACAGTCTCGCAAACAAGGACTGCCCTTCCTTGCGGTACGCCTCGTTGGAAGAGTAGGCCAGACTGTCGATAGAGCCGCGGATGTCCACCTCGCCTTTCTCCACGGTCAGGCGGCTGACATGCAGGTCCTTCCCTTTCATGGTCAGAAGGCCCATGTCCGTATCCATGACGATCTGGTTCTCGTCAAAGGATACCACCTCCCGCACCCCGGTCAGATTCGCCACGGAACGGTTCTGCATCTGGCAGCCGTGTGGGCGATTCCCGATCTTCTCATCCATGCAAAAAACCTCCCCGCTATCGGAACACATAGTCCAATATATGGGGAGATTTTCTCTTTTATACCTTTTCATAACAATCCGGGCTGATCTGCCGGTGCCGGAAGCGGCTTCCGGGAATATGGGTATGCCGGGACTGTTACCACCATTCTACAGATATCTGTACAATTCTTTTGCTTCGTCCTTGCGGACGGTCTCCTGCACGTCCAGCACCTCCACTTTGACGGAACTGGTGCCGAACTGGATCTCTATGATATCTCCGGTCTTGACATTGACCGATGCCTTGGCGGGCTTGTCATTGACCAGTACGCGTCCGGCGTCGCAGGCCTCATTGGCCACGGTCCGGCGCTTGATCAGCCGGGATACCTTCAGATATTTATCCAGTCTCATAGATTATTCGTTTACAAGGTCCTTCAGGGCTTTGCCGGCTTTGAACTTGGGAGTCTTGCATGCAGCGATGGGCATGGTCTCACCAGTCTTCGGATTCCTGCCTTCCCTTGCAGCTCTCTCGGATACCTCGAAGGTACCAAAGCCAACCAGCTGGACTTTCTCACCTTTCTTCAATTCTTCACAAACAACATCAGTGAACGCTTTCACTGCGGCTTCTGCATCCTTTTTGGTCAGACCGGCCTGCTCAGCTACGGCTGAGACTAATTCTGTCTTGTTCATCGTCATTTCCTCCTAAAATAGTCATTGCAACAACGTATTGGTGCTATATGGTAAATGACAGCAAGGAGAGTCCTCCGCCATTTATAAAGCAACAATACAGTACTCTACCATTTATATATGTTTTGGGGCGCTTTGTCAAGGTTTTTTAAGGGTTCCTGGCGATTTCTTTGATTCTGCCGGTGTAACAGTTCAGATACTCCTTGAACTGTCACGGCATATGGCCATTTAGAATCTCTTCGCGATGACCATATGCCCGCGGCCGCTACGTTTTTGCAGAGTCAGTGCAGCGGGTGTGCAGACCTGTCCATACTGTTACCTGCTGGTTCCCATTCTGAAACATTCTCTTTCTTTCCAATAAGAACCATCACTGTACGGGATGGAACCATGTAGCGCTTCTGGTTTTCCAGTTTCGGTTCACTGCCGGCAGGGTAGTAGCCATTGGTTCCCTGACTGCTGGTGTCAAAGGCAGTGTGCCAGAACATACCTTTGGGAAGGTTTGGCAGGGCAAATTCATGGGGCTCCCAGTGGAAGTTGCAGGCTACGTAAAAGTAGTCATCGGGAGTGCCGTCTGCACGCCTGCCATAGGAGCCGCAGTACATGATGCCGATCTGGCGGCGGAAATCCTCGAATTCGGGGTACCAGGTGTTAAGACCGTGATAGGACACGTCCGGATGGCCGCAGGACAGATAGTCCATGAGCCGGGGGGCATGGGCTTTGTGGAAAACCGGATGGGCCTTGCGGAAGGAAATGACGTATTTGACAAATTCTGTCAGCTGCTGGCCTGCCCTGGTCTGCTTCCAGTTCAGCCAGGAGATGTCATTGTCCTGACAATAGGCGTTGTTGTTGCCCTCCTGGGAATTGCCGAATTCGTCCCCGGCCATAAGAAGCGGGGTTCCCTGGCTCAGGAACAAAAGTAGCAGAGCATTACGTACCTGCTTTTTGCGCAGATCCAGGATCTTCTTTTTGCGGGTGGGGCCTTCGATGCCGCAGTTCCATGAATAGTTGTTCTCGTTTCCGTCCCGGTTGTTCTCACCGTTTGCTTCGTTATGTTTCTCGTCGTAGGCCACAAGGTCAGCCAGAGTGAAGCCGTTGGTAGTGGCCAGATAGTTGATCACACCGCAGCCTTCCGGGTTGCGGCAGAAACGGTCTACCAGGGGGCGCATCTGCCCCTCGTCACCTTTGAGAGCACGGCGCATGTCTATGAGGAAGCCGTCGTTGTATTCGGCCAGACGGCGGGTAAGCTTCGGGCGGGGGATACTGCCGCCCTGGCTGTGGGCCTGACCACTGCCGGGGAGCTGAGTATCTGCGGCTGACGGGGGCTGTGTACTGCCAGGAAGCTGAGTATCTGCGGCTGGCTGGGATATGTCCAGATTGCGTAGCTGTACTTCTTCCCGCAGCTGGTCTTCCTCCCAGTAGCTGGCCCACAGCTTGGTATGGGTCAGATAGGGATCCTGAGCCAGTAGACGGACAGGGACCGCGTAGCCGGTCAGGTGGATGCCATCCACATGGTATTCCTGCACCCAGAAACGGACAGCATCCAGCACGTAATTCCAGCTCTCTTTCCCATCAAAATAAAGCTCTGCCACAAGTTCGATCCCTGCCTGGTGAAGAGCACGGACCAGCTTCTTGAATTCCACCTGCGGATCCTTTCCCGAACCTGCGTAGGAAGCCTTGGGGGCCATCAGAAGGGACGTGGTGTAGCCCCAGTAGTTGAGGCGTCCGGTAGGCTCCCCGCAGCTCTGGCCTATGCCCTTCTGGCTGCCCAAAGCCTTCTTTTGGCTGTATGGCAGGTCTGCCGGGTGCTCTGCCACCATTACTTCCTGGAACTCTGATACAGGCATCAGCTCCAGGGTGGTGATACCCAGCTCCTTCAGATAAGGAATCATGGCTATGATTCCCTCAAAAGTCCCGTGTCCAGGGACTTTGGCGGATGTATGTCTGGTAAATCCGCGTACATGAAGGCGGTAAATGATGCTGTCCTCGTAGGGAATCCTTAAGGGCTGGTCTCCCTGCCAGTCAAAGAGCTCATCCTTCTTAAAGGAGCATTTCATCACGGTGTGGGACTGGGCGGGATCGCCCCAGATCTCCCTCCCGGAAAACTGCCTCCCGTATGGATCAGCGAAAATCCTGCCGTCTGCGGCAAAAGCATAGGTATAGTTGTCCAGGTCGTCCACTTCCAGATCCATCTCCCAGACATTCCCGGTTCTGCCGGACTCCGTGAAAGGGATGCGGACAGCATCAGCCAGCTGTGCAGCCAGATGCCTTTCACCTTCTGCCTGAGATAAGGGCTCCCAAACCGCCGCACCGGTTGCCTCCGGCTGGGAGGTATTCCCGGCGGCGTCTGTGTTTTTCTTTTCTTTTGATTTCTTAGGTTCTGTATTTCCTGCTGGTATTTTGCAGTCCGGATTCCTGTTCCCATTCCGGGACGGGAACAGAAGTAACTCGCATGTCTTCGCGGCGGCTACCACAGAGATATGGATCCCGTTCTCTGTATGTGTCAGCCCGATCGGAAAAGCGCTTCTGCAACTGCTGTCTGTCTTATACTGCCACATCCTCGTTCCTGCCTTTCTCCTGTATGTACCCGCAAAAATCTCATCATCTTTGGCGTACATATTACATGCTGCATGTTTCCAGCCCTGTTACTGTGAAAGTCTGAAATGCCTCGAAGCAGGACTGTGCACTACGCTGTGCGGTCCGTACCAGCGCCAAAATGCCCACTTCCCGCATTTTGTGTGCATCCGCCGGTGGCTCACAGTAAACCTTCTTTTATTTATCGGTGGCGCGTCCCTCTCCGGACGCATGGATAACCAGCTCCACCGGACAGTGATCAGAGCCCATGATCTCTGTGTGGATCCTGGCGCTTTCCAGCCGGTCCTTCAATACTTCGGACACGCAGAAATAGTCGATCCGCCACCCCGCATTCTTCTCACGGGCGCGGAAACGGTAGGACCACCAGGAATAGATCCCCTCCTGGTCAGGATAAAAGTACCGGAAGGTATCCACAAATCCGGTGTCCAGAAGCTCCGTGAACTTGCTGCGTTCTTCGTCGGTGAAGCCGGCATTTCTCCGGTTGGTCTTGGGATTTTTCAGGTCAATCTCCTTGTGGGCCACATTGAGATCACCGCAGAAGACCACTGGCTTCTTCTTTTCCAGATCTTTCAGATAGATGCGCCACGCATCCTCCCATATCATGCGGTAGTCCAGTCTGGCCAGCTCATTCTGGGAGTTGGGGGTATAGCAGGTAACCACATAGTAGTCTGGGTATTCCGCTGTAATGACGCGCCCCTCCTGGTCATGCTCCTCCACTCCTATGCCGTAGGTCACAGACAAGGGTTCCTGGCGGGTGAACAGAGCGGTACCAGAATAGCCTTTTTTCCTGGCATAATTCCAGTACTGGTGGTAACCGGACAGATCCAGGTCGATCTGTCCCTCCTGCAGCTTGGTTTCCTGAATGCAGAAGATATCTGCGTCCAGTTCCTTGAAAATGTCCATGAACCCTTTGCCCACCACGGCCCGTAGTCCGTTGACATTCCAGGATATCATCTTAATCATAGAGATACTCCTTATACACGCCGTCCGCAATCAGTTTCCGGAAGGCCGCCACTACGGCTTCCTTGTCTTCCTTATAGGTGACGCCGAACCATTTGTCTTTGGTCTCCAGCACACGGACGCGGGCGCGTCCACTCTTCACCAGACGGCCAATGATGCTGGGAAGCAGATACTCGGCTTTCAGGTCGCCTTCCCGGATGTTATCCAGAAAATCCGGGAAGCCCTTCTCCAGCTCCTCCAGAAACCTGGGAGGAAGTCCCCACATATTCATGGACACATGCTGATCCAGACTGACGGTGACCGGATTGCCGTCCACGTCAGCAGCATGTACCCGTCCGTCTTTTAGCTGGATGTCGTAGGTCTCCTCCACGTTCTTCAAAGTGCCGTCCTCATTCATCTGGCAGACTCCCCGGGTCACTGCGCCATGCTCGCTGAGGGTGTTGGCCAGAATGAAACCGCCCATGCAGATATCATAAACGCCGGACTCTGTGTCCATCTCACCCACCATGTAATCATGGAGCTTGCGAAAGCCTTCCTTGCCGTAGTAGTCGTCGGCATTGATCACCAGAAATGGCTCCTTCACCAGGTCTTTCACCATCAGAACCGCATGGCCGGTACCCCAGGGCTTCTTGCGGCCTTCCGGCACGGAGTAGCCCTCCGGCAGCTTTTCAATCTCCTGGAATACATACTCCACCGGGGCGATCTTCTCGATCCGCCGGCCAATGATCTCCCGGAAGTCCTTTTCCAGATCCTTCCTTATAATAAATACGATTTTGTTGAACCCGGCTTCCAGGGCATCGTGGATGGAGTAGTCCATGATAATCTCTCCCCCCGGCCCCATGGGTTCTAACTGCTTGATGCCGCCGCCAAACCGGCTGCCGATCCCCGCAGCCATAATTACTAATGCTGTTTCCTTCATGATCCGTACCTCGCTGTTGTTCCGTTTTCATATGGGAACTGTGTGTAAAATTTTCCCTGGTTAAACTATAGCATACTCTGATTTAAATGGCAATTTTCTTTATAGCTGATATTCTCTATACTTTTTCTCCAGCTGTTCCTGATTATCCTTCAGCAACCAGAACTGCTCCTCCTCCCCGGCTGCCCTCATACGGTCCAAAAGCTCAAACAACCTCTGCTGCTCCTGCTGTTTTCCGATCTGGATGCCCTGCTGGATGCCCTGCTCCAGCCAGTCCTCCTGCATACTGTTCTTGTCCATCTGCTCGATCTCTCTGGTGATATACTGATACCGCAGTGCCCGGTCCGCGTTGATCCGCTCCATTTCCTTCACCACTTCCTGCTTATATTCGTCCTGCATGCCCATCTCCATCAGCTCCTCCCACTCTTTTGCAGATATTAGGCGGGCCCAGTGATATACTTCTGTCTGACGTTCTTCTTCATCCGCCTGCTTTATCTTTTCCAAGTATAGCACACGCAGACTCATTTTGTCACTGTATACCTTGCCGGTCTTTTCCTCTTTAAAGTGTTATGGGGCGCACTTACTGTTCATGGGGTGGTTGTTCCGAGGGGTACGCTCTGGAAAAAGTTTTCCCCGGATTGCGG
>CAJTOW010000097.1 GCA_910577655.1 uncultured Lachnospiraceae bacterium | reverse complement strand
CAAATGCCGTAACAGTTCAAGGGGTATCTGAACTGTTACGGCAGTGGTTATGATTCATGGCCAGATTGTTTCCCAGGGCCGGTAAATACCAGATCTGGAAACTTTTTCCAGAGCGTACCTTCCGGAACATCACCCCGTGAAAATCCATATCCCGTTCCCTCTAAATAACCAGCAGCTCTTTACTAAGTCTGTTCAGACTCCTTGCCCCGGTTTCTTCCATCACAAGGAGATCTTCGATCCGCACTCCAAAGCGGCCCGGAAGATAGATGCCGGGTTCGCAGGAAAAAACATTGCCCGTCTCTAAGGGAAGCTGGCTGGTACTGGTGATGAAAGGCTCCTCGTGGACGTCAAGGCCGATTCCGTGTCCGAGACGGTGGGTAAAGAAGGGCCCGTATCCTGCATTCTCAATGACCTCTCTGGCCTTCTGGTCTGCCTGGGCGGCAGGAATCCCTGCCTGGGCAGCCTCCTTCCCGGCCATATGGGCTTTTAGTACGATGCTGTAGATTTCCGAAAAGCCGTCAGGCACAGCTCCTACAGCAAAGGTTCTGGTAAGGTCGGCATGATAGCCCTTATAGGTGCCGCCGATGTCGAACATCAGTATATCTCCTCTGGTAATGATCCGGTCTCCGTTTATATGGTGGGGAAGGGCTGTGTTGGGGCCGGAGGCAACGATTCCCGCGCCTACAGCGTCAAAACCTTCTGCAAGGCGCAGCTCCATAAGCTTTGACGCGGTCTCACGTTCGGTTCTTCCGGCAAGGGGCTCCTGGATCAGCTTCCAAAGGGCCTGTTCCGCCATGTGCTGCGCCTCTTCAATGATTCTGATCTCCTCTGGATCCTTTCTGCGGCGGACAGGGGTCATTAGGGTATCGGCATCGCACCAGTGCAGGCCGCCGGTCAGCTTCAAAAGGGCAAGGAGGAATCCTGCCCGCATTTCGCGGCCAGCGGCCGCACAGCCTTTTGTGGGCAGCAGGCCAGCCGTCAGCTGTGCCGCGTCCTCCAGATCCGAGTAGGGAACCAGTTCCAGCTCTTCTGCCAGGGCCTTCTCATTTCCGGCTTCAAATCCGGGAAGGAGAAGACGCTGGTGATCCTGGGTGAGGATCAGAGCGGTAATGCGCTGGGCCGGCTGTCTGGCACTTCCGGTAAGATACCGGTAATCCGTGGATGGGGTGAAGACAGCAGCGCAGATTCCCTTTTGCTCCATGATCTCCATCAGTTTCTTACGCCGTTTCTCAAATATGCTCATAGAAAACTCCTTTCCTGCCAATTCCTGTCCGGCCATGCCAGAGGGTGTCTAAAACTCATTCCCGCCATCTCCGCAAGGGATGCCTTCGGTGTGCACATCCCACTTCGTGGTATATCTGCGCCAGACAAGAAGATATTTACGTAAATAATAACCAAGAAAAAATATTTTTTTGAAAATTTTTTAGTAAGGATTGACATCTGCACCATTCTGATGTTATTATAAATCATATCAGAGATATTAGCAACAAAAAGATTCAGGGAGGTACGGGGATGTCCTCAAGGAAACGAAAGGAGCATATGTACGATGAATGAGAGGGAGCGGATTTACAATGTACTGGAGGGAAAGGCTGTAGACAGGGCGCCAACTGGTTTCTGGCTGCATTTTCCGGAAAGTATGCACCATGGCGATGCAGCCATCAGGGCACATCTGAAGTTCATGGAGGAGACAGGGACAGATATTCTGAAGGTTATGAATGAGAACCTGCTTTATGATGGAGAGAGCAGGATTCTCAGCACGGCTGACCTTGATAAGATGCGTGGATATACCCGCAGGGATAAGATATTTGTGGATCAGATGGATATCATCAAACGCATCTGTGACCAGACCCAGGGGCGCTATCCGGTACTGGCGACGATCCATGGCCTGATCGCGTCGGTATTCCATGGAACAGGCTTTGCAGGCAACTATAATACCATGGGCTATGGGCTTTCTGTCTTTAACCGGGAACAGCCCCAGAAGATGAAGCGTGTTTTTGAAATGTATACAGACACGCTGCTGGAGCTGGTAGACTGCTCCCTGGAGGCTGGTGCAGACGGCATATTCTATGCTGCTTTAGGCGGTGAAAGCAAGTGGTTTTTCCACGATGAGTATATGGAGTATGTATCTGTCCATGAGCAGAGGCTGTATCAGCATATTAAGGAGAAGACAAGGTTTAATGTGCTGCACATCTGTAAGTCGGACATTGATTTTGAGAGGTTTACGGTTCTTGATCCCGCCGTGGTCAACTGGAGTATCTTTCATAACAATATGAGCCTGACAGAGGGAGCCAGACTCTTCCCCAACAGTATCATACTGGGCGGCTTCCAGGACCGTCAGGGGGTTCTGGTAGACGGGACAGAGGCGGAGATTGAGGCTCATACAAAGAAGATCTTAAAGGAGATGGAGGGCAGGCCTTTCATCGTAGGCGCGGACTGTACACTGCCTACGGAGATTGCTCCTGAGCGTGTACACAGCGTCGTACGTGCAGTAGAAAGGCTCCAGGGTTCAGATCAGGTCCATTGATAAGAGCTGTGACTGCATACAGAGAATATCCTGACGGAGATAAGTCTGGGCGGCTTCAAGATCATGAGCTTCAATGGCCTGGGTGATCAGGGCATGGGCATGGGTGTCGTCACCGGGAAGGACAACCGCTTCCTTTTGTACGATATATAACTGGGCGTAAGCCCTGGCGCATGCAGACAGGACGCGGCGCATGGGGTCAAGGGTATACTCATTGTTGGCGCATTCCACAAGTGCCAGGTGAAACGCGATGTTCCGGTTCCAGCTGTTCCAGACATCCTTCTCAACCAGGGGCATCTCACGCTGGCGGTTCAGCTCCCTGAGCTTTTCAAGATTTTCCGGCGTGATCTTCTCCACTGTCTTGTGAAGGCTTCCAAGCTCTAGGAGGATACGGATCTCCGTAAGGTCACGGACATCCTTGGCATTGATGGTGATGATCTGGTATCCGCAGCGGGGAATACTTTTAAGTACACGGTCATGGCACAGCTGGATCAGGGCTTCACGAACCGGGGATTTGCTGATGCCAAAGTGGGCGGTAAGCTGCTTTTCTGTAACGATGGCATCGCTTGGCAGCTGGCCATTGCAGATCATCTCGATGATCTGGCGGTAGACCATATCTTTCAGCGTGGGTTTACATGTGTTGGTTGTCAAAAGGATTCTCCTTTGCGGTTAAGTATGGTAAAACGAAAATGGCCCCACATCCATAGGGCCTGTGCTTGTTTGATAGTATCAGTAATTTTTGTGGTTGTCAAGAAAATGGATGGAACAAATAAGAATTTGCTGAAAAATACCCAAATGACTTTGAAGTCACACCAGAATTACTGTCAATAATCAACAAAAGTATTGCTTTTTAAGAACGGATATGATATGATTACTAATATTATTAGCAAGGATACTTTGTGAAAAGGTAAGGGTGAAATATGAATCGGTTTCGTTATATTATCAAACGGTTATTGATTGCCATACCAACGTTTCTGGGAATCACGGTTTTGGTCTATCTGCTGTCGTCTTTGACTCCCAGCTCTCCCCTGGAGATTCTTTTTAATGATCCCATGGCCACCAAAGAGCAGATGGCAGCCATGGAAAAGGCCCTGGGCCTTGACCAGCCTGTCTACATCCAGTATCTGCACTGGCTGGGAAGTCTTCTGGGCGGCAATCTGGGTACATCCTATCGTACCGGACTGCCGGTGGCGTCTATGATTGCAGACAGGATTGGGCCGACCCTGATTCTGCCGGGGACAGCGATGGCGATCACCATTATCATTTCCCTTCCCCTGGGGATTATGGCGGCTTATAAGCCCTACTCGGGCTGGGATTATATATCCTCGGGAATCTCCTTTGTAGGGGTTGCCATGCCCAACTTCTTCGCGGCGCTGGTATTTATCTATTTGTTCAACGTGAAGATCGGGTGGTTCCCGTCCTCCGGCATGTATGATTCGTCCGGTGTGCGGACCTGGGGGATGTTCTTCCACCATCTGGTGCTGCCATCCAGCGTGCTGGCCATCCAGCTGATCGGAAGCCTGATCCGCCAGTGCCGTGGCTCCATGATGGAAGTGCTGCAAAGCGATTATGTGCGTACTGCCCGTGCCAAGGGCCTTTTAGAGCCGCCGGTGCTGGTGCGCCACGCGCTGCGGAATGCATGGATCCCGCTGGTTTCCTGGTTCGGTATGCAGATCCCGTTTCTGATCGGCGGGGCAGTGGTTACTGAGCAGATCTTTGGGTGGCCGGGACTGGGAAGCCTGATGGTACAGTCCATCAATGCCCGTGATTATCCTGCTATTATGGGGATCACGGTTGTGATCGCTATTGTGGTTCTGGTGGGCAATCTGCTGGTGGATCTGATGTATAATCTTCTGGATCCAAGGATTCGCTATTAGGAAGGAGGGGACAGTCATGACAAAAGGAGCTGTTTCCAGGGATGGCAGGGAGATTGCTGCGAATTCCTACATGAAGGATGTGATCCAGCGCTTTTCCAAGCACAAGCTGGCTACGATCAGTCTGGTAGTGCTGGTGGCAGAGGTGCTGCTGGTGATCCTTCTTCCAATGATATTAAAGCTTGATCCCTACACCACGGATTATGATACCTTTTTTGGCGCCGGCCCTTCTGCCGCCCACTGGCTGGGTACAGATGATATTGGCCGTGACAGCTTTGCGAGGTTCCTTTATGGGGGCCGGGTTTCCCTCCAGGTTGGTATCATTTCGGCAGTCATCAGCCTTGTGGCCGGAGTGCCTCTGGGACTGGTTGCCGGCTATTACCGGGGGATTATTGAAATGGTTATCATGCGTCTGGCGGATATTTTTATGTCCTTCCCGTCCATGGTACTGATCCTGGTGCTGGTGTCTGTGCTGAGGCCGTCGGTATCTACGGTCACAGTGGTGATCGGGATTCTGGGCTGGCCGCGTTTTGCCAGGACGATCTATGGAAATGTTCTTTCTGCCAGGGAGAGCGAGTATGTGGAGGCAGCCAGAGCCATCGGGACAAAGGACAGCGCGATCATGACCAGGTACATTCTGCCCAATACCTTTGCGCCGGTGCTGATCGCCTTTACCTTCCGTGCGGCCCAGGCCATCATAACCGAGTCGTCATTAAGCTTTTTAGGTATGGGAGTCCAGGCGCCGGAAGCATCCTGGGGGAATATCCTTTATCAGGCCCAGTCTATCAGCGTGCTGGCAACCAGGCCCTGGCTCTGGATGCCGCCAGGTGTGGCGCTGCTGATCACGATTCTCTGTATCAATTTCCTGGGCGACGGCATCCGGGATGCCCTGGACACAAAAATGGTAATCTGATCCCGGGTATAGACCAGGGGATTTGGATAAATTAGAAAAAGAGGAGGAGAAGACTATGAAACATTCATTTTCCAAAGCAGCAGCTGTGGTTCTGGCTTCCATGTTTGCACTTTCGGCCTGCGCGCCGCCAAGCGCAGGGGACAGCCAGCCTACGACCCAGGCAGCCGCCCCGGAGACTAAGGCAGAGACCGGGACTTCTGCTCAGGAGGACCAGGGGACTGCCGCAGAAGAAACAAACGCAGGGGGGTCTGTCACCATAACCATGGCTATGACAGCACCCTGGGATACCTTTATTCCCTTTAATACCACCAACGGCAATACAGACGCGGTTCTGGAGCTGATGTATGACAAGCTGATCGTCGTCAAGGCAAACGGCGAGCACGAGCCGCGGCTGGCAGATGAGTGGGAGCAGGATGACGAGACAGGCAAGATCCTTACCTTCCGTCTCAATGAAAACGCAAAATGGCATGACGGGGAGCCGGTAACGGCAGAGGATGTTGTCTTTACTGCCAAACTGATGGCCAATGAAGCAATCACCCATCCCCGGCGCAGCAAAGTGGCATTTTTCACCGGAACGGATTCCAGTGGTGTCCTTGCGCCTGATGAGGAGTTCGGAGTAGTGGCTCTGGATGAGCATACGGTACAGTTTACCTTGAAGGATCCTTCTCCCATCAGCTACATGTTAAGCCAGACCTTCCGTGATTTCTATGTCCTGCCGGCGCATCTGCTGGAGGATATTCCGGCGGAAGAGATCATGACCAGTGAATTCTGGCAGCATCCGGTAGGATCCGGCCCCTGCATTTATGAGAGTGATATTTCCGGTGAGCGCATTGAGTTCACCGCTAACAAGGATTACTATCTGGGCGCTCCCCAGTTCGACCGTTTTGTAGTCCGTATTGTACCTGCCAGTAACCTGCTCAGTGGTCTGATGAGCGGCGAGATTGACATCACCGCAGGAGCCGGCCTTGGAAATATACCCATGAATGACTGGGATATGGCCCAGACCCAGGAAAACCTGACAACCGAGTCTGTCAAGTCTCTTGGCTACCAGTATCTCTCCATCAATGTGAAAAACATTCCCAAGGAGGTCCGTCAGGCTGTGAACATGGCCATCAACCGTGATGCCATTGTCAATAACCTGATGCGTGGCGAGGGCGAGGCTGCTGCCGGTCCGCTCCGCTCCAACCATCCCTACTTTAACCAGGAACTGCTTCCTATTCCATATGATATCGAAAAGGCAGCCCAGATGGTGAAGGATTCCGGATTTGATACCAGCAAGACCTATGTTCTCCGGGTTTCCCAGGGAAATGAGGTCCGTGAGAAGACAGCGCCCCTGATCCAGCAGGATCTTGCCAAGATCGGTATCAACACAGAGATCATTACCACCGACCATCCCACCCATCTGGCAGAGTGCCGTCTCGGCAACTATGATTTTGCCCTGATCGGTTCCGGAGGCAGTCCTGATCCGGCGGAGAGTGTTGTCAATGTCCGTCCCGGCCATGTGAATAACTTCTCCCAGAATGAAGATCCTTCTTTGTATGAGAAAGGAATGGTAGAAGGCTTCCAGGTATTTACCTACGAAGAACGCCTTCCCATTTATCAGGAGTACCAGATGATGCTGAGAGACCAGGTTCCCTTCAGCTGGCTGTACTTCCAGAATGATCTGGTAGCTTATAATAAACGGATCTCCAATGTCCACTTTGAGGACTACAGTCTGCTGAACCGTATGGTATGGCAGTGGGAGATTGCCAGATAAGCTTTTGCGATCCAGAAATACTGTAACCGTTGTTCCGGATGTCTGGCTGCGGCCGGACATCCGGAGGAAGGGGCTGTGGGGAAATGGCGTCCTGTCCATGATATATCACCGCAATAGATTGTGCATGGCGGTCATTTTCCGGCAACCCTGCAGATGAAAGTAAATGGGGGAAACATTATGATGCAGCAGACAGAGCCAGTATTACAGGTGCAGCAGCTGGTGACCCAGTTCCGTACGAAACATGGATATGTCACCGCAGTGGACGGGGTAAGCTTTACGGTACATAAAGGCGAGACCCTGGGTATTGTGGGTGAATCCGGCTGTGGCAAGAGTGTTACATCCCTTTCTGTTTTGCGGCTGCTTCCTAATGGCATTGGCCGGATCGCCCAGGGGAAAGTGATCTTTAAGGGTGAGGATCTTGTCCAGAAAAGCAACAAGGAGCTGAGTCATATCCGCGGCAAGGATATTGCCATGATATTCCAGGATTCCATGACCTCCCTCAACCCGGTGCTCACAGTGGGATACCAGCTGGAGGAAACCATTGCCGTACACAGCAGCCTGCCCCGCGGCGAGATCAGGAAGCAGGCCCTGGATATTTTGACACGGGTAGGTGTATCAGCGCCAGAGCAGCGCCTGAAGGAGTTCCCGCACCAGCTTAGCGGAGGTATGCGCCAGAGGGTGATGATCGCCATGGCATTGTCCTGCAATCCGGCCCTTCTGATTGCCGACGAGCCGACTACAGCCCTGGACGTTACGATCCAGGCCCAGATCATTGATCTGATGGTGGAGCTGAAGCATAAGATTGACGCGGCCATCATGCTGATCACCCATGATATGGGGGTGGTGGCTGAGATGGCGGACAATATTATGGTCATGTATGCGGGCCAGGTGGTAGAATACAGTTCGGCGCGGAGGATTTTTTCGGAGCCCCTTCATCCATACACCTGCGGACTTCTGGCATCCATTCCCCGCCTTGACAGGGATTCCAAACGCCTTCATGCCATTGATGGTACAGTACCCAGCCTGAATGCGCTGCCAAAGGGCTGCCGCTTCTGTGTGCGCTGTGACTGTGCCATGGATATATGCAGGGATAACATGCCGCCTATGTATGAATCCCCGGAGGGCCATCAGGTGCGGTGCTGGAAATATCGTGAGAAGTACAGGGAGGTGTCACAGTGAATACAGATGGACCATTGCTCAGGGTTGAGAATATAAAAAAATATTTTTCTTCGCGTAAACAGTTTCTTGGCAGTGCGCCAAAGACCGTCAAGGCGGTGGATGATGTCAGCTTTGAGTTATTCAGGGGCGAGACCCTGGGAGTAGTGGGGGAATCCGGCTGCGGCAAGTCCACCCTGGGACGTGCCATTTTGAGGCTCCATGAGCCGGACAGCGGCAGGATCGTCTATGACGGTACGGATCTGCTTTCCTTAAATAAAAGTGAAATGCGCGATTACCGTCAGAGAATGCAGATTATATTCCAGGATCCTTATGCATCCCTGAATCCCCGCATGACCGTGAAGGAGCTGATCTGTGCTTCCCTTGATGTCTTTGGTATCGGGACAAAGGCAGAGCGGATCGATATGGTGCTTGATATCATGGAGAAGGTGGGCCTTCCCCTGGAATATCTCAACCGTTATCCCCATGAGTTTTCCGGAGGCCAGCGCCAGCGTATCATGATTGCCCGTGCCCTGGTGCTTAATCCTGATTTTGTAATCGGTGATGAGCCGGTGTCTGCCCTGGATGTATCGGTCCGGGCGCAGGTGCTGAATCTGATGAAGGATTTGCAGCAGGAGCTTTCCCTTACTTATCTGTTCATTTCCCATGACTTAAGTGTAGTGCGCTATCTTTGCGACCGGGTGATGGTTATGTATCTGGGCAAGGTGATGGAAATCGCTGCCAGGGATGAGCTTTATTCTGATGCAAAGCATCCTTATACCCAGGCGCTTCTTTCCAGTATCCCGATTCCCGATGTGGATGCCGCAAAGAGAAGGATCCGTCTTAGCGGAGATGTGCCAAGTCCCTTTAATCCTCCCAGCGGCTGCCGTTTCCACACGCGCTGTGTAAATGCGCGTCCGGAGTGCAGTCAGTCTGAGCCGGAGCTAAAGGATATGGGAAATGGACATATGGCAGCCTGCCATTTTTGCGATCATTGAGGATGAACATGATGAATGAGATGACAACAGCCCGGTTCCTGGAAGGATACCGGGCGGAATTTTTGGAAGATATTATGAAGCTGGTACGGATTCCAAGTGTAAGTGATCCTGCTGCCAAAGGCCCTTATCCTTTTGGGGAGAGCTGCGCCAGGGTGCTTGATACGGCTCTGGATCTGGGAAAGTCCATGGGGTTTGAGACAGAGAACCATGAGTATCACTGCGGCAGTATCCTTATGCCTGGTACAGGCAGGGGTGAGATCGGTATATTTGCCCATCTGGATGTTGTGCCGGAGGGTACCGGCTGGAAAAATCCCCCTTACAGTCCCTATGTGGAGGATGGATGGCTTTATGGACGTGGAAGCTCAGACAATAAGGGGCCTGCCATGGCAGCCCTGTATGCCATGCGGTATTTAAAGGAAAGCGGGGTTAAGCTTCGCCACAGAGTCCGGCTGTTTCTGGGATGCAGTGAAGAGAACGGGATGCATGATATTGCCTATTTTCTGGAGCATTTTCCGGCGCCTGATATCTCTTTTACGCCGGATGCTTCCTTCTCTGTGTGTTATTCGGAGAAAGGGATCATGGAGGCTGATTTCACCGCGCCGCTGCCGGAGGGCGTGATTTCTTTTACAGCGGGAGTGGCCTCCAATGCGGTGGCGGCAAGTGCCTGTGCCGTATTGGCCAATCCTGCTGCCAGGGTACCGGCAGTGGACAGCTCTGTCTGGCCGGGGATTTCCCTTTGTCAGGAGGGAGACTGTCTGCGTGTGGAGGCAGTGGGACAGTCTTCCCACGCCGCTTTTCCGGGAGAGGCAGTCAATGCCGGCGCCGAGCTTGCGGCCTACCTTTGTGCCGGCGGGTTTCTGACAAAGGAAGGTGCACGGATTCTTTCGTTTCCGGCAGAGTGTTTCCGGAAGCATTACGGAGAGGGCCTTGGCATCTTTTATGAAAGCCCGCAGCTGGGAAGGCTGACCGCCGTCTGCGGCATGATCCGGACAGAAGATAACAGGCTGAAGCTGAATATCAACATACGTTATCCGGCGGAGATGGATGAAAAGGAGATGAGCAGGCAGATTGCAGCCAGGTCAGAGCACTATGGCTGGAAACGGACAAAAGAAAGGAACGATCCACCGTCGTATGTTTCTCCTGACAGCCCTCTGGTGAAAGCCCTGGACAAGGCCTGTAAAGACCGGCTGGGGCCCTCCTTTGAGCCCTATACCATGGGGGGAGGCACCTATGCAAGGAAGCTTCCCAACGCGGTGGCATTCGGACCAGGAATCCGGGGCCAGAAAAAGCCCGGGCCAGAGGGCCATGGCGGCGGTCATCAGCCAGATGAGTGTGTGAAGCTTGAGGTGCTTGAGAATGCGTTCCACATATATGTGCAGGCGATTATGGCGGTGGACACACTCTAAAAGCGGTATGGGGCAGTTAAAATATGCCGTACCCTCAATGGCAATGGGACTCCCTGCAGCATAAAACGGGTTCAGCGGCATATGGCAAAGCAGGGGCTGCGCTCTGTTGTAGTAAAGAATTACAACCATCATGCCAGTCACGGAAGGTTGAAGAAATGGGAATATAAAGTCACACATGTCCAGGGGCTTCATGTCCGGCCGGCGGGTCTTCTGGTGCGGGAGGCCGGAAAGTACCAGAGCCGGATTGTCCTTGAGTTCCAGGGACAGACGGCAGATGCCCTCCGGTCACTACATTTTCGTAGGGTCAGCGCAGCGAGTGCGCAGACCTGTCTGAACTGTTACTAAAGGTTACATAAAAACTCTATATAAGCAAAAACCCCCTTTTATTTCCAGCAAAAGTGTAGTATAATCGTTGAAGTTTAGTAACAGTTCAGATAACCCTTGAACTGTTACGGCATACGGCCATTTAAAATCGCCTGCGGCGGTCCCAGGCGCCAGTGACGCCTGTTAGGGACCGACCGGAACGGAGTGTAGAGGGCTGTATGCCCGCGGCCATTGCATTATCGTACGGTCAGCGCGGTGAACGTGCAGACCTATCTGAACTGTTACAAAGTTTACAGAGAGAAAAGCTGGATAGGAGGAGAATTATGTTAGATTTAAGATTTGTCAGGGAAAATCCGGACATTGTCAAGAAGAATATTGAGAATAAATTCCAGCATGACAAGCTGCCGCTGGTGGATGAAGTGATTGAGCTGGATGCGAAGAACCGGGCAGCCAAGGCGGAGGCGGACAATCTGCGGGCAGCCCGCAACAAGCTGTCCAGACAGATCGGCCAGCTCATGGGCCAGGGGAAGAAGGAAGAGGCTGAGGCCGTGAAGGCCCAGGTAGCTGCCAATGCCAGCCGTCTGGCCGAGCTGGAGGCCCAGGAGACGGAGCTGGAAGCCAGGGTCACCAGGATCATGATGACCATTCCCAATATCATTGATCCCAGTGTGCCTATCGGGAAGGATGACAGTGAGAATGTGGAGATTGAGAAGTTCGGCGAGCCGGTGGTCCCGGATTTCGAGATTCCTTATCACACGGATATCATGAAGAGCTTTGACGGTATTGATCTGGATGCGGCGGGCAGGGTTGCAGGCAACGGTTTTTACTATCTTATGGGAGATATTGCCAGACTGCATTCCGCAGTCATCGCCTATGCCCGTGATTTTATGATCGGACGCGGATTTACCTATTGTGTTCCGCCCTTTATGATTCGCAGCAATGTGGTGACCGGAGTCATGTCCTTTGCGGAGATGGATGCCATGATGTACAAGATTGAGGGGGAGGATCTGTACCTGATCGGTACCAGCGAGCATTCCATGATCGGCAAGTTCATCGATACCATCACCCCGGAGGACCAGCTGCCCAGGACCCTTACCAGCTATTCCCCCTGCTTCCGCAAGGAAAAGGGTGCCCACGGCATTGAGGAGCGGGGAGTATACCGGATCCACCAGTTTGAGAAGCAGGAGATGATCGTGGTATGTAAGCCGGAGGAGTCTCCCATGTGGTATGAGAAACTGTGGCAGAATACGGTGGATCTGTTCCGTTCCCTGGATATCCCGGTCCGCACCCTGGAGTGCTGCTCCGGTGATCTGGCTGACTTAAAGGTGAAGTCCTGTGACGTGGAGGCCTGGTCTCCACGGCAGAAGAAGTATTTTGAGGTGGGGTCCTGCTCCAATCTGGGAGATGCCCAGGCCCGCCGCTTAAAGATCCGCGTGGACGGGGAGAACGGCAAGTATTTTGCCCACACCCTCAACAATACGGTGGTGGCTCCGCCCCGGATGCTGATCGCGTTTCTGGAGAACAATCTGCAGGCAGACGGCACAGTCCGGATCCCGGAGGTTTTAAGACCTTATATGGGCGGGATGGAGATTATGGTGCCGAAAAAGTGATGTTCAGAGCTGCTATCCGCTGTCCTCAAAACAATTTGGCCATGAAGGGTAGCTGTAATAAACCCGGGTGTAACAGTTCAGGGCGTCTGAGCTGTTACACCCGGGTAATGCCGGAAGGGGCTTCCAGACATTTTTATTGCAATTCTTCTGCCCATATGCTATATTTCAACCATCTTGTAAATCAGAGTTTCCGGTGGATTCTCACCGCATGTTCCAGATCCCCTCTGACGGTTCCGGCAGTTTCTTTTTATCGTTCAGGATATGCATAAAAGGGATTCATAAAGCCCGGATTACCGTGGCCCTGTTACATGATTACACCTCGGTAAGGTTCAGTCCTGGTACTGCCATCAGCGAATAATTGGTATGGTAGATCACAAATCCAGGCGCCCCTCCGGCAGCTTTTTTAACGTGTTTCCGCTGGATATAGTCGATTTCCACCTTCTCATTGTCCCGTCCCCTGGAATAGTAGGCAGCCAGGGCACCGGCCTCCTCGAACACCCGGTCCGGCAGTTCCTGGCCTCCGGTTTTGACTACCACGTGGGAGCCGGGGATTCCCTTGGCGTGGAACCACCAGTCTCCGCCGTCCGCCACCTTGAAGGTGACCTCTTCATTCTGGTAGTTGTTCTTGCCTACATAGATGTGGAAGCCGTCGGAGGAAATGTAGTGGTAAGGGCGGCTGGTGATCTTTGGTTTCTTACTGCCCGGGGTACGCTTATGGATGAAGCCGAACTCCATCAGCTCCTCCTTGATCTGGACAAGATCCTCCTCCTTCACCGCTATATCCAGTGCCGCGCTGATGGATTCCAGATGGTCGATCTCTTTTCTGGTTTCCAGGGTCATCTCTGTCATGGCCTCGAAGGTGCGCTTCAGTTTGTTGTATTTTGCAAAATATTTCTGGGAATTTTCCCGGGCATCCAGCTGGGGATCCAGGGGGATGCGGATGTTCTCATTGGTGTAATAGTTCAGACACTCCAGTTCCTTCTCCCCGCCGGACAGCTCGTAGCCGTAGGTGTTGAGCAGTTCCCCATAGACCTTGTATTTGTCACGTTTCTCCGTGTCTTTAAGCTGCTTTTGCTGCAGGTCGTATTTCTTGTAATTGCGCTCCAGGGCGGTCTGGACGATCCGGCGCAGATCCACGGACTTCTGGCGGATCCGGGTGAGGATATTCTTCTCCGCATAGTAGGCTTCCAGCAGCTCACTGACAGAACCATAGGTCCTGGCTTCGCAGGCGTTTCCCTCATACACAGTCAGGGGCACAGAGGCGTATTCCACCGGCTCCCCGCCCCGATAGATGACATTGGGAGTAAAATGCCCCTGTTTCACATCGGACATCATCAGGGAAAACATATGGTACAGATGGATCAGTTCCGCGTCTGTCAGTTCATTGGCGGAACGGTCTGCGTCCAGGGAAGCCATATGACACAGCTCCGTGCCGATCACCGGACTGATCCCGGTCAGCTTCTGGTACAGGGCCTTCTGCAGGGGCAGGGGCGTGTGGCGGATCAGGCCGGTGAATTCCTCCTCCGTGATGGTCAAAGGATCCATCTTCTCGGTGGTGTGGGGGATGAAATAGCTCCTTCCCGGAAGCACCTCCCGGACCGAGCTTACCTGGGCGGAGATGTGCTTGATGCTGTCTAAGATGGTGCCGTCCTCCCTGCAGAAAATGATATTGCTGTGCTTGCCCATAAGCTCGATGATCAGCCGCTTCCGGCTAAGATCCCCCAGCTCGTCCAGATGCTCGATCTCCAGCTCAATGATCCGCTCCAGCCCCGGCTGGGAGACCTTTATGATATGGCCGTTTCCGATATGTTTGCGCAGCAGCATACAGAAATTAGGCGCCGTCATGGGCGAGGGCTTATTGGTCTCTGTAAAAAACACCAGCGGAAGACTGGCGCTGGCAGAGACAGAGAGACGACAGGTCTCCTTGTTATTTTTTACCGTGATCATCAGCTCATCCTTTTCAGGCTGGGCAATCTTATTGATCTTTCCGCCCTCCAGCTTCTGCCGGATATCCCGGGTAAGGTTCGCGATCACAATTCCATCAAATGCCATACTATCTCCATTCCGCTGCCGGGAAGTGGCAGCAAATTATTGTTAAAAGGATTGCTGGTGCCCTATCCGGCTGGAAGATGCCGGTTCTGGAACATTCCCCTGTGAACAGTAACAGTTAAGACGGTCTGGACTGTTACCCAGTAATTAGTTACTGTTCACGGGGCGCATCTTCTTGTCCGGCTACGCCAGACAAGAAGCA
>CAJTOW010000096.1 GCA_910577655.1 uncultured Lachnospiraceae bacterium | reverse complement strand
GGTAGGGATCCTCTTTTTCCATGTCTATGCCTGCATCCTCCAGAGCTTCCTTCGTCGCTGCCACCGCAAACTGACAGAACTGCTCCATACGCTTGGCTGCCTTGGGATCCATGTACTGTTTTGCGTCAAAGCCCTTGACCTCTGCCGCCAGTTTTGCCTTGTAATCCGTTGTGTCAAAATAGGTGATCGGTCCGATGCCCACCTTTTTCTCCTTCAGTCCTCCAGAATTCCTCCACCGAATTACCGATGGGAGTAATCGCCCCCATCCCGGTCACAACAACTCTTCTGCTCATATTTTCTATCTCCTTTGCTGCTTGCAACTCACTTTCTTACATCTTCTGATGCTGCCGTGTATCCGTCCCCACGGGTTTGTCTCCTGACGCCGCCATGTACCTGTCTCAACACGCCTGTATCCTGATGCCGCCATATACCCGTTTCAGCGGGTCTGTCTCCTGACACCGTCATGTGCCCACTCCCACGGGCCTTCCTACATGGCCATTCCGCCGTCCACGCAGATTACCTGGCCGGTAATATATCCGGCCTCATCTGATGCCAGAAATGCTACCATGCTGGCAATATCCCTGGTGGATCCGAAACGTTTCATGGGAATCTGCTCTGTGGCTGCCGCTTTCACTGCATCCGGCAGCACTGCCGTCATATCCGTGTCAATGAATCCCGGCGCCACGGCGTTGGACGTGATACCCCGGCTGGCCATCTCCCTGGCCACTGACTTGGTAATCCCGATGATTCCAGCCTTGGAAGCGCTGTAGTTGACCTGACCCGCATTTCCCATGACACCGGAGACGGAAGAGATATTGATGATCCTTCCTGATCTCTGCTTCAGCATCTGCCGGGAAATGTGCTTGATACAGTTAAATGCTCCCTTCAGGTTGGTATTCAGCACCGCGTCAAAATCTTCCTCACTCATCTTCATCAGCAGATTGTCGCGGGTGATTCCGGCATTGTTCACCAGAATGTCCACACGCCCGTACTGCTTTACCACATATTCCATCAGTCTGGCCGCCTCGCTGAAATCAGAGACATTACACTGGACTGCCTCCGCACGGCCGCCGGCAGCCTGGATCTCCTTTACTACCTCCTCGGCTTTTGCTGTGGAACCATTATAATTAACGATAACCACCGCCCCTTTTGATGCCAGGGTCACGGCGATCTCACGCCCGATTCCACGGCTTGCGCCGGTTACTACTGCAATTTTATCTGTCAACATCATTTTCTCCTAATTCCTGCGGTTCACACAGTAAACTTGTAACAGTCCGGATATCCATTGAACTTTTACGTAAACCTACAGCTGCGCAACCACCTTATCCACATCTTCCAGCTTCTCTATGTTCAGAACCTTTACGGTCCGGTCTATCTTCCTCATGAACCCGGCCAGGGTCTTTCCCGGCCCGATCTCAATGAAGGTGTCCACACCGTCTGCCAGCATTGTCTCCACACTCTGCTGCCAGCGGACGGAGGAAGACACCTGTTTCATCAGAAGGGGTTTCACCTCAGCGGCATCCGTCACATAAGCGGCGGTTACATTTGCCACATAAGGAATCACCGGAGTATGTACCTCTACGCTTTCCAGCACCCTGCCCAGCTTCTCTCCCGCGCCGGTCAGCATCCGGGAATGGAAGGGGCCGCTGACATTCAGCATGACCGTGCGCTTGGCGCCTGCTTCCTTCAGCTTCCCGCAGGCCTCCTCAACCGCTTCCTTCTTACCGGAAATGACGATCTGTCCAGGGCAGTTGTAATTGGCAATCTGAACCCCGTCCATATCCTTGATCACTTCCTCAATTGCCGCCGCATCCATGGCAAGGACAGCCGCCATTGCCCCCTGCCCCGCAGGAACTTCCTCCTGCATCAGGATTCCCCTCTGCCTCACAGTGGAAATGGCCGCAGCCTCGCTGATGACACCGGCAGCATAGAGCGCACAATATTCACCCAGGCTCAGTCCTGCTGTCACATCCGGCTTCACGCCCCGGCTTTCCAGAACCCTGGTCATGGCAATGCTGGTGGTGACCATAGCAGCCTGGGTGTACTCCGTAATATCCAGTCTGTCATTTTCTGTAAAACACAGCTCCGGCACAGAAAAGCCCAGAAGATCCGTAGCCAGATCAAAGACCTGCTTCCCTTCCTCTGTCTGCTCATAGAAATCCTGTCCCATACCGCAGACCTGTGCCCCTTGTCCTGGGTAAATAAATGCGATCCTGCTCATGTTTCCTACTCCTCTTGTTTGTACCAGTCTCCTGGTGTACTTTTATCTCCGGCTCACTTGACGATTCGCCGGAGCCTTCCTGACTCCTACTGTCTTCCCAGCAGCTTTTCAGCCTGCTCCATCATCTCGTCGATCATCTCTTTGCAGGTCTGTTCCTTACTGACCATTCCTGCGATCTGTCCGGCCATCACGGTTCCCATGGCCACATCCCCGTCCTGCACGGCTTTCCGAAGGGCGCCCAGAGTCAGGTATTCCAGCTCCTCAAAGGGAGTTCCTGCATTCTCCAGCTTGATATATTCCCGGGTCATCTGATTCCGCAGACAGCGTATGGGATGACCATGACTTCTGCCGGTAACGGTAGAATCGATATCCTTTGCCTTCAGAACCCGGTCCTTGTAGTTCTGATGGATCACACACTCCTTTGCCACCAGGAAACGGGTTCCCATCTGGACAGCCTCCGCTCCCAGCATAAATGCTGCCGCGATGCCTCTGCCATCTGCGATACCGCCTGCGGCGATAACCGGGATAGACACCGCATCCGCAACCTGGGGCACCAGGGTCATGGTTGTGGCTTCACCGATATGGCCCCCGGACTCTGTTCCCTCAGCCACCACGGCATCCGCACCGCTGCGCTCCATCCTTCTGGCCAGGGCCACCGATGCCACCACCGGGATGACCTTGATACCTGCTGCCTTCCACATTTCCATATATTTTTCCGGATTTCCGGCGCCTGTGGTGACCACCCTGACACCTTCCTCCACCACAACTTTTGCCACATCATCCGCATAGGGACTCATCAGCATTACATTAACCCCAAAAGGCTTATCCGTTACTTCCTTCACCTTCCGGATATAGTCCCGGACCACATCACCCGGAGCATTCGCCCCGCCGATCAGTCCCAGACCACCAGCCTCAGACACCGCCGCCGCCAGATGATTCTCCGCCACCCAGGCCATACCGCCCTGGATCACCGGATGGGTGATTCCCAAAAGCTCTGTAATTCTTGTCCTCATAGATTCCTCCAAAATACGCAAAAGCCAGACTGACTTCCAGCCACGATTAAGCCTCTACGCCTTTCTCCTTCAGATAGTTCATAACTGCACCAACTGTCAGCAGATTCTGCAGATCCTCAGACGGAATCTCCACAGAATACTCATCCTCCAGAGCCATCACCAGCTCAAACAGATCCAGGGAATCCGCGCCCAGATCATCCTTAAAGGAAGAATTCTCATCAATGCTGTCTGCATCCACACTCAGCTGCTCTGCGATAATCTCTTTCATTTTCTCTAACATAGTCTTTTTCTCCTTTTATTTTTCTAAATAATTTTGAGGTTATTACCTGTCCCCCCAAGTGAACAGGTATTTGTTGCAACAGTTAAGACGGGCGCAAGAAGATGGCATGTCTGGACTGTTACTATTTGTTCACACCAGGCTAAAAATCCCCTGCCAGATGTTCACTTATATCACATCCGCTGACCGCACGCTGTCTCTGTAGCCTGCATCCGGCTGACGGACGGATTTACATATTTAAACAGTTTTCTGGAAAGTCTCTCTCCTCTTAACGGTTACTGCTTTTACCAGACTTACCACTCAACCAGCGCCGCTCCCCAGGTCAGCCCTGCGCCGAATCCGGCGATTACGATTTTGTCGCCCCGTTCCAGCTTCCCGGCCCGGTTCATATCATCCAGAAGGGTAGGAATCGTAGCTCCCGATGTATTGCCATACCTATCCATATTCATGGGGAATTTCTCCATAGGCTGCTTCAGCCGTCTGGCCGCTGCCTCCACGATCCGGTAGTTGGCCTGATGAAGGATAAAATATCTGATCTCATCTATGGGCACCCCTGACTCCTCCAGCACCTGGCGCACACAGTCCGGCACCTTCTTCACCGCGAACTTAAACACCTCCTGGCCATCCATATACATGTAGCCGATCTCCGGTATCCGTCCGTTGGCAAAATTTCCCGTAGTCCGGGCCACGCAGGAGAGCACCGGCCCCTTAACGCCATCGGAACCCATGGTCATATGTACCAGACCCGTCTCCTCCGCTCTCATCACAGCCGCTCCGGCCGCGTCCCCAAACAACACACAGGTACTCCGGTCCGACCAGTCCGTCAGCTTGCTGAGACAATCCGCGCCGATCACCAGGGCAGTCCTGTAGATCCCCGCCTTCATAAATCCATACACCGTGTTCATAGCGAAGATGAACCCCGAGCAGGCGGCGCTGATGTCATAAGCCACCGCATTCACCGCTCCGATCTCAGCCTGCACCTCGCAGGCCCCTGCCGGGAAACAGTAATCCGGTGAAGAAGTAGCCAGGAGGATGATATCCAGCTCCTCCGCTCCGACCCCCGCATCTGCCAGGGCCTTCTTTGCAGCCTCCACAGCCATGTGGGAGGTTCCCTCCTCCACCGCCACACGCCGCTCATGAATCCCTGTCCTGCTGACGATCCACTCATCCGACGTCTCCACGATCTTTGCTAAATCCTCATTCTTAACAATCCTCTCCGGCACATATGAACCGGTTCCAATAATCCTCGCTGTCATAATCCCATCCTTAAGAACTACTCTTAATTTTAGTTTTATTTTCAAATGTTTTGAATATCAAAGTTTTATTTCCTTATTCTACCGACAGAGGCACTATTTGTCAAGAGGTTTTCAACGACAAATTGCGAAAGATGAAACTGTCAGGTAACAGTTCAGATAGGTCTGCGCGTTCACCGCGCTGACCGTACGAAAACATAGCGGCCGCGGGCATACGGCCCATCGCCGTAGGCGATTCTAAATGGCCGTATGCCGTAACAGTTCAAGGGGTATCTGAACTGTTACACTGTCAGATGCAACAGTTTAGACGGGCTTCTTGTCCCTGGCGCTTTTCGGAGCAAGAAGATGACCCGTCTCGCTCACATCCCTGACAACATTCACAACAGTTCCACCTGCGGGCCTCTCGCCGTCACCGTCTGTTTCCGGTCATAGGTCACCGGATTTCCTTCCAGATCACTGACGATCCCTCCGGCCTCCTCCACCAGCAGAGCCCCCGCCGCATAATCCCAGGGGCAGAGACGCATCTCAAAATAGAATTCCGCCTTCCCGCTGGCGATGGCACACAGATCCAGGGCCGCAGATCCGCTTCTGCGCAGATCCTCCCCCCGGGACATGTACCGGTACGCCACCTCAAAAGACTTCTTCATCAGATCCTGGTGATAAGGCGCCGTCCCAAAGAGGATCAGCCCCTCCTTCAGCGTCCGCTGGGAAGCATGGATCTGTTCCCCGTTCCGGTAAGCGCCCTTCCCCCGCTCCCCATAATAAGTCTCCTTCCGATAGGGGTCATAGATCACCCCCATCACCGGCTTCCCGTCACGGGCCAGAGCCACACTGATACAGCTCACATTATATCCCCTGGTAAAATTAGCCGTCCCGTCAATGGGATCCACGATAAATGCATAGCCCCTGGAAATATCCGTCTGGTCCATCTGGTCTTCCTCTCCCAGGAATACCGCTCCCGGCACCAGCGCCAGCAGCTTCTCCTCCAGTACCTGCTGCACCCTGGAATCATACTCTGTCACAAAATTCCCCTTTCCAGTCTTCTGATGCATCTTCCTGTCAATATCCGTGGCACTCAGCATGATCTCCCCACACTGGTGGACGATCCCGATGATCTCCTCAAGTAAATGTTCACTCAACATGATTTCTCCTTCTCTGACTCATTTCACGATATACGCCCCATCCGGTACCTTTCTATCTTACAGCAATGTCTCTGACTCTTCACATGATAGTTGATCCCTACCAGAAGAATATCCCCGCCATAATCCGCAAGCACCTCCGGATAATGATTCCTCCGGATCTGGCTGATCGCCCCATCCTCTGTCTTGTCCCATTTCAGTTCAATCAGCAGAACCGGCATAGAAGAAGCCCTTTTTGGAAAAAACACTACATCCGCATACCCCTTCCCGGAAGCCAGCTCCTCAATCCTGATAAACTCATCCACACAGCTTATATAAGCAAAACGGATAACACTCCGGAGAGCCTGCTCATTATTATAGAAAAGAGGCGAGGTTCCTACTCTGTGAGCCTCCTCAATAGCAGCCGCCACTCCTTCCTCGTCCATATTCAATGTCCGCTCCAAAAGCAGATCCGAATTCCTGATCAGCCTTGCAACCTCCTGGTGCCGTCCGGTACTAACTGCCCGGACAAACTCCTGATGTACCTCCTCATTTGGTATGAATACGGATTTATCTGTGGAATCGTATGCCAGATACCCCAGATGGATAAGCAATGTCAGCACATCATCCTTCTGCCGGATGCTGGTCATATCATTCTGAAAAGTTCCCACATCCATACGGATACGTGCTCCGCCCAGCATCTGGACAATCGCCTCCTTAAGTCCATCCTCATCCAGATCAATATAAACCTGCAGAGATGCATAAGTTTCCGTCTGAGTCCAGTAATCCCCAAATTCCTCATTTTTTATAGCCTCTATCACTGAATTCGGACTGTAGACCGACTGGATCCGGCTGAAAGAATACCCGTCATACCACCGCTTTGCCTCCGCAAAATCCATATGATACCGCTGGCACAGCTCCCTCACCTCCGGCTCCGTAAAACCCACATACTTCGCAAGCCTCTTGGGAGCAATCATGGTATACTCCCGGAAATCTGTTATGGCAGACTGTGTTCCATACTTTTTGATCGGCAGGATCCCTGTCATATAAGCCCCTGCGATCATTCTGTCTGTCAAACCACTGCTTTTGAATAATCCCCGCAAAAGCCGGATATATTCCTCCTGAAGTGTATGATCCTCCTTAGCCTCCCGGAACAATGCATCCCACTCATCAATAATCACGATGAATTTCCTTCCGGTCATCCCGTTGATCCTGGCAAGGGTTTCCGGAAGGGTCCGCTCCCCTTTCGCCTCAGGATAAGCCAGATACAGCTCCTCCATTACCTTTTCCTGCAGATATAACACAGTATCCCGGATATGATCCACGATTGAGATAAACCAGGTAATATCCAGATAAATGACATCATACTGGTTCAAATGCTTCCTAAAGGACGGATCCCCAGCAATCCTGTACCTCTCAAACAATCCCTCCGAATCACAGCTTCTGTCATAGTAGGCACAGAGCATCTGGGCAGCATAGGACTTGCCAAAACGGCGGGGCCTGCTTACACAAGTAAGTCTATCCGTTGTCCCCAGCGTCTGATTGATAAAGGCAATCAACTCCGTCTTGTCCACATAGATCCCATTGGTCATGGACCGGAATCCATCATTTCCCACATTCAGATAATTTCCCATAAGACCTCCTTCCCGGCAGATATTGTCACATTCCAGATATCCCGGCCAAACCAGAACAGCCCCGGCATCTGTCACTCCACATTCAGTTCTCTGTACACATCCCTTTTCCTGACTCCCCTGTCCCTGGCCACCAGCTTCATTGCCTCCTTCCGGTCAACGCCCTGGGACAGATACAGCTCCATATGCTCTTTTAAGCTCATGGCCTCCCAGGATCTCTGCTGATCCTGCCGGATCTCCTCCATGCTGCGTCCCTCTATGACCAGCACGTACTCCCCCCTGGGCTCTCGACTCTCATAATACTCCAGAGCCCCGGCAATAGTGTTGGCATACACCTCCTCATACCGCTTGGTCAGCTCACGGCACAGGCGGATCTGCCGCTCCCCGCCCAGAACCTGCCCCAGTTCCTTCAAGGTCTCCACCAGATGATGAGGCGCCTCATAGATCACAATCGTTCGCGTCTCCTCTTTCAGTTCCTCCAGAATCCACTGCCGTTCCTTCTTATTATGTGGAAGAAATGCCTCAAAACAGAATCTCCTTGTGGATAACCCGGAAACCGTCAGGGCTGTGACACAGGCCGCAGGCCCCGGCAGGGAAGTCACATGGATTCCCGCCTCATAGCACTGCCGCACCAGCTCCTCCCCCGGATCCGAGATCCCCGGCGTCCCCGCGTCCGTCACCAGGGCCACATCCACTCCCTGCTGCATCTGCCCCACCAGATAACGGGCCTTCTCATACTTATTGTACTCATGATAGCTGGTCAGAGGTGTCCGTATATCAAAATGATTCAGCAGCCGCAGACTGTTCCGTGTATCCTCCGCCGCGATCAGATCCACCTCTTTCAAAGTCCGCAGAACCCGCAGCGTAATATCCTCCAGATTCCCGATGGGGGTCGCACATAGATACAAACATCCTGCGGTTTTACCGGTCACATTCTTTGTGCCGCACTCTGTACCCTTCTCCCCGGATCCTCCCAGCCCTTTCCCGTCACCCTTATCAGGATCACTGACACTGGGCTTCTCACGCAATTTATACCCGTCTTTACTCAACTCATCCATAATCCAGTCTCACATCCTTCCCCTTTCGTCCCACACAACCTGCGCATATCTCCTAATACCCATAAGTTGTATACATTTCCTCCGTATACACTCCCGGTGCCTTAAATACGATCACCGGCGCTTCCACCTTCATCATGACACCTCCACTCCGGGCCGCCTCAATAAGCACCATATTAGCTTCCCGGTCCACGAAAGGATGCACCAGCTTCATACGCTTCGGCTCCAGCCGGTACTCCCGCAGCACCGAAATAATCTCCGCCAGACGCCGCGGCCTGTGAACCAGGTAAAACCTTCCCCCAGGCTTCAGCACAGCCGCCGTCTCCCGCACCACATCCTCCAGGGTACAAAGCACCTCATGGCGGGCGATGGCTTTGGGAAGCTCCGGATTCTTCAGCCCATGCCGGTCATTCATATAAGGCGGATTGGATGTCACCACATCAAAAGAAGCCCTGCCGAATATCCGGCTGGCTTCCCTGATATCTCCATGTACAATTGACACCCGCTCCTCCAGCCCGTTGAGCCGGACGCTCCGGTGCGCCATATCCACGATCTCCTCCTGAATCTCCAGACCGGTAAAATGCTCCCCTTCCGTCTTGGCCTCCAGAAGAATCGGGATGATCCCGGTGCCTGTCCCTAAGTCCAGCACCCGCTCCCCCCTCTTCGCCCAGGCAAACCCCGACAAAAGAACCGCGTCCATGCCAAAGCAGAAGCCATCCTTTTTCTGGATGATATGATATCCGTTCCGCTGCAGGTCATCGAGCCGCTCATCCTCTCCCAACATTTCCGCCAGACACCGGCTTTCATTTCCTGGCATTCCCGCAGACTTCCCATCCAGATGTCGACTTTCATCTCCTGGCATTCCCGCAGACTTCCCATCCAGACACCGGCTCTCATTTCCTGGCATTCCCGCAGACTTCCCATCCAGACACCCACTTTCATCTCCTGGCATTCCCAGAGACCATCTCTCCTGCTTACTCATCCAGCTTCGACTTACCTTCCTTTTTCTCCAGGGCCTCCAGCTTCCTAAGCTCACTGTCCTCCACACTGACCTTGCCCTTCTTCTTCCTGGGCCGGAACTTAAGCTGATCCACCTTATACTCCCGGATCTCCTTCTCATCTTTTTCCACAGTAACAATGACCTTCACCAGCTGGCGCAGCACACTGACACTGTGTACCTCCCCCTTAAGGCCGTCATCAGTCGTCACATAGTCCCCGACTCCAGGCAGCTTGCTGTTGAGGTACTCGTAAGTCTCCTCCTCATTCTTCAGACAGCACATAAGTCTGCCGCAGACCCCCGAAATCTTGGTAGGATTTAAGGACAGATTCTGCTCCTTGGCCATCCGGATGGATACCGGGATAAACTCCGACAGATACGAATGACAGCACAACGCACGTCCGCAGATGCCGATACCACCCACGATCTTGGTCTCATCCCGAACACCTACCTGCCGCAGCTCGATCCTGGTCTTGAAGACAGACGCCAGATCCTTCACCAGCTCCCGGAAATCGATTCTCCCGTCTGCCGTGAAATAAAACAATATTTTATTATTATCAAAGGTATACTCCACATCAATCAGCTTCATTTCCAGCTCATGCTTGCGGATCTTCTCCTGACAGATACGGAATGCGTCCTTCTCCTTCTTCTGGTTCAGCCGCTCCCGCTCATGATCTTCATTGGTCGCCATACGGATCACAGACTTCAGAGGCTGAACCACCTTATTGTCCTCCACCTCCTGGTTACCCAGAACCACATACCCGTACTCGATCCCCCTGGCCGTCTCCACGATCACGTGATCCCCTGTCTTAATATTCAGCTTCCCAGGCGCGAAATAATAGATCTTCCCCGCATTCCGGAAACGCACTCCGATGATCTTGATCATACATATCTCCATTCTGCCGCCAGATAAGCGGCTAAAAACTTATATTCATTATAAAATCCAGCGGCTGTCCGCTGACCAGATAATCACTCCATCCACAGACACCCTCTGATTGCCGCAGATCAGATACCTTATACAGAAGACTAGTTTTCCTTCATAGTCAGCAGCATCAGTTCCATAGCCAGCTCCATATTCACATTGGCATCCAGCCGCACCTTGGCCTTTTCAATAGCTTCCAGGATCCGTTTCAGGCCATCATAAGAGCTCTTGTCACTGATCTCCTTGAATTTTCCATACTCATCCTTAAAAATCAGCAGATTGATATCCGTAGTCACCTTATAAAGCAGTACATCCCGGTACCACATCAGCATAAAATCCAGGACCTCCTGGATGTCCACCGAATCCTCTTTCAATTTCCGTATATAATCCAGCAGCTCCGAAATATCCATATCCCGGATATGTTTCAGAAGATGCAGAACCTCCTGGTACATATTCCGGAAATCCTCCGACGACGCGATCTGCACCGCCTTCCCCAGATTTCCCCTGGCAAACGCCGCATAGATATCCGCATCCGTATCCGAAACCCCCTGGTTCTCCTTAAGATACTCCCGTACCACCGAATCCCGCAGAGGCTTCAGTTTCAGCTGCACACACCTTGAAAGGATCGTCGGGAGAAATGCTTCCGAACTGGTAGTCAGCAGCACAATCACCGCATAAGACGGAGGCTCCTCAATGGTCTTTAAAAGAGCATTCTGGGCCTGGGTCGTCATCTTCTGGGCCTCATCCACAATATAGACCTTATAAGGACTGCTGTAGGGCCTTACTACGATAGTATCATTGATCTGCTCCCGGATATCATCCACACCGATGCTTCCCGCCTTCTCGTGAGTCACATGAATCAGATCCGGATGATTGCCGCTGAGCACCTGCCGGCAGGCATGACACTCCATACAAGGCTCCATCCTCCCCCTCTCACAAAGAAGTGTCAGGGCAAATGCATCCGCCAGGGATTTCTTCCCCATCCCCGCTTCCCCCGCGAGAATATAGGCATGGGAAACCTTATGCTCCCTGACCGCCCTCTGGAAATGCTCCTTGATATTCTCATGACCAATAATATCCTGAAAACGCAACATACCAGGCTCCTTTCTATATAACAGCCCAGATAAAGGACCGTTACCAGCATCCTCTCAGAAATGACACGCCGTGGCAGAAGTTGGATGCTCTCCTTCCATTACCCGGCCCACCCGCAGCCCTTCAGGGCTTTGGCTTCCATTTCCCCACAAAGTATAACATAAATTCAGGATTCTGTATAGGAAATCTTATGGCCTGTCCCATGTCAGAATCAGGCGCCTGAGGAAATTAAACCAAAAAAAGAGACTGTAAAAAAGTCAAAACCTCCTGCGAAAGACAACAAAACAACACAGAAATCCCTTGTATTGTAAACCGCAGAAAGGACTTTTTTACAGCCCCACCCTCACACAACTGGCCTTGTCTTATACGATACATTGCCAGAAAGAAGCTTAAAAGCATCATTTCAAGCATACACATGGATAGCATAACAGCACACGCCTGACTGCCAAAGCGTAACAGTTCAGATACCCATTGGACTGTTATGTTACTCACTCTATTCATATACACCCTGAATTGCTATAACCTTTAATCATTTCTTTAATACTCTGGACGCACCTGTCAAGGTCATCATTCACATAACTCCGGCTGACTCCGCATTTTTTCAGATTTTCGTTTGAAAAGTCCTTCTCATCTGCCAGAAATCTCCTGCACAGCTCCTGGTACTTGGGCTCCTTCTGCCGGCGTTCCCGCTCCAGGGCCCGCTCCAGACGGATCCCGTCATCCACCGTGATATACACCGGCACCACTACATCCGCTCCATAATAATCCCTTATCTTCATATAGGATTCCAGGGTCCCGATGGCCAGATAATCCCTTTCATCCAGGCCTACTTGCCCATCATCCACTGTCGCGTAGATCCAGGGCCCCTGAACCGTCTGATAAGTCCGGGACTCGATTACCTTCCCCCGGCTATCCAGCTCCTTTAATACTTCCTTTGTAGTAAAATAATACTCCACCCCGTCTCTTTCCCCATCCCGCCGGGGTCTTGTAGTATACAGCATAGTCCTTTTGAGATCCGGACACTCTGTAAGAAGATGCCTAAAAATAGTATCCTTTCCGGACGCACTCTTTCCCATCAGGTAATATATTTTTCCCATTATTCCTTTTTCTCCATTTCTGAACAATTGACAACTTTTAATAATTGTAACAGTTCAGATACACCCTGAACTGTTACGGCATACGGCCACTACATTTTCGTACAGTCAGCGCAGCGAGTGCACAGACCTATCTGAACTGTATCTAATAGTTTACAATCTCTGTCCTCCATACCCTGCACCGGAAGGCCCTGTTCCTTATATTCCAGTATGGTATTCAGCACATCCTCACGAATCTGTTCCCCTGGTACCAGAATGGGAATCCCGGGCGGATACAGATATACAAATTCCGCTGAAATGTGCCCAGCCGTCTCTGCAATCTGCCGCTTGCATGCCGGCGCATCCAGGGCATCTGCGATATTCATGACTGGCTCTCCGGCTGTCCATCCATTCCACAAGGGAAGCTGATCCCTTTCCAGCATCCCGTCAATTGCCAGAAGTCCATCCGCCAGCCTGTTAAGTCCTTCTTCAGTATCCATCACTGTTGTAATCGCTACCACATAGTCAGCGCCACACATTTCCATTTCCAGCTGATACTCCTCACGCAAACGTTCCATCAGCATTGCTCCACTAAGGGCCTTTCTTTCATTGCAGGCCTTATTCTTCCCAGGCAGAACACAGTTCCTGCAGGATATTACAATTCTGGAACAATCAAGTGCGTACCATAGGGGTTTTGCCAGAAACCCATTTACTTTCCCCGGATCCCTGATTTCCCATGTTCCCTCTCTCTTCACTGTTCTCTCATCCAGAATAACCAGATGACGCATTTCCAGAAGCCGTTCCCGCAGCCTTGCCAGCCTTCCGGCAAAAGCCTGAATCCGTTCCTTTCCCTTTTGCTCCATCTCAAAGATGCAGGCTTCTATTCCAGCCATGAACACATAAGAAGGGCTGCTGCTCTGGTACATCTGCAAATACCGCTCCAGCCTTCCCTCATCTACCAGATTCCCCTGCATATGAAGAACTGCCGTCTGGGTCATGGAAGGCAGGGTTTTGTGAAGACTCTGGATCACAATATCCGCCCCACAGGTTACCGCCGATTCTGGAAACAGCGATCTCCCATCCGCCATTTTTCCAAAGGAAAAATGCGCCCCATGGGCCTCATCCACCACCAGAAGAATACCATGTTCATGGGTGACTCGGGCAATCTCTCCCACATCCGATACCACTCCATCATAGGTAGGGGAGACGATCACTACTGCCCGGATTTCCGGATGCTCTGTCAGGGACTTTTCCACAGCATCCGGAGATATGCTCCCCTGTATCCCCATTTCCGGAATAATTTGTGGATAAAGGTAGTGGATATTCAGACGATTGAGGATAACTCCATGGTACACCGCCTTATGACAATTCCGGGCCACCAGAACCGTTTCTCCCGGGCGGGCCACAGCAGACAGCGCACTGAGAATCCCGCCGCTGCTTCCATTTACCAGATACCATGTCCTGTCTGCCCCATAGACAGACGCTGCCCATTCCATGGATTTCTTCAGAATACCCTCCGGATGGTGCAGATTGTCAAATTCAGCGATTTCTGTGATATCAATACTAAAAGGATTCCCCATCTCGCCCAGAACTGTGTCCGCAGCCTGTCTCTTATGTCCAGGCATATGAAAAGGATACCATCCAGCTTTTCCATATTCCTTTAATCTCTCCAGCAAAAGCTCCTTTTTTTTCATATCAGCTTTTCCTTCCTTCACATAATAAAAGCATGACAATAATTTGCCAATGAAACATTCATGTACGATTCTTATACCTTGTTTCCACTTTACTTTTCATACATAATACCATATAATATTCAAATCGGCATTAAAAGCGAGGAGGAATTCATATGAGAGAAATAGAATTTAAAATGGAACGCCAGGGTCTTGTAAACGTTGGCGACAAAGTAGAAATCATTGAGCGGGAAGGTGTAAACTACAGCTATATCATCGAACCCGCAGTAGCCATGTCCGGCTGCTTCTCATCCCGCAACCGCATCAAGTCCAGGGAAGGGATCATTCAGGATATCAGGGAAAATGACCGCGGTTTCTACGTGATCGTAGCATTTGACGAATAAGCCCAATACTTTCCCCTAAATCAAAAAAAGGAAACCCTATCAGGATTTCCATCTCACATTCCACTGAGCGTGCGGGGATTCGAACCCCGGACAACCTGATTAAAAGTCAGGTGCTCTACCGACTGAGCTACACGCCCATATGCCTTGGACCGGAATCGAACCAGTGACACGAGGATTTTCAGTCCTCTGCTCTACCAACTGAGCTACCAAGGCAAAAAATTGCGGGGATAGGATTTGAACCTATGACCTTCGGGTTATGAGCCCGACGAGCTTCCAGACTGCTCCACCCCGCGCTAATCAAACAAATATTCATTTGTTAAATGGAGGAGAGTGGATTCGAACCACTGAAGGCGTTGCCAGCAGATTTACAGTCTGTCCCCTTTGGCCACTCGGGAACTCCTCCATAATAATTATTTAATTACAAGCCGATAATCGGACTCGAACCGATAACCTGCTGATTACAAATCAGCTGCTCTGCCAATTGAGCCATATCGGCAAAAGTCAAAAAGCGTTTAGAAAATGGGGCCTATAGGGCTCGAACCTATGACCCTCTGCTTGTAAGGCAGATGCTC
>CAJTOW010000095.1 GCA_910577655.1 uncultured Lachnospiraceae bacterium | reverse complement strand
AGCTTGACGTCTGTTTTCGTCCAGTTTTCCCCGCCCCGTGAACTGTAACCATATTCCTGATATTCTCTGGTATCCAGCCGGATTTTCTCATTCCGGTAATAAATACGGTCCAGATGCTCTGCCAGCACCTTCAGGCTGGGCGGGTGTTCCTGAACGGGCGGCTCCTCTCCCTGCAATGACCGCCCTTCCTGCAATAGCGGCCTTGCCTGCAATAGCGGCCCTTCCTGCACCGGCTGTTCCTTTTGCCTGCCCTGACCCGGGGATGTCTGGCCGGAACTCCTATTCTGGTACTCTGCCAGCCGGCGCAGGTATCCGCCTGGACTTTCTCCAGGGCCGCGGCCAAGATGGAGATGTTTTCCGGTGCGCTCAGCCAGAACCAGAAGGCCCTGGGGAGTCTTTCTGTGACGCAGGTAGCGGATTTCGAACCGGATCCGGGCCATAGCTCCGGCGGCCAGAGCAGCCAGGGCTGACAAGACATGACTTTTTTTCACTACCTTTCTTCTACCGCGCTGGAGCCGGACGGCTTTTAACCGGATATGGCGGAACTGGTACAATAAAACCAGGACACCGGCGACCGCAAGCACAGCCAGCACCAGCCAGACCACCCAGGGAGGAACGGCAGAACCTACATATTCCTCCAGCTTTTCTGTACCCTGACTCACCAGCTCTGCGGCACGGGTCCGGGCTCCAGGCGGCGCGTTGGGGAGCAGGGCGATGACAAAGAACAGGATGTAGCCCAGCACCATGCCTACGGCTCCTGCCACAGCGTAGACCACACGCCAGATTCCTGCCAGGATCACCATCAGAAGATCTACCAGACTATGAACCTGGCCGGATGCCAGACCCACGATCCCGCCTGTCACAAGCATACAGACGACAAAAAGCACAAGCAGCATCAGTCGGGCTCCGTTTCCGGCTCCCTGGATGACAAAGGGACATTCCTCCCTGGTCCGCAGCCGGTTCACGGTCAGAAGATCCAGGAGAATGGCTGCCAGGGATAGGCCCACCAGGGTTGCGTCCTGGATCATTTCCGTCCCATATACAGCGTAGAGATAGAAGGCCAGAGCCACGATCAGACAGTCCACATAGCGCAAAACTGTATTGGAAGAGGGCAGGCGCCAGGCCATCCAGCCGCTGTGGATCCCGGAAGCCGCCACACAGAGCATCAGATATACCATGGCGCTTCGGGGTTCTCCTGGAGCGGCAGCCATGACTGACCCCATATCCAGGGTCTCCAGACAAGCGGATGACTGGTAAGTGAAGTACGCGCCTGCTGCCACGGCCACCACCTGGAAAACCAGATAAAGATTCATGGAAATGCCTGTGTTCATCATCCCATAAGAGAGCACAAACTGCAGGGCAAGACAGCCTATCCAGACCTGATAACCGATGGTTATCTCCTGGCGGGTGATCACCGGGATCAGAAGTACCGTCAGGCTGGCCAGAGCAAGATCTGACAGCAGGACACTGAGGCCTCTCACAATATCCATAATTCTCCCCATAAATACCACCATTTCCTTTCTCACCGCGACTCCCGTCTGATATACTCCCGGAACTCATCCGGCCATTCACAGATATTCTCTGCGTAAATCCAGTCAAACTCCCCAGCCTCTGCCTGCTGCCGCTCCAGAGCCAGATACCTTATACGGCTTCGTCCCAGATGCTCTGCCAGCTCATCCGGGGAGGAGCCATGGTCCGTACGGGTACAGATGCAGATCTGGCCCAGCTTGTGGACGGTCTGCCAGAATTCCTCATAGGGGAAGCGGGTGTCCTCCTTCTGGTAATCAATCCTGGCCAGGGCTTCCATACACTGGTCAGTCACCGGCTCCTCCTTGCCGGGAACACAGATGACTGCCTCGTGTTCCCTGTACTCCGGAACTACCAGGGCTACGCTAAGGCCCTGGCCGGACAGGGCTTCTATGCAGGAAGCCACCAGACTGATCATCCGCTCCCTCTCCGGCTCCATAGGAACCATTTCCTCATAGGTCCCCTGGCTTCCCTCCCGCTTCACCTTCTGCCGGAAGGAAACCAGATCCAGCAGAAAGGTGGTACAGCCCGGACGTACCGTCTCGTACCGGTTCACCTCCATCCGCCCGGTTCCTGCCAGCATCCTCCAGTTGATCCGTTTCACACTGTCTCCCGGCTGGTAAGGACGGATACTTTTCACCAGGGTGATATCCTGGGTCTGGCCGTGGCTTGCCGCCACGGCTTCCTGGGTGATCCACAGAAATGGCTGCACAGACACAGGAACCAGCTTCGGCCAGATCACCAGCCGCAGAGGATTCTGAAAAGAATACCAGCTCTCCCTGGCAGAGAGGCCAAAGCCGTCTCCCGCCTGAAGGCCTGCCCCCGCAAGCTCTGCCACACCCCGCCTCAGCGTATCCAGCTCTTCCTCCCAGGCAATCTCCTGCTGCCACAAAAGCCAGACAAACCGCTCCCGGATACCTGCCTGGGGCTCCACATCCCGCCCCAGCAGAAACCAGGAGGTCTCCTCCTCTCCGGCCTGACGGATACAAGCCTTATGTCCGGCCGGCAGGATCACATCCAGCCAGACCAGAGGCAGGAAGCTGCGGTTGCGCACCTTCATCTCCAGCACCAGCCGTTCCCCCGCATGACAAGTATTCTGACGGGCGGCTACGGAGATCTCCACCTTCTTTAAGACGACCCGGCTCCAGAAAAAGGAGCTGGCGCACAAACAAAAAAGCAGCATGAGAAATGCCGCGATCGTCCATACCTGGTAATACGTGGCAAGAACCGCAAAGAACAAAAGCCCGCTTAGTCCCGGCAGGGTCACAAACCGGCTGTTTCTGCTCTGCTGCCGTTTCTTCACCCGGACCGTCCTATCCGTCTGCCCTGTCCTGTCAGCCTTTCTTTCCGCCACATCCTCCTGCCCCCGTGCCATCTCATCCGGCTTTTTGGCCATACTACCTTCCCTTTCCCCCATGGAACAGCTCCTTCCTGCAGGGCGGTACCTGGGTGGTCTCAAGCATTTCCTTCAGGATCCCTTCTGTCGTCTTCTTCTGGAATCTGGCCTCTCCGGTCAGCACCAGACGGTGGGCCATCACCGGATTCCAGATGGTCTGGATATCCTCCGGAATCACATAATCTCTCCCCTGCATGGCGGCATAGGCCTTGCTGCCCTGGTAGAGGCACCGGGAGGCGCGGGGGCTGGCCCCCTGCTTGAGGAAGGGAGAAGTACGTGTCTGCTGCACCAGATTCACCATATACCGGACGCAGTGCTCAGAGACCTGAACCCGGGCCGCCTCCCGGCGAACCGCCATCAACACCTCCGGATTCACCACCGCCTGCACCTCCTCATAAGGGATCCCGTCCCCCAGATGATTCAGAATCTCCATCTCTTCCTCCTCACTTGGATAGCCCATGGTCAGGCAGATGAAAAAACGATCCATCTGGGCAGCGGGCAGCATGAAGGTACTCTCCCTCTCCACCGGATTCTGGGTAGCCAGCACCATAAATGGCTCCGGCAGCGCCAGGGTCGTCCCATCAATGGTAGTCTGTCCTTCCTCCATAGCCTCCAGAAGCGCGGACTGGGTCCTGGGGATAGCCCGGTTGATCTCATCTGCCAGCAGAATGTTGGTATGCACCGGGCCTTTGACCAACTGGAAATCCGCCTTCTTCTGGTTAAATACCGTCATGCCCACAATATCCGACGGTAGCAGGTCCGGGGTAAACTGGAGCCGCCTGAAATCACAGCCCAGAGCCAGGGACAAGGTTCTCACCAGCGTGGTCTTGCCGCTTCCCGGCAGATCGTTAAGCAGCACATGTCCGCCGGAAAAAACGGTCATCAGGATCATGTCGATCTGATGGCGTTTTCCCACGATGATCTTCTCTACTTCGGTTTCCAGAAGCTTTGTGTATTCTGCGATTGCCATCTTGTATTCTCCTATTCTTGTGTCCACCTTTCCCGAAGGACCTCCACCTGACAAGTATGACGCTTATTTTTATCGGTCTTGTCATAGGCGATCCCAACTGCCAGGATACGTCCCGTGTATTCCGGCTTTCCCCCCAGCTTTCCCTCGAACCGCAAAGCATACTGGCGTTCCCTGATCTGCCGGATCGCTTCTTGTGCACTGTGATTGACCTTAAGCTCGATGATGATTGCGTCATCATCCCGCTTATAAGGATAGAAAATATAATCCACATACCCCATACCGGCCTTATCTTCCCGCTCAATCCGGTAATAGTCAAGTGCCTGCAGATATGCCCATTTTATGACGGAAGCCAGCTCTGCCTCATTGCTGTAGACTCCCACAGGGTTCTCCGTATTATGAACAAATTCCAGAATCTGGGCCATAGTCTCTGTATCACCAGCCCTGGTGGCCTGAAGCATTCTCCCGGATTCCTTTGTAAGACGGTATACATTTCCCAGAGAGGGTTCCTTCTGCACCATATCCGCAAACTTATCCATCAGTTCCTTATTGGGAATGGATACACAGCCCTTCTCATAGTTCAGAAATCCGTATACCACCATAGCAGAAAATATCTCATCCCGCGTTTTCAACTCCATGGAGGTGGCCGCATATTCCCTTACATTTGCCGGAACCGGTATGTCCGCGATCATCAGCCCGACATCTGCCCTTACCTCATCCACATTGGCGCCAATATAATAAAACAGTTCATCATAGGGTCCGGAACTTGTCCAGTAGTTTCCCAGATTATTGTTGGTAAGCGCAAGTACTACAGAACGTGGATTGTATACCCGTTCTCCTGTCATAGTATGATATCCGTCATACCACCTGCCAAGTTCCTCTCTGGTGATCTTCTGGCTCCCCGCTTCCTGCGCCTGATACCGCGCATAAAGCGCATCCACCTCCTTATCGGTAAAGCCGAAGCAGTGGGAAAATTTCTCCTCTGTTACCATGGTATATTCACAGAACATATTCAGCTCTGAACCGCTGGAATATTTGGCGATTGGAAGGATTCCTGTCATATATACCATCTCCACATAAGGCTGGTCCTTTAGAAGAACACTTAAAAATCTGGTAAATGCTGCCTTATCCTCCCCCGAAGCAAAGTCCTGATGATAGATAAAATCCCACTCGTCCAGTACAAAGATGAATTTTTCCTCACTTCCGAATTCTATGATATTGTTGAACGCATCCCACAGCGCATCTGTTTCTTCAATTTGCGCCTCTGGATAAGCCCCCATCAGGTCATGAAGCAGACGGTTCTCTATCCGTTCAATGTATTTTTCGTAGGATTTACAGTTCTTCGGCATCTCATTAAACATAATGTGGATCACGTTATGGGTATTCAAATGTTTCGCATACCAGCGACAGGAAGCAACCTTCAGATTTCCAAAAATATCACTGCTGTCTACTCCCTTCCCAAAATATGCGGCAATCATGTTGGCCATAACCGTCTTGCCGAAACGTCTGGGTCTGGTAATGCAAATGTATTTGTATCCTTTCCCCTGACCCTGCCCACTTGATACGCTGGCGGGCTCCCTTAATTCCAGAACCGGAACCAGCTCCGAAAGGATCTCCGTCTTATCCACAAAGTATGTCAGAGAGTAGTCCTCCTGGTATAATAAGTATGGTCTCTTACTGTTCAGATAAACACCCATTTCCTTATGCTCCTCTCTTATTGCCTGAATGCTGGCTGTTCATACATACGTTCAATAGGTATCAAGAAAATGATGCCGCGCCCCATGCTCCTTGTAAGCGATGATTGTACTTAAGTTCACATTCTCCACGCTGCGGAAGATATTGCTTTCCACAAAAGGATTGGTCTCCTTGAGCCGGGCGATGAGCTGCTTGATCTCCATACGCTTGGAATCGCTGCTTCCGTCAGGAGCGCAGGTGGTGTTGTTCTCCGTGAAGCGGCAGGCGCACTGGATGAAATGGAGGCGGTTATAGTCCCGCCAGTGTTTGATATCCGCCTCCCGCACCAGATAGAGGGGGCGGATCAGCTCCATGCCCTCAAAATTGGTGCTGTGGAGCTTGGGCATCATGGTCTGGACCTGACCGCCGTAGAGCATTCCCATGAGGATGGTCTCGATCACGTCATCGTAGTGGTGACCCAGGGCGATCTTATTGCACCCCAGCTTTCTGGCATTGCTGTAGAGATGGCCCCGGCGCATACGCGCGCACAGGTAACAGGGGGATTTCTCAATATCATAAACTGACTCGAAAATGTCCGACTCAAAGATGGTAACAGGCACCTCCAGCATCCGGGCATTGTCCTCAATGGTCTGCCGGTTGATGGCATTGTAGCCGGGATCCATGACCAGGTACTCCACCTCAAAGGGAAATTTGTTATGGCGTTTCAGCTCCTGGAACAGCTTGGCCATCAGCATGGAATCCTTGCCGCCGGAAATGCAGACCGCGATCCGGTCATTCTCCTGAACCAGCTGATATTCATTAATGGCTTTGGCAAATTTGGAAAATATCTCCTTATGGAAACGTTTTCGCAGGCTCTTTTCTACCTCCTGGGCGCGGGTCAGGGCGGCAGACGGACTCGCCGGCTTTTCTGATGCCGGATCACTCTCTCCTTCTCCCTCATGAGTCCGGGGGATGAATGGGTTCATCATGTTTAACTGGGTTTCTTCTATCATATTGGGGGTTCTTCCTTTCTCCAGGATCAGGTCCACAGATACGCCACAAACAAGCACCAGGCCGGTATCATCACCATGGAAAGCACAGTGGTCAGCACCACGCATTTGCTGGCAAATTTCTCATTCCGTTCGTATTTGGAGGCCAGGATCGCTGTGGTACTGCCTGCCGGCATGGAGGCCAGTATCACAGACACACCGGACGCGACGGCATCCACCCGGAATATGTAGCAGCCGATGCATACCGCCATGGGAATCAGGAACAGGCGCACCACGGAAAACCAGGCCGTCTCTCTGGTCACCATAGTCTTCATATCCGCTCCGGCCATGATAGCACCAATCAGCAGCAGGGTCAGAGGGGTGCTTCCATTGCTGAAGCTGGTGATCGTCCTGTCCAGAAATGCGGGAAGCTGAATCTGGGTCACCAGCAGCACCAGCCCGATCTCTGCCGCGATGATGCAGGGATGGGTCAGCACCTTCTTAAGTACCTCCCTCTTGCTGGGGCATTCGGTAAAATAGGACACACCGGCTGACCACATGACGATCCGCTGGGGAATCAGATAGATAGCCCCATATAAAAGCCCGATGGAACCGTACACGCCCTCCGCCACCGGATTTCCCAGAAAGCCTGCATTGGAGCAGACGGTGGCATACTGGAGAACCGGCTTCTCATCCTTGCCCACCCTGTTGTAGCAGGTGGCGCTGACCAGGGTGCAGAACATCTGCAGCACTATGGAAATCACCAGAACCTGAAGTCCCCGGTACAGGATCCCGGCATCAAATTCAATACAAAAAGAATGGATAATGTTGCATGGCAGCAGCAGATCAATAACCAGATCTGTCATGCACTTCTTTCCCTCAGCCGTGATCAGATTGCGTTTCCGCAGATACCATCCCAGGCCGATTCCTATAAACATCATAATCTGCAGATTGATAAGTCCTTGTAGTTCCATGTTCTGTACTTCCTTTTTTCATTTTTTCGTAGCCGTTCCCCCCCTGAGCCGTCACGTTTCTTCCATAGTCCTGACAGCAAACACCCACAGACTGTCCGGCCACGTCTGGAGACGGATGGCGTTCAGGGAGCTTAAGGATGATAAAAATGCCTTATTACAGCATAGCAGAAAAAATCGTAATTGAAAACCAACTATTTTCATATATCGATTCAGATGGGCGGCAAAAATTACTGTTCATGGGGGATATCTTCTTGTCAGCTACAATTAATGGAGGTTGGACAAGATGGAAAAATATCAGATCATTGACAGAAAAACATGGAAAAGAAATATTCACTGCCAGATTTTCCAGAACAGTCTGGAACCGCAGTATTGTATAAGCCTGGAGCTGGATATTACAAATTTTCTGAAAATGGTGAAAAAGCACAAGTATTCTTTCACTTTTGCATTTATTTATGCAGTGTGCAAATACGCCAATGAGATTGAGGAATTCCGGTACCGTTTTCTGGGTGATGAGGTGATTCTTTATGACAAGATACATACCTCGTTTACGTACCTGGATGCGGAAACGGAATTATTCAAGTTTGTCAGTGTACCGATGCAGGAAAATATGGAGGACTACATAAAGGCTGCTGCCAGAAAGGTGAAGGATCAAAAAGAATATTTTACAGCGCCGCCGGCAAATGATGAGTTTTCCTTCTCACCGTTACCGTGGATTTCTTATACACATATTTCCCATACAATTTCAGGCAGCAAAGGAAATTCTGCACCTTTGTTTGACTGGGGGCGTTTTTTTGAACGGGATGGAAACATAATCCTGCCATTTTCAGTGCAGGTACATCATTCATTTGTGGATGGAATCCATGTGGGAAAACTGGTGGAGAGACTCCAGAACTATTTGAATAACTGTTAAAAGATTTCTGGGAATTAAATGGGATAAAAGTGAATTGGGGCCAAATATACCAAGGGACACCTGCGGTCTACCGCAAAGCAGGGCGTACACGCCTGCAAAGCGAGACGTAGGTTCCACTACGCCGTCGCCTTGCAGGCGCACAGCTGACGCGGATATCAAGCACTCAATTCACGGTTATTTCCGCATATTCAGCACTGGCAGTCTGATTACCGGCCGGATAGAGCACTAGATCCGTCTCTCCACCCAGGCCAGCACATCCCCGATCACCTCGTCCCGGCAGTATTCGTGGAAGATCTCATGGAACAGATTGCCGTAGATCTTCATCTGTCTGTCTCTGGAAGCCGCCGCGGCAAAGAATGTATAAGTATCCTTCACACTGACCAGGCCGTCTTTTTCCCCATGGAGCATGAGCACCGGGTAGGAAAATTCCCCTTCTTTTTCTGCAAACCACTTCAGACCATCCCGGAGAGCGTAACAGAGTCCGGTGGTAAAGGTCCGGCTATTGTAGGGATCCTTTGCGTATCCTTCCACTACCTCTGTCACGGAACAGAGTGTGTGGCCGACGGTCAGGGTATTGGGAAGCTGGATGTGGGGATCCAGCCCCTCCGGAACACTTGTAATCATACCAATGTTGTCATGAGTCAGGGCACCGCTGGTGATGATGCCTTTCAGCTTCTTGTCCGGGTATTTCACACCATACAGCGCCACGGTGAAGCCGCCCATGCTGTGTCCCATTAGGAACACCGGAATATCCGGGTTCTCGGCAATGGCCTGGTCCACCACCCCATTGGTGTCGTCTAACAGTTCGTTGAAATCGGAAAAATACGTCCGCTCCCCTTCCGAACGCCCATGGCCCCGGTGGTCAAACCGATATGTGCCGATCCCCGCCTTGTGAAGATTCTCTGCCAGATAATCGTATCTCCCCTGATGCTCACAGAGTCCGTGGACAATCACCACCACTGCCTTCGCCAGATCTGGAACCTCCTTGTTCAGATACAGCTTCATGCCGTCAAAAGATGAAATCATAGTTCCCATGTGTAAGCCCTCCTCCTGATCAGTCACATAGGCAGGTATATATTATAGGTTTACTGCCATTTTTAATACTATTATAGTCCTTTTGTCTGGATATGGGAAGGCGAAAAGAAAATTATCTTTAAATATACCACACCGGAATCTGCATAATATTCTCCCACAGCATCCCCGGCTGCGTGCACATACAAATCACCGGTCCCGTCCCCTATAGTAAGACACAAAATAACGATAATCCAGACCGGCATTGGCAAAGGATTTCAAAATCTCCGATATGACAAAGGTCTCAAATATATGGCCGCTGAACGCCCCGCAGGCAAGGGTTTCCGCTGTCAGCCACCGGGTCAGATAGCAGGCCAGACCAGTGTCCCTGAAATACATCTTTGGAGCCCGGATCGCCCTTTTCAGCACATTGGATGTAAAAGGTTCCAGAAGATATATCACACCTGAGGCTTCCAGAATCGAGATCCATTTTTTCACCGTGGACACATCCTTGCCCATCTCATCCGCCAGATGAGAATAATTCAGCACCTCCCCCGTTCTGGCGGCTGCCGCAATCATGAACCGCCAGAAAGCCTCCATAATCCGGACTCTTCCAGATAAAGTCTCTGATACATTCTTCATCAGCACAAACTGCTGGGAACCAGAAAGACAGAACAGCCCCTTGTCCTCTGACTGGTCACACTCCATCTTCACATAGCGAAATAGCTCCGGCGCTCTCTGTACCTCGTCAATGGTGACCGGACTCTGATTCAGCATCAACCTGGCGCGGACCTGTCAGCAATACTGCCTTAAACGTTTCCACAGCATGTTCCAGCTTCTCCTCCATACTTCTGTGAATATACTCCATGATACCCTCCGATAAATTTGGATTTCAATCCCAAATATATCGAGACACAGCGCAGAACCTCCGTCAAGGTGATCTATATAGCCGCCGGATCCTTTTTATAAGTGATACGGTATAAATATTCCTGATTCCGGTATCCTGACCGATTGCGGATATAACCGGATTCTTCTCTAAAGAAACACCTCCGTGCCATCTGTTGCGTCGACAAACATGTACTGTGTATATTCATATTCTTTGCCGGTATCGCTGTCTACTCCTGATTCCGTGACTTCAAACAGCCATACAATCTTTACGTCATAGGTACCGTCTGCCAGTTTTGCCGGCATTTTGTACAGCTCTGCCCGCTTAACCATATAGGAAGCCCCTGTGACGTCCCCATATTTTTTCGCTACGGTCTCAGCGACTGTGTCAAAATCCAATAAGCTTACTGCCTCTCCCGGTTCGGAAAAGGAATACAGTCGTGAAACTTCCAGCCTTTCTATCCCATTTGCAGAATATAACACCTGAACCGGCCGGTTGTTTTCCTCGTCTTCCGGAAAATCCTGACTCCCAAAATATACAGGAAGTCCCTCATGCTGCTGAACTGCCGTAAAGAAATAACTGTCATCTTCCACTCCCCATGAAAGATTATCTGTGCTTAATTCCCTGCCGGTCTTATCAAATGCCCTGTATTCCTTTGCCATGGTTTCATGATCCAATGCATAATAATCATAACCAGCCTCTTCCAACTGATATCCCACCCCATTGATGCTTTTGAGGACAGTATCAAATATCGTCTGGGGATCACCTGTTTCCATTACAGTATTTTTTGAATACTTGTCAGCATTATAATTACTATATAGACGGAAGGCCCCATATATTTTCTCAAATACCGGGGTACTGTAAACCAAAGCCGTACCTGCCCACAAAAAGGCACCATCCTCATAATTGGCAGAATAGCAGGGATATTCGACCCCATCCTCACCTGAGCCGGTTTCGTTCCTCTCCTCCGTGACAGTCCTCCCTTTGGAGAACACTGCCTTTGCTTTCTCGATATCCGGCTGTTGGAGCGTTGCCGTTACCTGATGCAGATTCCCAAGTTCTGCTTCTTCTGATATCTGGATCACCGTATCGAAAATGACTCCATTTACGGTCTCCTGAAATTTTTCCGGAAAATCCTGTTTGCCGGCAGCCCTTCCTGCATCCCCTGATTCTGTTTCACTTTCCGTATTCCGGGTATCCTCCGGTCTGATTTCATTCCCGGCATTGGTTTTTGGCAGTTCCTTTGCACATCCGGTACATCCCATACACACCAGAAGCATAATAGCAATCATGTTTTTCCTTAGTTTCATAGTACTTAAGTCTCCTTTTTTATTTTTTCTGAAGATTATATAATAATGCAACACAGCTTTGCCCGTTTTGTCCGCGAACCCTTCATTTTATGTCCGCGAACAAAAAAGCCGCCCACACAAGGCGACTCCTCTCACTCCATATATTACATTAGAAGAACAGTATTACTGTTATGCTTAATTCTGTTCCACTGAACTTATATTTCATTGTTCCATTATACTTTTCCACGATACTTTTTACGCTCTGCATCCCCCATCCATGCCTTGTCTGGTCAGCCTTATCTGTAATCCATCTGCCGGTTTCTTTTTCTACTTTTGGGGGTTTGTATGCAGTGTTTGAAATCTGGAGCAAAATAAACCGATGTACATGGCACATTTTCAGACAGATTCCTGGGTTGTCCGTATCTTTGCTTCCCTCAATCGCGTTGTCCAGCAGATTCCCTAAAACTGTACATATATCACTGGCCTGTATACCCGTATTTACCGGAAATTCCGCATCAATCTCTGTTTTAATTCCGAGCTGCTCTGCTTTTTGCTTCTTAGTGCTAAGGATCACATCTATAATATCATTTCCCGTATATCTTTTTTTTACCATTTCCTTCATGGGCCCGCTGATTCGGCTGATATACTCTTTTGCCTCATCCAGGCGCTCAAGGGCAAGCATCTGATAAAGGATATTCAAATGATTGTTCAGGTCATGATACAGCCTTGCATTGCTCTCATACAGAGCGCTTACTGCCTGGTAGTTTTCCTGCAATAATTCGTTTTGTATTTTGGCCGTTCTGTTCTGCATTTTCTGATTTTGATTCTCCAGATATTTGAAACCGGCATATGTTCCCAGGCTGCAAAGAACCGCCAGCAGCCCGAATATACTGGATATTTCCACCGAAAAGCTGCTCTGTGCCGCCTTTCTGTAATATAAAATGAACACAAATGCAATCAATGATACCAGCAGTATCTTTTTTTCATATTCACTCCGTAAAAGCGGAATGAGTAATTTCCTCAAAGAAACCAGAAAAACAACCATGAAAATCTTTGCAAGGATCACCAGCCCTATTCTCTGTATGGAGAACGTCATCATCATATGGGCGTTTATATTCAGACGGCTTCCAAGGGACAGATACAGATTGCTTGCCAGCATATCTGTGACGCAAAAACAATCTGTATAAAGCACTGCCAGCGCCAACAGCTTTATGTAGCTGACCCGGTAAAGCACCGCTGCTGACATGGTACCCCAAAGCATCCATATCAGTAGCGTAAATGTAGAATAAAGGACAATATTATTGATAACAAGTATTACAGCCGCAAGGCTGGCTGTAAATATCCAGTCCCAGTATATTCTCACATTTTTCCGTTCCTCCTTAAAAATCTTTCCCGCCAGCCAGTAAAAAAGCCCGCCCTCTGTCACGCAGGCGACCCATTCAATCACTTCAGACAAGAATATCATACATACTCACTCCAATATATCGCCATTCGTTCTTTCACTTCTTCCAGCCTTGGACGGCTCGCATGAATGCGCACTCCATTGCTCAGCAAAACCTCTTCTTTCTGAATACTTTTAATCTGAGCAACATTCACGATACTGCCCCGTTCCACAAAAAGAAAATCCTTCGAATTAAGCTCTTTATACACATCAGAAAGGCTCTTCCTCACACTTTTCACACTGCTGTCTGTACAGATGATCATAGCGTTTTTACCGTCCTTCTGGATATACACAATCTGCTTTAACAGGATCTTCTCAATCCTTGCCGCAGTCTGTATCAGATAGCTTTTATCTGACTGGGATTGTATTCTTTTTATAGCAGTCTCCAAAGCTCCCGGCAGCTTTTCATCCAGACAGCTTTTGGGAATGTACCTGAACACTTCCAGTTCATATGCATCAATTGCATATTTTAAGTATGCTGTTACAAAAATCAGAATGGCATCCGGCAAACAGCCCCTTATTTCTTTCGCGAGCTTCATTCCATCTGTATCGGGCATCTCAATATCACTCAATATGATGTCAAAATACTTTCCCTCCTGAAGATCATATTTTAACAAGTCACTACGGCCATATGCTTCCAGCTCTGCCAAAATATTATTATCTTTTAAATATAGCTGTACCCTGTCCTTTATGGCTGCAAGCTGAGAAGCTTCATCTTCGCATATCGCTATATAGAGCATTCTTATCCACCTCTAACCAAATTTCTTATACATAATACACCATTTTGCAGCTTTTATCATCTCTTTCTTAAAAATTTTGTAACAATGGGTTTTCAATGTGTATTATTTCACCTTTATTAGAGCGTGTTTGAAAATCGATTCTGTCTGTAGGAAAAAAGGATACAAAAAAACGGCATTTTATCATCCGGATCCATGAAGGAGCTGGACACAAAATGCCGTTTCTGGGGAACGGCTCAGGGAGTATCTGAGCTGTTACGTTTTTTGAATTAATTCGCCTTTGGCGCCCGGATCAGCACATTGCAGACCATGGCTGCTACAGCCGCGCCGATCATGGCGATGAAGGTGCTCAAGAAGGAGCCGCTCTTGTCATAGAGCATCCCGGCGATGGTGCTTCCAAAGGAGGACACCAGCAGGTTCATATTGATGATGGAGAAGTTCACCGGATAGTTTTTGCTTCCCCAGTAGGCCCGGATCACCGCAGAGTTCATAGGGTTCACACCGCCATAGGAGAAACCGGTGCAGATAAAACCCACAATGATCAGCATAAAGCTCCGGGAGCTTAAGGCCAGGATGATCACGGTGACGGATATCATAAAGGATATGGTGATCAGAGTCATGGTCACCATGCGGCCCGCCTTGTCAAAGAGCCCTCCGAAGAACAGACGTCCGAAGCCGTTGCAGATGGAGATCAGGCCCACCACTGTGGCGATGGTTCCCAGATCCACATCCGGGCCAACCTCTGTGGCCACTCCGCTGGCCTGGGAGATCAGGGCAAGTCCGGCCGCGCTGAGAAGCACCGCCCAGGCAAAATACAGCCAGAAGGAAGGATTTTTCACCATCTCCACTGGTGTCGCCTCAATCCCCTCTGCCTTCTTCTTCCCGCCGGCTGCCTTGTCCGTCCTGATTCCTGCCAGGTCCTCCGGGGTGGGCTTCACAAAGAAGAAGCCGCAGACCGCAATCACCACCAGAAGCAGGATTCCGAACATGAAGAAGGTATTTCTCCAGGCATCCACGCCTTCACCGGAGGGCGTCACTGCCTGGTAGACCTTTCCCACAAGAAAGCTGCTGAAGCCGAAGCCGAACAGAAGGATACCGGATACCATCCCCTGTTTGTCCGGAAACCACCCCAGCATGGTACTCATGACTGCATTGTACACCAGACCGGATGCGAAGCCACAGAATACACCGTAGCCCAGATACAGGACCGAGGTGCTGTTGGCTCTGGATGCAATCAGAAATCCCAGGAAAAAGAACAGTGCGGAGGCCCACACACTGAATTTCACATTGATCTTGCCGTTAAGCAGACCGCCCACAAATCCGCCTACACAGAAGAATCCCATACAGATGGTAAATGTCAGGCTCAGCTGGGCTTTGGTCCACTCTGTAAAATATGCCGCAACCGGAGACGAGATCACGCTCCATGCGTATACCAGACCTGCCAGCAGCAGTACAATCACGCCTACCACCGCGTAGGTCCAGCGATTCATTTTCTTATTCATAAGTACCTCCACTCATAAACGCAGTGAAAAACCGTCACATACCGCGGCGGTTTTTCACTTTTATGCTGATTTATTTAGCTTCTCTTGCTGCCTTGACGGCATCAATCATCAGCGGAACCACCGTGAACAGATCGCCCACGATGCCGTAATCTGCGCACTCGAAGATGGGTGCGGTCTCATTGTTGTCTACGGCGATGATCAGCTCGGAATCCTGCATACCGGCCTTGTGCTGGATGGCGCCGGAGATGCCAAGGGCCACATAGATCCTGGGATGGACGGTCTTTCCGGTCTGGCCTACCTGATGGTCGGAGGTGATCCAGCCTGCGTCTACCACGGCACGGGACGCGCCTACCACGCCGCCGCCCAGGGCCTCGGCCAGATCCTCGGCCAGCCTGATGCCCTTTTCAGGATCCTTGCTGATGCCCCTGCCTACGGATACCACGATATCGGCGCCGATTAAGTCAGCCAGCCTCCTGGTCTCTTTGACTACTTCCAGAACCCTGGTCTTTAAGGCGGCTGCATCCACCTTCACGGCTGCTTTCTCGATCTGGCAGACATCTGCTTTGGCCTGGTCAAATTCTGCTTTCTTCATAACGCCCGGGCGCACCGTGGACATGCAGGG
>CAJTOW010000094.1 GCA_910577655.1 uncultured Lachnospiraceae bacterium | reverse complement strand
CATTCATATCCATGATCTGGATGTTCATGTAATCATCGGACGGCAGGAATGTCACGGTCAGGCTCCTGCTTATGCTGGTTCCTTCCGCATTCTTGAATGCTCCCGAATCATTCCCGTCATGGTAGCCAACCTGCGCCTTCACTTCCTTGTCAAAGGTCAGGGTAACCGTTGTTTCTTTCCCGGACTGGAACTGGTCGTTATAGGTCTCAAAGCTGGTTTCAAATCCGGCCCATGCACTTGTAAACTCATGCAGCGCTTCGGTCTGCTGTTTCTGCTCCACCTTCACCGACAACAGATACACCACATCCGCGCCCTTCGGGTCTGTCACCTTTACATTAAAGCTGTCATCGTCTGGTATACCTGTTATGATTACTTCTTTCCGGCCGCTTCCTTCAATTCCCTGCCAGCCAAGATTCTTATCCGTATAGTCAAACCGGCTGTTAATTTCCTTATCAAACACAAGGGTTACTGTTGTCTCTCTCCCGGCCTCAAAGGAACTGTTAAAATCACTGAATTTGAAGTCATGCCCTGCACTCCACCCAAAGTCAGCATCTGTGAATTTGTACACTGCATCCGTTAAATCTTCCTGCTCCACACTCACATCCACCAGCTTCACGATGGTATTCCCATTCATATCCGTGATCTGGATTTCCATGGTTTTATCTGCAGGTGTGATGGTAAAGGTCATGTTCCTGCTGTACTCAGTGCTTTCTGCCACAGCATCGCCCTCTGTCCCTTTGTATCTGATCTGGGCCTTCACCGGCTTATCAAAGGTCAGATTCACGGTGGTCTCCCTGGCTGTCTCAAAGGTCTCATCATACTGGTCAAAAGCAGAGGTAAAGCTGTTTTCTGCCAGGGTAAAGGTATACAGCGGATCCTCTTCCACAGGTTCCATATACACATACAACAGGCTTACTGCCTCATTGCCGCACAGGTCCACAATCTGTGCATTCCAGGCATCGGTCTGCGGCACCACGGTCTTTGTCAGGCTGGTGCTGGAGACATTACCTTCCTCCCTGGTCCATCCTGGATTATAGTAGACCAGTCCCGACTGTACCTTCTTATCGAAGATCAGGGTCACTTTCACCTTGTCCCCAGGCTGGAATTCACTGTAATAATCTGTTATCTTCCTGTCTTCTTCCATACCCGCATAGGTAGAACGGTACGTATGGATAGCTTCACAGCCGCTGAAATCCTGCTCCACGGTCACATCCACCAGATTGGCAGTTTTTCCGCCACACAAGCTGGTCAGCCAGATCCGCAGATTATTATCCTCCGGCGTAATGGTAACTGTCATCACCTTGGCCGGCGAAGTACCTGCCACGGTTTTCTCGTCAGGCGCGTTGTAACCTATGGAGCTGATGACCGCATTGTCAAAAGTCAGGGTCACCTTGGCCGGGAATCCCGGAACAAATGCCCGGTTATAGGTATCAAAGGTAGTCTCAAATACCTGGCCGGCAGCGTCAAAGCCATAGATCTTCTCCATTTCCTGCTCCACCTTCACGGACAGAAGCTTCACCTTACTGTTGCCGCCCAAATCAGCGATACCGATCCCCAGACTGTCATCTGCGGGAATGACAGTTGTGGTGAAAGTAGTGGATAAGCCGCTTCCTTCCACCCGGGTCCAGTCCGGTGCATTGTAATCCACATAAGCTTTTACCGGCTTTTCGAAGGTCAGGGTTACCGTTGTAGGCTTTCCTGGCTGGTAACGCTCAAAGTAGGTGCTGAAACTGGTGCTGAAGGTATCCCACTCAGAGCGGAAGGACCTTACTGCTCCGCTGATTCCGTCAAATGCCCCCGGCTCTCCATATACCATGGTAAATCTGGAAAATGCATCCGACCGGAAGGTCACCGTATCCGGGTTACCGTCCCTATCTTCCAGAAACTCCAGTTCGCCCTCATGGTCACGCACCATGGCGAAATCATTTCCCGTTTTCTCAAGATCCCTGGGAACCGTGATTTTCAGCGGGATGGGACTCATAGTCTCCGTGATCCGGGTTCTGTTTTTTTTGCTATCTTCCTTGTAGACGTTGATATCCACCGCCAGTGCCACATGGACATCCTCCGCCTGATCACCGAATACGGCCCGGACGGCTTCCTGCTCCTGGGCATCAGGCTCTGCCTTCTCCATGGTCAGCACCAGCCTGGTTCCTTCCTGGATCTCTGCATCAGTCAGGGCCGCGGTGGCTGCTTCCCTGGTGGTGCAGGCCAGACGGCCCATGTTGGCGCCGCCCTCAAGAATCACATAATCATTGAAATTCCGCTTTCCGGCAATCTCCACCTTAATGTCCCGGATGATCACATATCGCTTGTTCTCAGGTATTGCGCCGATAGTAATATCCATGTGGTCATTGTAAGGACAAAATGTCCGGGTGATGACTTCACCGTACATCTCCGCTCCCCGGTCCCAGTTGTCGGGACTGGAATTGTAAGCAATATATCCTGGTGCCCGCTTGTCAAAGGTGACAGTGACAGTTACCGTATCTCCCACCTGGAACTCGGAATGCCACTTGCTGATCTCCGTGCCAAATCCGCTCCAGTCACTTGTCAGTACGGCGATGGGCACATCCTTGGGGTCGCTGTCATCCTTAACCACCCTCACCCTGACCAGCGTGATATCATCCTCCGACGCACTGACCTGGAGATTCCTGATCTCCTGGGGAATCAGATAGCCGGACAGCTCTACGGCAATGTCTTTGTAGGCGAAGATGGCCCTTCCGTCTCCTGCGTCCGACGCAGCGATCTGCTTCTGTTTCCCATCCCACATGGTGAACTGGAGACTGGGGGCGTCCGCGTCCTTAGGAGTATATTCCAGGACCAGGTAAGTCTGCTCCCGCAGGCTCTGGATGATCTTGTCTTCATCTTTCAGGGACTTATCACCAGATGCCCATTCCCAGCCATTGAGGGAAATATTCTGGTCATAGGCGTCTCCTTCAGTACCCTCCACCCGGTTCCAGAGGCCGCCGTTGCCGGAGGAGTATCTGGACTCCTTATCCACCTTATCCTTCTTGGAGTTGCCTGGATCCTCCACCTTGGTATCACTGATCCAGATATCCAGAATCCGCCCGTCATTGTAGGCTGACAGGGTGACGGAATCCACTTTTGCGTCCCAGCTCAGATGCAGCATATTCCGGAAGGCATCCATACGCATGCTGTCGAAATGATTTCTTGTGGCCTCTCTGGTAGAGGTCTTGTAGCTCTTTCCGTTCTTCCACTCGCCGTTGACCGAGGCGCCCCATGTGAGAATCGTCCAGCCCTCATAGTCCGGAGTGGCGCAGGTATACTGGACGCAGATGTATTTTTCATCAGGCAGGTCCAGGATCCGCTCAATATCCGTGCAGACCCAGGCCTGGTTGGGGGCGCCGTCCTGGAACAGGTGCATATCCCTGGGGATCTCAGAGCCTACATGAAGAGTCAGATCCTTGATCTGTCCTTCGCTCCAGGCGCCCAGGCTCAGAGAACCTACATTTGTATCCTCAGTGATGCCCATCATCTTGCGCAGGTAGCGGACGCTGAAGGTCTGGCTCACTTCTCTGGTGGAATCCCCTGCGTCGGCGCTGTAGGAGGGGCCGTTGGTCCACTCTCCGTCCAGAGTCGCCTGCCATCCCAGGACGCCCCAGTTCTCATGCTCCGGAGCGCAGGTATAGGTCAGGGTCAGGTAGTCGGTATCCGCGCAGTACTGAATCCAGGCATCATTGCAGTTGTAGGACTCGTTGGTTTCTCCGTTAAACAAAAGATAATCTCCAGGCTGCGTATAGTTGCGGGTAGTAAGACCGCCTCCTCCGCCGTAGGCTGACACGCCGGGGCCTTTTTTGGTGATCTCCACACTGATGGAGACAATGCCCACGGAATAACTTGCCCACATGTCGGAAATCTGGATATTAAGATAATCGTTATCCGGGGTGATGGTCTTCACCAGCGTCTTGCCTTCCCCGCTTTCCGTGGTCCAGGCGCCGCCAATGTTCATCCCCATCTGGCTGGTAACCTTCTTGTTGTAGACCACGGTAACCTTCACCTCATCCCCCGGCTCATAGTCCGGGTTGTAATCCGAGAATCTGGTCTCAAAGCCCTGCCACAGTCCGGTGAACCGGTGCAGATAGCTGCCAGAATCCGCCTCGCCCTTTTTGGATATTTCCACGGAAATGTCGGCCAGATTCACGGAAGGCAGCCCCTTCATATCGGTAATCTGGATGTTAAGATAATCACTGTCCGGGATCAGGGTGATGTTCCTGGTCTTTCCCTCTCCCGGAAATGCATTCCAGGCTCCGTCTATGTACATTCCGAACTGACTGCCCACCTGCTTGTTGAAGACTGCCTGGATCCGCACCTCGTCTCCCGGCTCATAGCCGCTGACATAGTCTGTAAGCTTGCACTCGTAGCCCGCCCACGCCTGGGTGAAGGTATGGATGCAGCGGGTGTCTTCCTCCTCCGGCTCATCCTGGGCGCCGGTATCATTTTCCAGGGGGATCCCTTCCAGTTTCTCTGTGGATACCTGAGACTGGCCCGGGTGCTCCCCGTCCCGGGCGGCAGATTCGCCTGTGGTTTCTTCCACAGCTGCAACTGCTTCCCTGGCTCTTGCCGTCTCCTCTGCTAGATCCGAAGTAGTGGCCGCGCAGATTCCTGTAGCCGTCACACTTAAGGCCGCACAGAGTACAATGCTCATGGTCCGTCTGGCCATCATGTTTTCCCAAAGCTTTGGCAAAATCTTCATGTTTGTTCTCCTCTCCGCAGATATTGATCAGTCTTTCCTTCTTTTTCCAAGAGCCAGCAGGACCAGACAGATCAGGGACATCACCGCCACCATGCCAGATACCACCGGCACCACATACATGCCTGCCGTGACAGTGGATGCAGCCTTTTTGCCGTCTGCATTTCCCGTGTTCTCTCCATTGCCGCCGTCACTGGCTGTCTGGTCTGAACTGCCGGATCTGTCCTGTTCTGTATCCGCACCACTGCCTGCTGCCGCCTCTGCCGCTTCTCCGGACAGCTCCTGCTTTTCGAATACCGGGCCTGCCGCAGTGGTCTTCACGGCGCGGATCTCGTCATAGTACATGGTTCCGGTGACCGTGCCGTCCTCCCCCATGGCCGGCGAATCCGGGATGGCATTGATCCAGATGCCAAATCCTGAAATACCTGCCGCAGCTTCACTGGTCAGGGGGCCTCTGCCGTTTTTATCTACAAATTCCTCAAAGGGCAGGGTCACCAGAAGGGGCATATCGCTCTGGGCATACTCCGCATACTCCTGGAGATAGGCCTCGTAGCCGCCGCCGGACGTTGTCTTGATCTGCATCACTGTCTTCTGGTTATTGCCGTCAGGCATCACCCAGAACTGGAGGGCATTGCAGTCTGACCAGTCGGTCTCCTTGGCAAACTCACAGCCGGCCCAGCCATTGCGGGTCTCCGTATAGTCGAACTGCAGGGCAAAGCTTCCATCTGCAGAGAACCGGTCGCTTAAGGTGATCCTTGCCTCACAGCCCCCGTCCTTGTTGGAGGACCAACTGCTAACCAGCAGATTCTCCAGACCTGCATAGGACTCAAAATCATCAACGAGAAGCGGATCCTCTGGCCTGGGTTCTATATTCAGCAGCACGGAAAGCTCCTGGAGCTGTTCTCCGTCTGCGTACAGTGTCACGGTTCCGTCTGCCGCTTCTCCCAGACCGGCCAGCACATCCTCAGCCAGAACCGCCTCGGCCTTTCTTCCTGTTACCATGGCATCCACCACTGCTTCCTGTCCATTTCCCCTGATCTTAAACTGGGCCTGGGACACCTCCTGGTTCAGTCTGGCAGTCAGCAGGGTCTCATCCAGAAGACGTGTACCAGATACGGGAGCCGTAATATAGCCGCTGACATTTCTATAGGGCTTCACCTGGGGCTTTTTCAGGCTTCCGGCCAGCACATCCTTCATGACCGCCGCCTGATCGCTGGCGAAGATGCTCTTCCTATTATTATACATGGAGATGAACGGGTCTAACAGCTCGTGTCCGAACCGGACTCCATTGTCCCGCATCTCTGTGACAAAGGGTGTATAATAGCCTCCTGCCCGGGAGTAGTTGGACCACAGCATGAAGTAGCAGCAGTCATACTCCGGCTTAGTGATGATATCCAGGATCTCCGTGTACCATTCCGGCCTCCGGTTGCCTGCCTCGGTGATGCCGCCGTCCCTGGCAAAGGACATACCGGTCTCTGTCACCGCAAACAGTTTTCCATGATCCTTGGCAAATGCATCTGTCAGCTTCACCGTATTCTCGAAGGTATCCAGGAAGGTGTAGCCTTCCTCGTCAGGAACCGGGTTGTTGTCATAAGTATCAAAGCCTACCATATCCACATATTCGTCACCTGGATACCGCTCCTCGTACTCTGCCGCCGTGGAGGCCTCAGACCCTGGCCCGTACAGATACAGAAGATTGTGGATCCCCCGCTCGTCCCGCAGATACTCTACCGTATATTTGAATACGTTCTTGTAGGTCTGGGAATCGCAGAAAGCCTTGCCCCACCAGAACCAGCTTCCTGTATTCTCATGGAAAGGCCGAAACAGCACCGGCCCCTCCACCTGACTGACGTAATCGGCGATCAGGTCCAGATGGGCCCGGAACGCGTCATGATACAGTCCGCCAGGCAGGATCTCGTTCATACAGTTTCCTGTAAGGTTGTAGGAATCGGCCCCACGGAAATCGTAATTATCATAGCTTTTGTCAAATGTTCCCTCCAGCTTCACGGTTCCAGAAAAGTTGGGCATATGGGAGGATAAGGTAATGATGCCGCCCTCGGCAATGGCCCGGTTGGAGAACAGGGCCGCCGCCCGGATATTCCCTTCATTGGTATCCGGAAGCTGTGTGCCTTCCGGATAGCGGCTGTTATACTTTGAGGCAAAACCGGAGAAGCTTCCGCCGCAGTCCATACCGATGATAGCCGCCAGGGAGCCCGTGACATCTCTGGTATCGGAATCGCTTAGGTCTGCGGCGCCCGCCTTGAGAACCGTGTCCTCCATGTGGCCGAACAAAGTCCCTTCCGACTCTCCCACCGCTTTCAGATACTGGTACATGGCCACGGTAGCTGCGTCTGCCTGGGGATCTGCCAGCTGCACATCCCCGGCATAGGTGGTCTTAGTTCCGTTGACCACCAGACCGTCTGCCTCATGGCCAATCACCGTATCTGTATGTACTGGTATGGTACTCTCCTTGAGAAATTTTTCTTTCCGGACGCTGCTTAAGGAAATGTTATCAATCCACACATATCCGTGGTAATCGGAATTGTTGCCGATCAGCTGGATCATCAGCTTCTCCGGCTGTTCCCGCAGCGTGTACTGAGGATCGCAGCCCAGAGTCACGCTGACCAGCTTCAAACCGTCCACATCCTCCGGGAAGGTCTGGTTCACATTGCAGCTCTGATCCCGGAAGATATTGTTGGCGAAAGCCTTCACTGTCAGCTGTCCGGTGGAATATGCCTCAGGATCGTAATAAAGATCAAAATTCAGGGCCTTAAAGTCTGTGTAATCAATGCCGCCCTCTTCTATGAGGCTGATGCCGGTCTGGCTGTAGCCATTGTCCTTGTTCAGGGAGTAGTCCAGACTCAGCCGAAGCATCTGCTTCTCCGGATCATACTCGCAGGCGCCGCCCCCTGTATAACTGTCCCCGGCCCAGCTGTCATCGTAGACCCAGCCCTGGCTGTCCTCTGCGAAATCCCATATGCGGCTGATTTCTCCAGATGCGCCGGATCCCTGGGTGACGGAAGCTGCATGGACACCGGATATGTCTGTCCCATGGGTGCCGGAAACTGCCTGGGCACTGGATGTGTCCGGCCCCTGGGTTCCGGAAACTGCCTGGACACCGGATGCGTCTGTCCCCTGGGTGCCGGAAATGTCCTGGGTCTCCGGCGCTGCTGGCGATATCATAGTCAGGCAGGGGGATAATCCCATTACCGCTGCCAGAACCAGAGCCGCTTTCCTGCTTCCGGTTTTCATGTTTCTGGTCTTCATACCGTTCTCCTTTATATTTAATCTATAATTTAATTTAAAAAGCTTTTTATTTTCTTTAATTATAGTATTAATTTCAGAAAAATACAATATGTTTTTTGCTTTTCCAGGAGTTTTTGTGAGTTATACACGATATTCAGAAGATATTTTTGTTGCATTTGCCATTAAAGCCAATCCAACAATTCAGTTAATTGAATTAAATACTTTAATTTAATTTGTTCCCCGTAGATGTATATCCTATACTAAATTTCCCGCAGCAATTTCCACAGAAGAACAAAGAGTCCGGCGGGCCGGACTCTCGCGCCGGAGCGCGGCTGCGACAGCAGCCATCTTCCTCTGCGCGTAGTGCGCATCCCCCGGAGGGTTTTGCTTTATAGGACGCAATTTCCTATAAAGCAAAAAAGAACCCCGGCCTTCCCGGAGTTCCCCTGACGTTCTGTTTAGATTTGTCTGACGCTTTCCTTCATCACCACCCGCCCGGATACCAGGCGCATATCGGTCCGGGCCGTTCCGTATTCCACCATGGCTACCACGGTCTTGATGGCACACCGTACCATCTCCTTAATGTCCACCTCATAGCTGGTGATCTTCACATCGCACAAGCCCTCATAGAGATAGTTGTCAAAGCCGACGATGGAAATATCCTCCGGCACCTGGTAGCCCCGGCTCTCCAGCAGATTCACAAGCTCGCTGGCCGTCAGGTCACAGTTGCAGGCAAAGGCAGTAGGCATTTCCTGGGGGAGCTTTATATTCCCGATCTGGCCTTCCATGGTTCTGTCGTCCAGCACCCAGTCTTCCCGTGGCTGGATATCATTCTCCAGAAGAGCCTTCCTGTATCCGAAATACCGGTCTGTGATACTGTTGCTGGCCTTCAGGGTCCCTACATAGGCAATCTTCTGGTGTCCCTGATCGATCAGGTAATTGACCATCTTGTACATGCCATAGTAGTTATCTGCCATAATGGAGTGAAGGGGAATCCCCTGCTTCATAAAATCCACCAGCACCACGAAAAATTCCTGGTGGCTGGCCAGCATCTCCAGATACGGCCTGCCAATCTCCCCGATGACAATCAGTCCCTGTATCTGCTGCTCTGTGGCAAACAGCGGCAGCTCCCTGGCCCGCTCCCGTTCATGGCGCAACACCTCGAAGAGGATCACACAGTTGTGGATCCCCGCGATCAGGGACAGCTCCTGATATACCTTCCAGTAGTAGGAGGGATAGTCCCCCAGGTACTTTTCCGAAATAATCACCCCTACATTGAGCACCTTCTTCCCAGAGGTCTCTCCTGTGCCCCTGGCCTGGTATCCCATCTCCGCCGCTACCTGGCGGATCTTCAGCCGCAGCTCCTCACTGACCCCCTTCTGGCCTGACAGCGCATTGGACACTGTTACCACACTCACCTGCAGCTTTTCCGCGATGTCTGCCAAACGAACATTCTTTTTCATTACTCCCCGTTCTCCGTTCTCCATTTGTTTGTTGTTAAACTTTATTATATTAAATTAACTTAAATATGTCAACTTGATTTAATGGAAAAAGTTGAAAATAAGGTTAAAAATGTTACTGTTCATAGCCAGATTGTTTCCCCTGGCCGGCAGATACCAGTTCTGGAACATCCCCCGTAACGGTTGAGATAGGTCTGCGTGTTCACCACGCTGACCTATCTCAACTGTTACCATCCCCCATAACCAGCAACCCAGCCCTTTCAAGGGCAACATTGAAAATTCCCCTCATTGATGATATGATAAACCCATATTGATTCCACATACCACTGCAACAATTCAGGAGGACATCCATTATGAGCGAAAAAACCTACGGACATTTCAACGACGATGAAATGCTGACCAACAAGGTACTCTGGAAGGGCTGCGGATATTCCGACGACGACCTGGACCGGCCCATCATCGGTATCGCCAATTCCTTCAATGATATGGTCCCTGGCCATACCAGCCTGCGGGATCTGGCAGAGCAGGTAAAGTATGGCATCTACCGGGCCGGCGGGACTCCTGCAGAGTTCGGCGTCATCGCCTGCTGTGACGGGGTAGCCACCGGACACATCGGCAACAACTATGCCCTGCCCTCACGGGACAATATCGCAGACAGCATCGAGATCCAGGCCCGCGCCCACAAGCTGGATGGTCTGGTACTCCTTGGCTCCTGCGACAAGATCGTTCCTGGTATGCTGATGGCTGCCGCAAGACTGGATATCCCGGCTATCTTCGTGGCCGGCGGCTGCATGGCCGGAGGCCCTCCCTTTGCCAACCGCACCCGTTCCGACAGCACCACCATCACCGAGGCCATCGGCATGTACCAGACCGGCCATGCCTCCTATGAGGATCTCCAGAATCTGACCACCGTAGCCTGCCCCACCTGCGGCTCCTGCCAGTTCATGGGTACGGCCAATACCATGTGTGCGGAGGCAGAAGCCCTGGGCATGAGTCTCACCGGCTCTGCCTTCATCCCGGCATTCTACAATGAGCGTCTGCGCTCTGCCCTCCAGAGCGGTGAGAAGATCGTGGAACTGGTAAAGCGCGGGATCACCGCCCGACAGATCATGACCATGGACGCCATCCGCAATGCCATCCGCATCCTCATGGCTGTAGGCGGCTCCACCAACGCCGTGATCCATACCTGCGCCCTGGCCTGGGAGCTGGGAATCGATCCTGCCCTGATCATGGACGAATTCGAACATATCAGCAATGAGATCCCCCATATTGCAAAGATCAGTCCCGCCAGTGTGGTCTATGACAGTGAAGATCTGTATAAGGCAGGCGGGATCCCGGAGGTCATGAAAATCATCAAAGACAGTCTGGCCCTGGATGTGATGACTGTCACCGGGCAAACCCTTGGCGCCAATCTGGAGCATTACAAGAACTGCTATGCACCCAACCCGGAGATCATCCGTCCCCTGGACAATCCCCACAGCACTCTGGGCGGTCTGGCCATCATGCGCGGCAACCTGGCTCCCGACACAGGTGTGGCCAAGCCAGCCGCCATTGCCGAGGAAGCCAGACATTTCACCGGAACCGCCATCTGCTTTGATTCGGAGGAGGAATGCACCGAAGCCATCCGCCAGCGCCGGATAAAGGCCGGCCATGTGGTCATCATCCGCTACGAAGGTCCCAAGGGCGGCCCCGGTATGCGGGAAATGTATCAGCCCTTAAAGATGCTCTACGGCCAGGGCCTTAATAAGACCACTGCTGTGGTGACTGATGGCCGCTTCTCCGGCACCAACAATGGCTGTTTCGTGGGCCATGTCTCCCCGGAAGCAGCCGCAGGCGGCCCCATCGCCCTGGTAAGGGACGGAGACCAGATCAACATCGATGTCTATAAGAAGGAACTGACCCTCCACGTAAGCGATGAGGAACTTGCCAGAAGAAAAGCAGAATGGACCTACGAACCCAAACCAGCCAGCGGATATCTGAAACGGTATTCCAGACTGGCGGCCTCAGCGGATAAGGGAGGAGTGCTGCTCTGTTAGAAATCAAACAGAAAGGAAGTTATCCTATGACTATAGCAAAAAGAAAAAGCAAAGCCATGATAAAGCAGTCCGCGCTACTCCCTCCCAATCCCATCCCCAGCCCCCTTATTGATCGAGATGAATGGATTGAAAAAGCTGCGGAAGGCTTTATCACATCCAGCCAATCAAACCGGAAAATCTATCGGGTTATCCTCGAAACTCTATGGCCCAGAGGACACGGCATCCCTGGACCAGTCATTGACAGGGATACCATCCGTGAGGCGGTAAATACAGCAAAAGGCAAACCATATCTGGATGTTTTCCGACGGCTGCGGGAGCTGCAGGGTGAAGAAGGATTTCTTGGTGTGGTAAAACAAGGAACTCAGTATCAGATGATTAACACAAACATTTACCCGAAGAAAACTCCTCGTTCACATCTATCGGATGAGAGTTGGGGCAGAGTACTTTCCCACTATGAAAATGTATGTGCCGCTTGCGGGAGTCCTGCTGACGAGAAGGGATTTCAGCAGGATCACAAAGTTCCACGCTCCCGCGGCGGCACAGATGAACTGGCCAACTGGCAGCCACTTTGTGATTCCTGCAATAATATCAAGAGTACAGCCTGCCGCGGTTGTAAGGAGGACTGCAGCAAGTGCAGCTGGGCTTACCCAGAATACTACCGCCCAATAAAAATCCAGGGTTCCATACTAAGATCACTGCATCAGTATGCCAATGCGCATAAACAGGATGCCAATGCTCTTGTTACGGAATGGATTCTTGAAAAAATCAACGAATAATAAATGTTACCCCTGCTGATGCACAGCCTACTGAACAATTATCTGTATTTCTGCAATTGCAAATCATTACTGAGAATCATACCTGCAATATCATCCACAGCCGTTCCTAATGCCATACCCACTAATGGGGGTATGGCATTTCCTATCTGCGCATTTCTCGGAACATCAATTCCACGCGCAGGACCGTTCAGTGTATATCTCCCCATAAATTCAAAATCATCCGGAAAAGACTGAAGTCGTGCCATCTCTCTTAAAGTAACCACCCGCGGATGTTTGTAGTGGATCAATTCCTCTGGGGCAGTGGTAAGCGTTGAACTGGGCTTTGACGTATCTAATACAAAGCGCTTGTTCGAATGACATCCATTTTCATATAAAAACTCTTTAGAAAGTCTTCCTGCCGGCTGTGTCTCCAATGCCTTTTTATATAAAGCCACTGATTTTTCACTATGATTATTAAACCGGTGGCAATTAGGAATGATCCGGCTCATGGCATTGCGGCGCATCAGTGTCTGGTAAGCGCTGTTCGGCGCAAGATAACGAACTGTCTTATATTTGGGAAATTCAGGATCAGTCACAGATTCCTCTCCTGAAAGGTCGCTGATAGCCTCCTCGATATTCACATACCTTTCGGTAGCCAGACCCAGCTGTTCCCGCTGGTCATTACTTATTTTTTTCAGGTGATCCTGCAATAATTCTGAGACCCTGATGGTTCCGGCAAATTCCTTTAATATACCAAAAATAATCACCCGTTCCCGTAGCTGCGGAACCCCATAATCGGCAGCATTAATTGTTACCATTCCAACATTATATCCCAGATTCTCTATTTCCTTCATGGCAGCATCTGCAATACTGATTGCGATTCCATCTATAGGCTGTGAAACAAATTTTCTTGCAAAGCCACCCACATTTTCAACAATGCAAAACATTGGTTTGAGTATCCTGATTGCCTCAATCTGTTTAAAAACAAGAAGGTTGCGTGGATCGTTACCATTCCTTGCCCCTGCTACAGAAAACCCCTGGCACGGAGGACCGCCCGCAACCAGCGCAACCTTTCCCTTCAATTCTTCCAGCTTCTTTCGGGCAGATGGGTCGTCCAATACCTCTTCAATGGAATGTGCTTCCCTGGAAATCCAGTCCGGCCACGCCTTAAAATGCTGATATGAGGCATCTTCATCAACCAGATTATATTTGAAAGTTGCAAAAGCCATCGGATCTTTCTCAATTGCCAGAAATCCGTTCCATCCCGCATAGCCTAATCCCAGGGATAAGCCTCCACAACCGGAGAAGAAATCAATGTAATATTTATCTTTCAGCGTCATTGCAAAAAGGTTATTATTCTTTTGAACCTGAACCATTCCTGCACTCCTTCCATGCTTTATCAGCCGCCTGATAACTGATGCCATTTTCTTTGCAGAACTGTGCTATTTTCCCCATCATCATGCAGTTTGGTATTGTTTTGCCTGTCTCCCAACGATTGATTGTTGAGAAAGACGCATCCAGTGCTTTTGCAAAGGAATCCTGGCTAAGAAAACAACTCTGCCGGATATTTCTTATCTCGTCTGAAAAACTCATCACATTTCTCCTTCTGGTCATGGCAAAACACTGCCATTTCACTGGCATTATTATAGCATTTTCATAGCAGAATAACAACCTGCAATTACAAAAGCCAGTCAATCACCCGATCAGATAGTTACAGTTCACGGGGCGGGGAAAACTGGACAAAAACAGACGTCAAGCTCGCTTGCAAGACTGTTTTCGTCCAGTTTTCCACATCAGGCGGACGCCCGATGCTTCTTGTCCGGCGGAGCCGGACAAGAAGATGCCCCCCGTGAATAGTAACATCAGATATCTCATCTTCCGGTATATCTCCAGCCCGTCCTTCTTCCCAAAGGTCTTCACAGAATCCAGATACAGGATTTTTCTGCCGGACTGCTTCTCATTGGCCGACAAGATACACTGCTCCAGAGTCGGGCCGAGGATCACCTCTGCCGTTTTCCCGGCGTAACCTTTCCAGTAATCCCGGACTGCCGTAAATCCCTGATCCCTGCTGACAATCGCCGCCTTTCCCGCATATCCGCTTCCAAATACCGCGCCAAGACAAGTCGCTATGTAGAAATCCAGCGCATTCTTCCCCTGCTTTTGCAGTTTACAGATATCCAGATGGCAGGCAGAATCCATGATCTGGCGGATGACTCCCTGCTGAACCTTGTCACATACCTGGCTATAGAAAATGATCACCGTATCATCTGCTTTCAGATACTGGGCGCCTCTTAATCCATCACTGAGAACATTCTCAAAATCAACCAGAAAATACATGGATAAAATCACCTCCCAGCGGCCTTACAGCTTCCTGGCTTCCTTGGTCAACACCTGCCGTTAAAGTAAAGTCTTTTGTGCCAGTTCCTTCGTCTACATGAAGCTCTATGATCTAACAAAAGTATAACACATCGCACAAAATCTTTCAAGCGTTTTTCGAACATATGTTCCGTTCATATTCAACCCTCTAAATATCAGGGCCGAACCAGCTTCTTTGCTCCTTCCATGATCTCCACGATCTCATACATATTGGTGACGCTGCCCACTGCCAGCTGCTCTTTGAGCCCGTAGAAATCCAGACAGGTTCCACAAGTCATGACCCGCACGCCTTCGGCTTCCAGGGCCTTGAAATCCTCCAGGGAATCGGAACCCTGGCAGGTGAGATATGCGCCGGAATTATAACACAGGATCGTCTCTGGCAGGATGTCCTGTTTCGTCAGTGCAAACACAAATGCCTTCATAAGCGCTGTCCCAAGCTTCACGTCCCCGCTTCCCATGACATTGGCAGATAAGACTACCACCAGACCTTTTTCCTTGTTGTCCCTGTCATCCGTTTCCGGGATTTCTGCCTTTTCTCTCCTGCCTCCGGCACTGTCAGAGGCGCCTGCCGCCACCTGAATCGTGACCTGGTATTTCTTTTCAGCCTTCTTTTCCCCGCTGGCCTCCAGCCCCCTCTGGGACGCAAACTTCTGAAGATTCTGCAAGGCGATCTCATTGTCCACCAGTACAGTCAAAATCCCGTCCTCCCTGAATTCTCCCATGGCCTTTTTGGCATTAATTACTGGCAGAGGGCAGGCCAGCCCTCTGGCATCTACGATTTTGTTTTCCATATGTTTCTCCTTCTTTCATCCTCTGGCGATTTCCTTCACAGCCCCAACTGCCATGTCCACCTCTTCCTCCGTATTATAATGGGAAAAGCTGAACCGCACGGCTCCCTGGGCCACAGTCCCCAGGGCCTGATGCATCAGGGGCGCACAGTGGGCGCCTGGCCGGGTGGCGATCCCATAGGTCACAAACAGCTCGTCACTGACCACAGAAGAATCATAATCCCTGATATTCAGGGATACCACCGGGCACCGCTGCCTCCTCCGGAAATCCCCATAAATCTTCACACCCGGAATCTGTCTCACTCCCTCATAAAACTGCCACATCAGATCCAGCTCCTTCTCCCGGATCTTATGGATTCCCGTCTCCTTAATATAATCCAGAGCCCCATTCAGTCCGGCCAGACCATGGCCATTGAGGGTACCCGCCTCCAGAGCAGCTGGCATCCGGGACGGATGCTCCCTCTCATACGTCAGGACGCCGCTGCCCCCTGTCTTCAGCGGACGCACCGTCACCCCCTTCCCCACATACATCCCTCCGGTTCCCTGGGGCCCCAATAGCCCTTTATGCCCGGTAAAGCACAGAATATCGATCTTCATCTCCTGGACATCAATGGGAAATACTCCCGCTGTCTGGGAAGCATCCACACAGAACAGAATCCCATGCCTGCGGGCTGTCTCTCCCACCCCATGGATATCCACCAGGTTCCCCGTCACATTGGAGCCATGAGTACAGAAAACAGCCTTTGTATTTGCCCTAACGGCCTGCCCGAAATCCTCCATCCGCAGGCATCCTTCCCGGTTCGCCGGAAGAATGGTAAGCTCTACCCCCTGTTTCTCCATCTCGTACAGGGGACGAAGCACAGAATTATGCTCCAGCTGTGTGGTGATCACATGATCCCCAGGGCTTAAGATTCCCTTGACCGCCATGTTCAGGCTCTCCGTGGAGTTGGCAGTAAATACAATCTGTTTCGGGCTTTCCCCATGGAAGAGCTTTGCCAGCTTCTGCCTGGTATCAAAAATCACCCGCGACGCCCCCAGGGTAGCCTCATGTCCGCCACGGCCTGCATTGCCCATGGAGCACAAAGCCTCCGTCACAGCCCGCGCCACGGCTTCCGGTTTACGCAGCGTGGTGGCTGCATTGTCCAGATAGATCATGCGATTCTCTTTTTGTTCCATCATGTTTAATCACTTCCTTGATGTATTTGATTTGAATTGTACCCCTTGTCAAGGACATTTTTCTAATTAATAAATAGGGAACATCTG
>CAJTOW010000093.1:15672-16743 GCA_910577655.1 uncultured Lachnospiraceae bacterium | reverse complement strand
CCCGCCAGTACATCGACTACATGCCGGACCGGATCGACAGGACCAGCGGGGAATTCTTCGCAAAGCCTGGAAACAGCCTGATGGCCTGCCTGAAAGGGGGCGGGGACTGATGGCGATGAAGCTTTATTTCAGGGATATGGAGGGGTACAAAGACTTGACGGAACATCAGAAAAAATATATGGGGAAAAGCGCCGCATTTGACCTGGAACTGCTTCCCACAGCTCTGCAGGGGGAGATGACAGGATTTATCCAGAAACGGATAGATACGGTGTCCATGATTACCCTTCTGAACGAACGGGGCGATTATAACCAGCTCTGCCGCTTCCTGGAGAAAAAAGGGAAGGGACTGGAGCATTTCCTGGACTGGGACCGGGAGACATGGTTCCGAAAACTGAAGGCATGGATGCTGGAGGAGGGGATGCCGTTAAATTATGAAAGGCAGGGAAACTACGGGAGCACTTACCGGATGCGACCTGGGATTATGGGATATGTGGAACGGCTTCTGGACTTTCTGGAGCCGCCTGACAGCCGGGAGGAGAAGGAAAAAGACATCTGGGAACTGGAGAAGCTGGGCATCCCATTCCATGGGAATCTGGTAAAGAATTATAAGACCATCAATTTCACTCAGATCACGCAGGATGAGCTTCGGGAAGAGACCAAGAAAGGGGTCTATCTGAACCTGCAGAACGAGGCCATCGCCTGTATCTCCAGGGAATTGACCGCCGTGCGGCGGCTGTCGGGATTCCTGCGGGAAAGACATCCGGATATCCGGTCCTTCCGCCAGCTCGACCGGGAGATCCTGGAGGAATACCTGACCTATTTAAAAACAGAGGAGGGAACTCCCAAGAAGCTCCGCAGTGAGCTGACCAGGCTACGTGCCCTTATGGAAAGCATTGGCAGGATCCTGGAATACGGGAACCTGAATGGGCTGTTCCTGAGCCGTGACATCCCGTCCATGCCCAGGGCCGAATTCAAGACCTATTCAGATGCGGAACTGAAACGGCTGAACGCCGCCATCACAAGGATGGAGGAGCAGATAGCCAGGGTGATGGTCATCCACCAGATGCTGGG
>CAJTOW010000093.1:0-15271 GCA_910577655.1 uncultured Lachnospiraceae bacterium | reverse complement strand
TCAATGTGAAATATTATCGGAAAATGAGCAACCAGACTCTCGCGGATGAGACACGGCAGGCAAGGCATCAGATGTCCTTGAAGATTCTGGAATGTCTGGACGGATGGGAGGAAGAATATGAACAAATACGACAGGATGCTGGCGGTCAATAAGCAGGCCAGCGAAGCAAAGATCGAAAAGGCCAGACGGGAGATCGTCCGCATGGTGGATGATGGGGAGAAGGTCAGCATCCAGAAGCTGATGGAGAGGACCGGCCTGTCCAGGGGATTCTTTTATAAGAACCCGCAGGTGAGGAAGGAGATCGACCGTGCCCTGGAACAGCAGGCGGGCCTGGCAGATCCCAGGCGTGAGGTGCTGGACATGGCGATGAACCATGAGCTTGCGATGTCCCAGCAGGAGGTAGAAAGACTGCGGAAGGAAAATGAGCAGCTGAGGCAGGAACTGGAGGTGGCGAAAAAGGCGCTGGCAAAGAAGAATGTGGGGGTGCTGAAAAAATTCATGTAGGGGTAGGAAGGAGAGATGGTACATAGCCTGGGAGAATAGGCCGCAGGCAGGAAAGTGAGACGACATGTTTGTGAGAGAAAAAGGCATGGCGGTGGTCATGCTTTTTTCGATGGATAATTTAAAGAAGAAACACAAAACACAGCTTTACATACCGTTCAAACCGCCATTTTAGAGAGTTGCGGGGACGGGGCTATACTTTATGGATGAGCCTACCTCAGCCATTACAGATAAGGAGGTAGAGATTCTTTTTGCAAAGATCAGGCAGCTCCAGGCCAGAGGAATCAGTTTTATCTACATATCACACCGGCTGGAGGAGATTTTCCAGATTGCAGATGAGGTGACGGTGATGCGGGACGGGAAGGTGGTGCATACGGCGCCAGTCGGGAAGCTGGATCACGATACCCTGATCGCCCATATGGTGGGGCGTAAGCTGGAAAATATTTATCCCAAGGAGACCGTGCCCCTCCGGGATGGCGGGCTTGAGCTTAAGAGCTGCTGCGGAACCCAGTTCCATGATATCTCCCTTCATATTAAGAGAGGCGAGATCGTAGGAATGGCAGGCCTTATGGGGGCCGGACGTACAGAGCTGGCCAGGGCGGTATTTGGAATGGATCCCCTGGAAAGTGGAGAAGTGCTCATAGACGGAAAAGCAGTCTCTATCAGGCATCCGGCAGATGCAAAACGGCAGGGACTGGCCATGGTATCCGAGGACCGGCGACAGTTCGGATTTGTAGGCTGCCGCTCCGTCCGGGAAAATATTGCTTTGTCCAGCCTGGACACACGCCTTTTGAAGAGCAGGATGCTGGCGCTGGGAGAAGAAAACCGTGTGGTAAGTGAGATGGTGAACCTGTTTAGGGTGAAAACGCCGACCCTTAATGCCAGGGTGGAAAATTTAAGCGGCGGAAACCAGCAGAAGGTGGTTCTTTCCAAATGGTTCCTGATTAATCCCAGGGTCCTGATTCTTGATGAGCCGACTAGGGGAATCGACGTAGGCGCGAAATTTGAAATCTATGCCCATATGACGGAGCTGGCCAGGAAGGGTCTGGCAATCCTGATGATTTCATCCGAGCTTCCGGAGCTGATCGGCATGTGTGACCGGATCTACGTTATGTGCCGGGGACGTCTTGTCGGGGAAGTATCCGGTTCGGATATGGATCAGACTACAATAATGAAAATGGCAATAGAAGGAGGAGAAGCCTGATGAAAGGCAAGAAGATTGAATGGTCAAAGTTCGGCATTTATCTGGTGGCGGTATTCATGTTTATTGCATGTATTTTTCTGTCACCCAATTTCCTGACGCGGGTGAATTTGACGAATATTTTAAAGCAGATGTCCGTGATCCTGATGGCAGCATTTGGTGAGACTCTGCTGATCACCATGGGCGGTATTGACCTGGCTGTGGGTGCAGAGATGGCCTTGTCAGGGATTATTTCTATCTATGTCTATTATGCAACCCACTCCCTGGTGTTATCTCTGCTGGCGGGAATCGCCATGGGGGCTGTGTGCGGAGCGGCTCTTGGCACCATTGTTACAAAGCTTCATGTTCCGCCATTTATTGCAGGTCTGGCCGTTATGGAGATCTGCCGGGGCTCTGTGTATCTGCTTACAGGGGGCTACAGCTTGTATAAGCTGGGAGATTTTGTGTTCTTCGGGCAGTCCACGATCTTTCGGGTCATTCCCATGCCGGCGGTTTTTGCCGCTGTCATCGCGGTGCTGTCCTACATTCTTTTGAACCATACCAGACAGGGACGCTATATCTATGCTATCGGGGGCAATGCCAAAGCGGCTGAGGCATCCGGCATCAAGACGGATTCCGTGATTTTGAAAACCTATATTTTCAGCAGTATGATCATGGGGCTGGCAGGAGTGGTACTGATGGCACGGATGAATTCCGGCAATCCGGACGCAGGTTCTGGTTACGAGTTTCAGGCAATCACGGCTGCGGTCATAGGCGGCACCAGTATGCTGGGAGGCGTAGGAACCATCCAGGGAACCGTCATAGGGGGACTGATCGTAGGGATGCTTCAGAATATTATGAATCTGAATTCCATCCAGCCCTTTGTCCAGCAGATTGTGAAAGGAATCATCATTTTGCTGGCAGTTGTGTATGATCTGAACTCCAGCAGGATCCACAAGCAGAAGAAGGCCAGTATGCCAAAGGAATAATGGCTGTGTATCAAAGCTTATGGAAACGGCGGCGGATAATGGGCATTATTAAAGAATGAACCGTGCCATGAGGCCCGTTCAAATAAAAAGGGAAAAGGAGAAACCTATGAAAAAGACAATCGTATTAGCAGTAGCGGCAGCAATGCTGGCAGGTACCCTAACCGGGTGTTCGTCAGGAGGCGGCAGTGCACCTGCGGCCACGACGGCACCTGCGGCCACAGAGGCACCGGCAGCAGGGCAGGAGGCAAAGGCAGAAGCGCCTGGGAATGGTGGGACAAAGGCAGAGGATGAAACTGTTGAGATTATCTATGTGGCCCACGGTCTGGAGGACATGTTCTGTAACTGGCTGGTAAGCTGTGTTGAGGATCAGATCGCAGAGAATTATCCCAACTATCATATGCAGGTTCTTGACGGTAAACTCAGTGCAGATGTTCAGGCAGAGCAGCTGGAAAATGCAATTGCCATGAATCCGGATCTGATTTTCTACAGCGCGGCAGATTACTATGCCTGCACGCCGATTGTGAAACAGGCCCAGGAAGCAGGGATCCCGGTAATCACCATCCAGGCGCCGATCTATGATGATGATGATCAGTCTGCTACACCTTATGTAGACTGTGACATGTATGAGGTAGGAAAAATGGTGGCAACCTATGCCATTGACCAGATTCCCGAGAATGCGGAAATAGCCATGCTGTTAGGGCCTGCGGGAAATCTCCATTCCGAGCTGCGCCAGAAGGGCTGGGATGAGGTTCTTGCTACCCGTCCTGACATTAAAGTGGTGGATGTGCAGAGAGGTGACTGGGACACAGCAGAGGCTATGCGGATCACAGAGGACTGGCTGCAGCATTACCCGGATCTTAAGGGTGTGGTATCCATGAACGACAGTATGATCCTGGGAACCATCGAGGCTGCCAAGGCGGCAGACCGCCAGCTGTTCACCTATGGTGTTGACGGCATGGCAGACGGATGCAACGCCGTCAAGGAAGGGAGCCTTTCCGCAACGGCTCTGCAGGATGCCCGCGAACTGGCCAGGGGAGGCTTAGAGCTGGCAGCCAGGATCATGAACGGCGAGGAGCTTACCGGAGAAGATGTGGTCCATGTGGACGCGGCGCTGATCACGTCAGATAATGTAGATGAATTCCTGGCTATTCATGAGGGAGAGTAAAACCATATGTTGAAAGAAATCCTGAAACAGTATCAGATTCCCGGAATGCTGACCATGAATAATGGGGAGACTTGTACTACAAAAGAGATGTGGGAGATACGGAGAAAAGAAATCCTGACCCTTTTTGCAAAAGAGGTTTATGGAGAGATGCCTCCGGCGCCGGAGCATGTAACCTTTACAGTCAAGGGATGCTGGGAAAACCAGATCCAGGGAAAGGCCAGGATCCGGAAAATAGAGGCATCCTTTATGACTCCTTCCGGCCCCTTTACGTTTCCCTTCCATTACTATGAGCCTGTGGCAGACCATCCGGTTCCGGCTATTGTGTTCTTACAGTTTGCGGAGCATCCGGTCTATTGCAGCTTTCCGGTGGAAACCATTATGGAAAAGGGCTTTGCTGTTGCCGTCTTAAACTATGATACCATCCAGGCAGACCGCTACGATTTTGCCCAGGGGCTGGCAGGGATGTATATAACAGGGGCCTCCCGGTGGGATGATCTCTGCGCGGATACCTATGCCCAGAACATGAAGCGGGGAGAGACCCAGTGGGGATTTATCGGCGCGTGGGCCTTTGCTGCCAGCCGGATCATGGATTATCTGCAGACCCTGAAAACCATTGACAAGACAAGGATCGCTGTCATGGGCCACTCACGGCTGGGAAAAACCGCCCTGTGGTGCGCGGCCAATGATGAACGGTTCCGTCTGGCAGCCATCAGCGCTTCCGGATGCAGCGGCGCATCTTTAAGTAAGATGAAGGATGACACCTGCGAGCGGATCGGGCAGATCACGGAAGTATTTCCCTACTGGTTTTCCAGACGCTGGCCTTCCTATGCAGGCCGTGAAAAGGAGATGCCCTTTGACCAGCACTGGATCCTTGGAGCCATTGCTCCCCGGTCATTCTATATCTGCAGCGGCTCCGAAGACAGCTGGGCAGGCCCCCACACAGAATACCTTTGCGCCGTGGCAGCCAATGAGGTTTATCATATGCTGGGAATGGAAGGACTTTTGCATCCGGACAGAATGCCTGAGGCCGGAGATATCTTTGCCCAGGGGTCCGCAGCCTATTCCATGCATAAGGGAACGCACTATCTGGGGCAGTTTGAGTGGAACAATGTGATGGAGTACATGGAGAACATGAGATAGAAGATGTCTATGCCACCATGCAGGGTGGAATATACCATGGGATTGTCTGGGACATGTTCCTGATGGGGGAATCTGCAAAATGAAGGATTTAAAGAGAAGCATAGGACTGCATATGAGAAAATCATTTCCCTGTCTGGTCTTTGTGATCGTATATATGATCTTTGCACTGCTCCAGAGCGACAAGTTTCTGACCATGGCCAATATGAAGACCATTGTGCAGCAGTCCTCTGTTATGGCGATTGTGGCAGTGGGGCTGCTGTTCGTGATCGTTCTGGGGGAGGTGGATCTTTCTGTAAGCTCGATTATGGGGCTTGCGGGCTTTATCTGTGCAGATCTCGCCAGGGAAAATGTACTTCTGGCAGTTGTGGCAGGTATCCTGACTGGTACGGTGGTAGGACTGCTCAACGGCATAATCTGCACTTGTTTAAAAATTCCTTCCATGATCGTGACAGTGGGGATGCACATGGTTCTGGTGGGATTTATGCGGATCTATTCCGAAAGCAGATCCATCCATTTTAACCAGGGGATGAAGTCCTTCGGAAAGTTTCCAAGGCTGTTTCTGATCCTGGCTGCTGTCCTGGCAATCGGTCACCTCCTTTTAAAGCACAGCCTTTTTGGCCGCTGCTGCATTGCCGCGGGAGGAGACAGGAAGCTGGGGCAGCTGAACCGGATTCCCGTAAGGCGGCTTCATATGCTTGTATTTGTAGTGTCAGGTACTTTTGCCGCCATTGCCGGGATCATCAAGGGATGCCGGATCGGCTTTGCTATTCCTACCGCGGATCTGGAATACAGCTTTGAATGTATTACAGCTGTGGCCATAAGCGGCGCTTCTCTTGCAGGAGGAGTCGGATCGGTCTTCAACACCATGCTGGGAGCCCTGATCATATCCATGTTAAGCAACGGACTGGTAGTTTCCGGGGTTACGCCGGAGCTTAGAAAGGTCTGCACCGGTTTGTTTCTGGTTCTGTCGGTCTATTTTTGCATACAAAAAGAGAAAGCATTCAGATAAGTTCTGGATTCATACAACAAAGAGGCTGTGAAAAACGTCCTTTCTGGGATCGGGGGATACCCGCTGCTGCTTGTCTGGCAAAGGCGGACAAGCAGCAGCTTACATCACATAGGAGGTGTTCTGGGGAAACGTGATCTCTGTTTTGGCCCCATTATCATAGGAGTAGCGGATTTCTCCGGCCAGGGATTCCACAATGGTTTCTATGATACTGTGGCCGATGCCGCTGTGGGCCGCGGTTTCATAATCCTCAGGGAAACCGATCCCGTTGTCTGTTACGCTGAGATAGATCATGCTGCCCTGCAGATGGCAGGCAACGGTAATGGTCAGTGTCCCCGATTCAGCCATACTGTGCTTCACGCTGTTGGTCAGAAGCTCATTGACTACCAGGGAGATGGACAGGGCATTATTGTAGGGGATGATCACATTGTCCAGGTCAAAATGGAGAATAGCCACATTCCGGTAGTTTTCGGAGATCCGGTTCAGGATGGCGGCAAGGTCCATCAGGTTGTTGCCGGCTGTCTGGCGGGACAAAAGATCATGAACCACAGCAATGGTCTTGATCCGGGAGATGATGGCTGTAAGAACAGGAACCACGTCATATAGGTGTTCTGTAATCAGCCGTTCCTTTTCCAGGGTCACCAGGCTCACAATGGTCTGAAGGCTGTTCTTGATCCGGTGATGGCTTTCCTGAACCAGGGAAGAGCGTCCAATCAACTCGGACATTTCAATGGAAACGGCAATTTTCTTTGCAAAGCTGGTCAGCAGCTCGTTCATCCGTTCGTCCAGAGTTACCTTATGTCCATATTCGATCAGGATCAGGGTGCTTGTGCTGCGGCCTGCCCTTATGGGGATACAGACAAAGGAACCGGCAAAGGCATCCTTGCCGCGCAGGATATCCGCATCCTGCCGGTTCAGGATAAAGGGATGCATATTGTTGTGATTCAGCAGCTTTTCAGCCAGTTGGTCTGGCACCGAGTAGTCAATATAGTCTTCCTTATTGCTCGAGGTCTTGTGTATCTTGAATTTCTTGTCTGTGAGAAAAATCTGGCAGGCCTGACTGTGGGTGATATCCAGGATATCGGAGCAGACCTGCTGCAGGGTATTCTTCAAATCTGTATTGAAAAACGCGATATCTTTAATATCCGGCGCCACAGAGACCAGATCAATGGCCCTGTCGCCTGCCTGTCCCCCAATCAGCTCCCAGCCCATATAGAGGTTCATGAAATCATGGGGATATCTCTGGATGGCGGAGGTAATATTGGTTGACAGGATCCTGGCATCCCTTACAATCGATACCCGGTCAGAATAGAGCATGGCGATCTCATACTGGGAGGTCAGAAATACCACGCAGGTGCCGTTTGCCTTGATGCTGTTGATCAGCTTCTCAAAAGGAACGGCATAACCGGAACCAATGAAACGGTCCAGCCCTTCTGGTAAGAATACAATGGCTGGTTTATGGACATATACGCGCAGCAGGGAAAGGAGCAGATTCTGTTCCCGGTCAAGATCTTCAGGCAGGTCATTGGCAGAAACCGGAATATGATATTCCTTCAATAGTTTTTTGAACTGTGACTTTAGGAGAAGTCTGCTCTGGTTATACCAGAAGGGCTCAAACATAAAGACATTTTCGAAAACAGACAAGGTAGGGAAAACAGGGGTCAGAAGGAAGACCTCGTTTTGGATATTGTCTGGTCTGGAATCCCCGGGCAGGCCAAAAAGCCGGGAACAAAGCCCGGACTGTTCCTGACAAAGACAAAGGTTTTCCCACAGGCGGGAAATCTCACTGGGGTTATTGGAGATAACCGCGTGGATCTCTCCGTACCGGAGAGAAAGGCCCAGGGACTCCAGGGCATGCTGCACAAGCCTGTTTTCCTGTCTGCTGTTGAACATGGAGGATGTGACACAAATATCCGGTTGAGTATGTTTCATGGCTAAAAATGAAATTCCTTATCTGCATTTATAATGTTATGGGCAACATTTACAAGCCTGATGTTCTGCTTCTGGCTGTTATTCTGAAGATATTTCATGGCATCGCTTTCTGCCATGCCGAATTTATCCATAAGGATGCCTTTGGCCCGGTCAATGATCTTCCGGTCGCTTAAGGCCTGACGGGTGGCATCCAGTTCTTTCTTTACCTCGTGGAGCTCCTCGTGGGCATCTTCCAGACGGCTGCTGACCTCGCTTAAATTGTTTTTCAGATTCAGGGAATCCTGGAATCTTGCGTAGCATATGGAAATAGCCGACTTCAGATCATATTCGTCAATGGGTTTCTGAAGGTAATAGCAGGCCCCGGATTCGGTGCTGCGGGTGATGAAGCTTTCATTCTGATACCCGGTTACAAGGATAATGGGAATATTGAGGGTTTTTGTGATCTGGTCTGCTGCGGTGATCCCGTCACAGCCGGGCATATTGATATCCATAATCACAAGATCTGGCTTTTGTTTCAGTACCTCCGATATGGCGCTGTTCCCGTCCAGGGCAGATCCGCAGACCGTATGGCCAAGCATACGGAGCATGGACTTATAACCCATGGAAACGGTGGGGTCGTCCTCTGCAATGAATATACGTAAACCAGTCATGGAATCCGTTCTTCCTTTCTCATAATTGTATATTATTTTTGTCAATGCTCTTTCTATACTATCATTGAATGAAACTTATTGCAAGTTGCCGGGTGGCATTTAACAGAAAAATGTAACAGTTACAGCCGCTCAACAAAATTCTCCAGGTTTTTCAAAAAATAGTTGACGAATAGGGATTTTATGCTATAATCATTCTAGTGCTATAAAATACCCAAACAGTTGTATTATGCACAAGTACACAACTGGAGGGAGGTCGGGTGTGAGCTATGTCGAACGTAATCGTTAAGGAGAACGAGAGTCTGGACAGCGCTTTACGCAGATTCAAGAGAAACTGCGCAAAAGCTGGTATTCAGCAGGAGATTCGTAAAAGAGAGCATTACGAGAAGCCAAGCGTCAGACGTAAGAAAAAGTCTGAAGCCGCAAGAAAACGTAAATTTAACTAGCAGTTAAAAAGTCCCCAGTCATATGACTGGGGACTTTTTCGTAGAATGATAGAGAAGTGGTGCCAGGGGGGATGGAGCTTGTTTGAGAAAGTGCGTATGGCAGCAGCCGAGGAGCTGAAGCTTCCCAGGGATGTGGTGGCCGGAGATGTGCTGGTGAACTTTGTGGGCCGCAACAGTGTGACTGTGGAGAACTACCGGGGGATCCTGATCTATGACGATTCCAGGATCAGGCTGCAGGCCAGCCGGTGCAAGATACATATCAGCGGAAAGAATCTCCACATTGATTATTACAGCCATGACGCGATGAAGATATCCGGGCAGATCGTATCCCTGGAGTTTGTTGACTGACAAGGGAGTAAATGTTCATGAAAGAAAAGATCAGCAACCAGATCAGGGGCTGTCTGCGGCTGCGGCTGACAGGGGCAGCGCCGGAACGGTTTTTCAATCTGTGCCGTACTAACCGGATCGAGGTCTGGGACCTGCAGTGCAAAAAATCCGGTTATGAATTTTCAGTGGGTCTGAAGGATTTCTACAGGATCCGTCCCTATGTGAGAAAGGCGGGCGTCCGTGTGAGGATCGCGGGAAGGCGCGGCCTTCCTTTTTTTTTACAAAGGAACCGTAGGCGTAAAGGGTATGCGGCGGGGATCCTGGTTTTCTTTGGCATCCTGTTTTTTATGTCGCGTTTCCTGTGGGCGATTTCGGTCACCGGCAATTACACCATATCCGATGATTCCTTCCTTCACTATCTGGATTCCCAGGAGATCCGCTATGGGATCTTAAAGCACAAGGTGGACTGTGACGCGCTGGAAGAGAATATCCGAAGCAGCTTTCCGGAGATTATCTGGGTATCGGCCAGGATATCCGGCACCCAGCTTCTGATCCGGGTCAAGGAAAATGACGGCGTGCCTGTAAAAGAGCATGAAGAGCCGGAACCCTCCGACCTGGTGGCAGATATGCCGGGAACCGTCACCAGGATGATCGTCCGCCAGGGCAGGCCCCAGGTGCGGATCGGGGATCAGGTGGAGACTGGCCAGATCCTGGTCAGCGGCAGGATCCCCATCTATGATGACAGTGAAAAGCTGGTGAAGGAGAACCAGGTGTGTGCAGATGCGGATATCTATGCCCGTACCTTTTCTGGCTACCAGGAAAAGCTGTCAAAGTTCCGGACTGTCCGCGCCTACAGCGGCCGGGAGCGCCAGGGACTGGGGCTGCGTCTGGGGCCGGTGGATTTTGTCTGGATGCTTCCCTGGGATACAGAGTACAACTGGCAGACCATGGTTACAGAGCGGCAGCTCTGCCTGTTTGACGATTTCTATTTCCCGGTCTGGATCAGCAGGATCCAGAAAAAAGAATACATCCTTTATGAACAGTTTCTGACAAATGAGGAAGTTTTAGCCAAAAAAGAGAACATTCACCAGGAAAAGCTCCAAAATTTTCTCAAAAAAGGGGTGCCAATAATTGAAAATAATGTTAAAATACAAGATAAAGGTTCCTATTACGAGATTCAGGGGGAATTTGTCCTGGAGCAGAAGATCGGAACCCGGCAGAGAATCCTTTATGAGCCGCCAGAGCCAGTGGCAGAAAATGAGAACCAGCAATAAGCCCGGACAGACCGGAAGGGAATGAGAACCGGCAGCAGCCCCGGGCAGACCGGAAGGGAATGGGAACCGGCAGCAGCCCCGGACAGACCGGAAGGGAATGGGAACCGGCGGCTGCTATCAATCAGACAGAGGAGAGAGTACAGCTGAATGAGTGTAATTGAGACAATGATCGATATCCCCGCAGAGCAGGAGAAGAATGTCTGCGGACCCTTTGACGGATATCTCAAGAAAATCGAGAGGACCCTTCATGTGACCATTGTGGCGCGGGACGGGGCCATAAAGCTGATCGGGCCTGAGCAGATGGTCCAGAAGGCAAAGAGTGTATTCAATACCCTGGTGGAGCTGTCCAGACGGGGGAACACCATCACCGAGCAGAATGTGGACTACGCGCTGTCGCTGTCATTTACCGAATCGGATCAGGAGATTCTGGAGATCGACAAGGATATCATATGCCGCACCATCAACGGCAGGCCGGTAAAGCCCAAAACCCTGGGCCAGAAGAACTATGTGGATACCATCCGGAAGAAGATGATCGTCTTTGGTATCGGGCCTGCCGGTACAGGCAAGACCTATCTGGCTATGGCTATGGCGATCCAGGCATTCAAAAGCGGGGAGGTGAACCGGATCATCCTGACACGTCCGGCCATTGAGGCGGGGGAGAAGCTGGGATTCCTTCCAGGGGATTTACAGAGCAAGATCGATCCCTACCTCCGTCCTCTCTATGATGCCCTCTACCAGATCATGGGGGCAGAGAGCTTTCTCCACAATTCGGAGAAGGGTCTTATCGAGGTGGCGCCTCTGGCCTACATGCGGGGCCGGACCCTGGACAATGCCTACATTATCCTGGATGAGGCCCAGAATACCACCCCGGCCCAGATGAAGATGTTCCTGACCAGGATCGGATTCGGTTCCAAGGTCATTGTCACCGGGGATAAGACCCAGAAGGATCTTCCGGGGGATGCGGTATCAGGGCTGGACATGGCCATGAAGGTTCTGCACAAGATCGAGGATATCGGATTCTGTACCCTGACCAGCAGCGACGTGGTCCGTCATCCACTGGTCCAGAAGATCGTACAGGCCTACGATGATTACGAAAAAAAGGAAGACAAGAAGGGGAAAATGGCAGGACGGGAGCGGATGAAACGGTCCCAGAGAAGGGAAAGGTAAACAGGGCTTATGACGATCCAGATTGAATATGAGACAGAGATCCAGATGGATATCCCATGGGAGCGGATCATCCATGATATCGTTCCGGCGGCGCTGGACTATGAGCAGTGCCCCTATGAAGCCGAGGTCAGCGTGATCCTGACGGACAATGCATCCATCCGGGAGCTGAACCGGGATCACCGCCAGATTGACGCCCCCACGGATGTATTGTCTTTTCCCATGCTGGAGTTTGAGAAGGAATCGGATTTCAGCCATGTGGAGGATTCGGTAGAGGACTGCTTTGACCCGGAGACAGGAGAGCTGGTGTTGGGGGATATTATCATCTCTGTGGAGAAGGTGATGGAGCAGGCAGAAAAGTATGGGCATTCCAGGGAGAGGGAGCTGGCATTTCTTCTGGCCCACAGTATGCTTCATCTGTGTGGCTATGACCACATGGACGATGCGGAGCGGGAGGAGATGGAACGCAGGCAGGACGATATATTATCGGGAAAGGGTTATCACAGATGAGAAGAGGGGGAAGGCTTCACAGGGCACGGAAATGGATACAGGGGACAGGCTTTCTGATACTGGTCATGGCGCTGCTGTGCGGCTGCAGTAAGATGGCATCCTCGGATGCCTACATCAGTCTGCCGGAGACTGAACCGGAGGCTGACATTACCATCGAGACCGAGCCGGAGACTATCTGGATCGAGCCAGAGACCACGGAGCCGGAGACGGAACCAGAGCCGGAGGAGCGGGTGGAGAAAGACGGCATGATCCGCAGCTATCTCACCGGTGAGCTGGTGCCGGTCAGCCAGGGCAACCGCAGGCCTCTGGCTATTATGATGAGCAATGACAAGGAGGCTCTCCCCCAGTACGGGATCAACCGGGCAGGAGTGGTGTATGAGGCCCCGGTAGAGGGGACCATGAACCGCTATATGGCCATTATAGAGGACTACGATGATCTGGAACGGATCGGCTCTGTGCGGAGCTGCCGTACCTATTATACATATTTTGCCAGGGAGTTTGATGCCATTTACGCCCATTTCGGCCAGAGTACCTTCGCCAGACCTTATCTGAAAAATGTAGACAACATCAACGGCATCGAGGGCCTGGGGGGCAATGCCTTCTTCCGCTCTTCGGACCGGAAAAGGCCCCACAATGCCTATGCCAGCTTTGACAAAATCCAGAAGGCCATTGAAGCTCTGGGATATTCCCAGGAGTATGACGAATCCTATGAGGGGCATTATCTTTTTGCCAGGGAGGACAAGCCGGTGGAACTGGAAGGCGAGGATGTGATGAATGCCTACAAGGTGACTCCCGGCTACCCCTACAATCAGCCCTGGTTTGAGTTCGACGAGGCGGACGGGCTTTATCACCGTTACCAGTACGGCGCAGAGCACAAGGGGAATGAGGGGCCTATCGCGGTAAAGAACATTTTGTTCCAGTACTGCCCCGACGGCTTCTATGCCACTACCCAGTACCGGAATATCAATGTGCATGACGATTCCTGGGGGTATTACGTGACCAACGGGAAGGCAGAAAAGATCACCTGGAAAAAGGACGGGGAGTTCGGAGTGACCCACTATTATGGCCCGGATGAGAAGGAGATACTGCTGAATCCCGGGAAGACCTGGGTGTGCATCATGTCTACGGCAGATCACGAGAAGACGGTGATCGAGTAGCATAACGGCGGCTGACTGCTGTCCGGACGGTTTTAGCGGCATGTATAAATGGATAAAAAAAGCAGATACTATCTTTCATGGAGGCGTTTATATGAAAAGATACCGTATCTGTTTTTTATTGTTTGTAATGACCAGTGTGATCTGTCTGGCGGCTGGTTTCGGGATCATGCGCTACAGGAACCGGATGCTGCGGGTCCAGAACCAGGCCCAGAGGGAGGCCCTGGTGTCCACGGAGGCTGAGACACGGGAGGTAGTCAGCCAGAGGAAGGTGGAGCCCAGGCCGGAGACTCTTGAACAGGAGGATGTAAAGGAAGAGAGAACGAAGCAGGAAGAGAGCAGGGACCAGGAGGTGTTCTATCTGGTGGCGGAGGATGGGTTTCTGCTGGTGTTTGCCAGGGACAAGAAGACCATCTGCCTGTATACCCACATTCCGATTACGGATTTTCCTATGCGGGAGCAGGGGAGATTGCGGGAGGGGATATGGTTTTCGGATATGATGGAGGTGTTCCATTACCTGGAGTCCTATACCAGTTGAGGGATGGCGGCATCCCTGCTCAATAAGTGGGCCAATGCCTGGTACAAAAAGGAATTGTACCGCTGAAGGGATCCGCCGCAGTGTCAGGGCATGTCAGAAAATTATACTTGAAAACCGCAGGTAATCCGGCTACAATAGGTAACAGTTCAGGCGGGCGGCAAATAGGACTGCTTTTGCCGCCTTATAAGCTTATTGTGAAAAGTAAGGAAGAGTCGGAGGATGAAGGTGAAGAGACGGCAGGTGGTGATCGTTGGTGGAGGGGCTTCGGGACTGGTGGCGGCTATTGGGGCGGCCAGACAGGGGGCCCAGGTGACGGTTCTGGAGCATAAGGAGACACCGGGGAGGAAGATTCTGTCTACGGGAAACGGCAGGTGCAATCTGACCAATCTTAAGATGGACGGGAGCTGCTACCGTGGTTCACAGCCGGGATTCCCGATGCAGGTGATCGGTCATTTCCCGGTAAAGGCTGCGCTGGAATTCTTTGACGGGCTGGGGATCGTGACCAGGGAACGCAGCGGATATATATACCCTTATTCAGATCAGGCCTCGGCTGTGCTGGATGCGCTTCTTATGGAGATCCGGCATCTGGGAATCCGGATAGAGACAGGATGTAATGTCCGGTACATAAGGCGGGAGAAGGGCGGAGGATTTTTGCTGGAGACGGATCATGTGGACAGCAGCAGAAGTGCCGCCGCAGTGCCGGGGAAGTCATACCGTGGAGATGTGGTGATCCTGGCTGCAGGGTCAAAGGCCGCGCCGGTGACAGGATCAGACGGAAGCGGGTATGGGCTGGCGGAATCCCTGGGGCACCGGGTGATTGAGCCCCTTCCTGCCCTGGTGCAGCTTCGCTGCGGCGGGAGGATCTTTAAGCAGGTAGCGGGAATCCGGTGTGAGGCACGGGTGACGATTCTGGTAGAAGGAGTTGTGGAAGCAGAGGATATAGGAGAGCTTCAGCTTACGGACTACGGGATTTCCGGCATTCCCACCTTTCAGGTGAGCCGGTTTGCCGCCCGGGCCCTGGCCGGGAAGAAGAAGGTGGAGGCTGTGGTGGATTTCCTTCCGTCACGGAGCCGTGAGGAGCTGAAAGAATGGATGGATGCCAGACGGAGGCATTTCCCGGACAGGCAGTGCGGGGAGCTGATGAACGGGGTGCTCCAGAAGAAGCTTTCCGGGGCGCTGCTGCGGGAGGCCGGGATCCCGGTGGATAAGCAGGTCAGGGAGGTTCCGGCGGGGAGCTGGCGGCGGTTCGACGGGATCCTGAAGGCATTTTGTGTGCCGGTGACTGCTGCCAGATCCCC
>CAJTOW010000092.1:10772-16915 GCA_910577655.1 uncultured Lachnospiraceae bacterium | reverse complement strand
AAGGTCTGTTCAAACCCATAAGTCTCCATGAACCCGGAGAACTGACCGGCCTGCTGGATGGCCGTAGGCAGCGGAAGGATCCCGCAGCAGGATACACAGACCACCATCATGGGAAACATAACCCTGGAACGGCTGGTCCCGGTATTGTCACACAGAGCCGCCAGAAGCGGAGAAACAATGGCATACACCACCATGGGGCTGGCGATAAAGTTGGTGAGAATGGCTGCCAGCAGCAGGTATCCCAGATATGCCATCCTAAAAGACCCGCGGGTCATCTTCATCAGCCCGTCACACATACTGTCCACAATGGAAGTCCGCCGGAATCCGGCTGCCACGATAAACATGGTTCCCATGAGAATCGTGTTTGTGTTGGAAAAACCTCCCAGTGCCCCCGCATCATCAATACATCCGGTAATATACAAGGCCGCCATAGACAGCATAGCCGTCACCCACATGGGGATCTTATTTAACATATAGCTTGCCAGAGTCACGGCAAAAATTGCAATACAGATTATCAGTTTCGGTTCCATAAGATGATTTCCTTTCTTTCCTTTGTTTTCCGGCAGCCGGTGTCCCCAGCCGTCCCTTGTCCGGACTGTAACCCTTCGTCACCTGCTACTCATCACATGGAGCCGCATTCCCGGGATGCGCTCTGCAACTGTCCCTATCCTACCAGATTTAAATAAAGCTGTCGTTGAAAATATTCACGGTTTTTATGCCATCCCCCCAACCCCCGTCCAGAAAACCGGCCTCCGTCCAGAAAAACCAGCCTCTAAAAATCCAAATATTTTCCCTGCCATTCAGACGTGCAGCAGGTCATGGAAAAAGTGCTTATGTAAGCCCGCTTTTGCTTGCGTAAGCACTTTTTTCCATAACCTGCTATAGGGAGGAACGCCCAAAACTTCTTGTTTTCGATGCTTTTCGAAAACAGGAAGATGCACCTATGAACAGCTGTACACTTCCCCTTATTGACATTTCTCCCACAATCCATTATTCTGAAACCAGGTCCCCAGACAGACGCAGCCGAATATTTTCATAGGGAAAATATTTGGATTTTAAGAAAGGAAAATCCCCATATGGAAAAAGACTACCACGAGCTCCAGTATCCCAGGGACAACCTGTACCTGGCCTGCTATATCAACGAAAGCCTCAACTACCGCTACCACTGGCACCCTGCCGAATACGAGTTTCAGATCGTCCTGTGTGGGAAGCAGGAGTTCTGCCGGGAAAAGGAGAATTTTGTCATGGAGGAGGACGATATCGTCCTGGTGGAGCCCAATACCGGACACGCCTCCTTTTCCACCACCCTGAACACCCGGACCCTGGTGATCCGCTTCTCCTCTCTGGCCTTCAGGCCCTTTCTGAAAACCGGAGAGAGCTTTTCCTTTCACGGTCTTTGTTCCTCAAAAGACACCCGCAGGGAACCCAGGTATACCAGAATCCGGTTCTATGCCGCCCAGCTTCTGGATGCCGCATCCCAGACATCCCCTTATTCCCAGCTGGCTGCCAGAGGAAGCGCCCAGCTGCTTCTGGCCACCCTTCTGGGTGACTGCGCTCCCCGGACTATTACCACCCTGCCGGAACAGAACGAGGCCAGACAGGAGCTGATGCAGAGTCTGGCCCGGTACATGGAGGAACATTACCAGGAGAAAATCACCCTGGAAGATCTGGCCCGGTTCTCCCAGTACAACCGGACCTATATCTCCACATTGTTCAAGAATATGGTAGGAATCAATTTTTACGATTACCTGATGCGCATTCGCCTGAAATATGCCATTCTGGATCTTGCAGATGACAAGAAAAGCCTGACAGAGATCGCCCTGGACAACGGATTTTCCGACTTGAAATCCTTCAACAGCCGGTTCCGGGAGATCTTCCGATACCCTCCTGCCGAGTACCGCCGCAGAGTCTCCAGGGACTGCGTACTCCACGACCTGGGAAGACGTCTGGTACCTGTCCATGATCCGCTGGTGCGGGCAAAGCTGGACCAGTATATGGCTCTGTGAAGCCCCTGGTATGACCCACACCAATTTCCTTTATGTTTCACGCAGGATAAATTTTCATCCTGCAAGGCGGAGGAGGGAGGCGATGTGGTGGCATCGTTGACCGACGACAACGAAGCAGGGGGAAATTTAGACAAGTAAAACATAGGGTCAATCGGTGTGGGTCATACCAGTACTGCCTATGGCTCCTTCGGATACCGGATTTCCTGTCTGGAATATTCAAAAGGCCACACGGTCCTGTACTCCCCGTCCTGGATCTGGGCAATGGCCACAGAGGCAAAGGTATTGTTGTTGTAATGGCGGGTGCCGTCAAACATGTGGTTCTCAAATTTGATCCGGTCATAAGGCAGGATGATCTCCGGCCCTCCCGGAAAGGAAGCCCGGATATCCAGGGACGCCAGCGCATCACGAACCGCCTTCCCCTCATCGGTTCCGGCCTGTTCAAAGGCAGTCTTTAAGGTCCAGACAGCCGTGTAGGACTCTGTAGAATGTCCGTTCATGTCCACACCGAAGATTTCCCGGAACCGCCGGTTGATCTCCTGGCCTTTGGTCAGGTCCGGGTTCCACTCCACCACCGAAGTAAGCCCTTCGGAAATGCCCCAGGTCTCCGGGATAAAGCCCGGGTCAGCAAAGCCATTGGCCTTGGCAATGAGAATGGGCGGACGGTAATCCAGCTCCTCCATGGTCTTCATCAGCAGAACCGCATCGGAAAGATAGCTTTCCGCCAGCACCGCATCCGCGTTGGCGTCCTTTAAGGCAAGAACCTGGGCAGCCAGGTCCGCGGCTCCCTGACGGTACTGGATTTCCCCCACGATATCCATGCCGTATTTGGGGGCATAGATTCTGGCACAGCGGATGGCCTCCTGGCCGATCATGCTGTCGTCTGCAAACACGGCTATGGTCTCCACCTTTTTGCCGGTTTTCTCCGTCTGGTCCCGCAGGTACATGAACATGTTCTCCAGATACAGGGAGTTCATGGGACACAGGCGGAAAAAATATTCATACCCGTGGGTGGATATACTGTCCACGGTAGAGATGGCGGTAATCATGGGAATCTGGTGTTCCTCACATACCTGGGCCACGATTTCTGTCAGGGTGCTCTGGTGGCAGCCTACAATTGCATGTACCTTCTCCTGGGTAATCAGACGTCGGGCTACGGCACGTGCAATATCCGGATCCCCCTGGATGTCCCCCCGGACAATCTCCACCGGGCGTCCGCCGATCCCTCCGGCCTGGTTGATATCCTCCACTGCAAAATCAATGCCACGCAGGATATTGGTACCGATAGCAGCATTGTTTCCGCTGAGGGAATACACAGCCCCGATCCGCACCGGCTCCCCGGTCAGTTCCGGGTGAACACCTGCCTCCTCTCCAGACACATCCCATATTCCCCGGCTTCCTTCTGCCATATCCGGTAATGTGCTCCGCTCCGGCACTGCTGCTTCTTTTTCTCCACCCAGACAGCCGGTCACCAGAACCGCTGCGATGATGCAGATCCATGTTACTGCGGCTATTTTTTTCCACTTCATAGGCTTCTTCTTTTCCTCACTGACCTGGTTTTGGAGCATGCCTGAAAACGGATCCTCTGGCTTACATCATTTCCATCACTGCAAACCCGGCAGGGACATGCCGGTTCTGATTAATGTCCCTCTATATTGTCTTCAAAGGGAGCCGATGTATTGATATAAATATTGTAATGCCCATCCTCTGTTTTACTTACATAACAGCTCCGGTCATCAAATACGTAATACCGGGACATACGGGCCTCTATTTCCTTTTCTTCCATTTCTGTTGAAAACGTGATCAGGGAAAGACAGTCAACATGGTTTCCTGTCCCTGATGTATTTCCGGTTTCCGAATAAACACTTATAATCTCAATATCAGAAATTTCACTTTCTAAATTCATCTGCAATGTTCTGGTTTGTTCACGGGTCGCATTATGGTTTACATACATACCAAAGGCCTGATACATCCCCCAGATGATTACCAGCGCAACAGGAAGACCTATTATCACAGCCACAAATCTTTTGATCCACTTCATAAAATATCTCCACAAGTTATTCTGGTTTCTGTTTCCGGCAAACCGCTGGTGTTCACACCTCTGGCCGTACTATAATGTCAAACACCGGTTTGCGCTCACTAAGTGTTTATATTATACCGCAATGACTTCCCAAATGAAATAGTCTATAATAAAAAGAGGATTGAATCCCTCTTCAAAAATCTGTGAGAAAAAACATTCCAGCCTGCCGCTCTCGCGGCAGGCTGGAACCATCCCCCTTCTGATCTGCTCCCAGTCAGTCTCTTACTGCAGGGGAGCCGGGTAAGCAATCTTGGTATCTGCAAAGTCGAAGGGCCATACGGTCTTCCACTCGCCGTCCTGGATCTGGGCAATCGCCACAGATGCGGAGGTGTTGTCCCGGTAGTGGGGCTCTCCGGCCAGGTCATAGTTCTCGAATTTGATCTTGTCGTAAGGCAGGACAATCTTGCGTCCGCCCGGGAATTCCCCATTGATCTCCAGGTTTGCCAGGGCATCCTTCACAGCGGCGCCGTCCGTGCTTCCGGCAGCCTCAATGGCAGCCTTGAACAGCCATACTACGGTATAGGACTCAGCAGAGTGACCATTCATATCCACGCCAAATTCTGCCTTGAACTCTTCGTTGATCTCCACACCATTGACCAGATCCGGGTTGAACTCTACCACGGAAGCCACGCCGTTGGCAATGGAGCCCAGGTTGGTAATAAAGGAAGGATCCGTGAAGCCGTTGGCCTTGGCCACGATCATCTTGGGGCTGTAGTTCTGCTCCTTCAAGGTCTGGATGAACAGAGTCGCATCACCGATGTAGGAGTCACACAGAATCGCATCTGGATCCGCCTGCTTCAAGGCCAGAACCTGGGCACTTAAGTCGGTTGCATTGCTGGTGTAGTCCACAGTGACTACCAGCTCCAGACCATACTTATCCTTGAACAGCTCCACGCAGCGGATCAGCTCCTGACCGATGGCGGCACGGTCCGTGAAGATGGCCACGGTCTTGATCTCCTCACCAGTCTGCTCTGCAGAATCCCGCAAATACATCAGCATATCTTCCACATACACGGAATTTAAGGGGCACAGACGGAAGAAATAATCCATATCCTTGTGCTCTTCGTTGGACAGCCGGTCCAGGGTTGAGATAGCCGTGATCATGGGTACGCCATACTGCTGGCACACCTGGGCCACAACCTCTGTCACTACGGACATATGGCAGCCCATCATCACGTCCACATGCTCCTGGGTGATGAGACGCTCCGCCTCGGATCTTCCCGTAGCAGCATCGCCTGCATGGTCACCGCGGACCACTTCCAGGGGACGTCCATTGATCCCGCCGGCTGCATTGATCTCAGCTACTGCAAAGTCAATACCTCTCAGAATGTTCGTACCGATCGCGGCGGATCCGCCAGACATGGCATAAATGGTACCGATCTTAATGGGCTCTCCGGTCGCCTCTGTCCCGGCGGCAGCCGTCTCACCGGCCTCCGCCTTCTCAGCCGGAGCCTCCGTAGCAGCCGCTGCTACAGTCGTGGCAGCCGGAGCTGTTGTCGTAGCTGTTGTCCCACCACCTGACGAACAGCCGGCCAGGGCAGACACAGCCAGAGCCGCTACACATACCAGGGAAGCAAGTTTCTTCAATTTCATAATAATCCTCCTTTTCACGGGAGATATCCTCCCTAATTTATTTTGTACTCCCGGAATATCTTTGCACTTATATTTCGAAAGTACATTCTTTCACACCTGTATTTTCAGACACGCACTGATAAAACCGGTGTAAAATTCCCAAATAACCTTTCCAGGAGAAAGCGCGTCTTATAGGGGAGCGGTATCCCCGGCGGCCTCTCCAGAAAGCCTTGGCCATCAGCCGCCTATATCCCCAGATACGCCTTCTTCACATGTTCATTGGCCTGCAATTCCCCGGACGAACCCTCCAGAACGATATGTCCATTCTCCACTACATAACCTCTGTCCGCCGCAGCCAGGGCCTTGGTAATATCCTGCTCTACCAGCAGCACAGAGATCCCGTCGTTTTTCGCCAGGGTAGATGCCACCTTCAGAATATCATCCACAATATTGGGCGCCAGTCCCAGGGACGGCTCATCCAGAATCAG
>CAJTOW010000092.1:295-10718 GCA_910577655.1 uncultured Lachnospiraceae bacterium | reverse complement strand
TTTGGCTCTCCGATCAGGGCACGGGCAACAGCCACCATCTGCTGTTCGCCGCCGGACAAGGTTCCTGCCGCCTGCTTCGCCCGTTCCTCCAGCTTGGGGAACCACTCATAGGCTTTCTTTAGGTTGGTCTGAAAATGGGCCTTGGTCTCCTTGTTGAAGGCTCCCATCTGCAGATTCTCCAGGACCGTCATGTCGGTAAACAGCTGTCTCCCCTCCGGTACCTGTACGATGCCGCTGTGGAGAATCGTCCGGGAATTTTTCTTTGCCAGCTCCTCACCGTTGAATACCACAGAGCCGGAACCAGGCTTTAACATCCCGGTGATGGCCCGGACCATGGTGGTCTTGCCTGCTCCGTTGGAGCCCAGGATGGCCACGATCTCTCCATCCTCCAGGGTAAAACTGATATCCCACAGTATATTGACGGAGCCATAGCCTGCATTCAATCCTTCGACTTTAAGCATGCGCATCCTCCTTCTTCGTGCCCAGATAGACTTCCATGACATAGGGATCATTCATCACCTGCTCTGGTGTCCCTTCCGCGATCTTCTCCCCATGGTGGAGCACAATGACCTCCTCACAGAGGCTTACCACCGCCTGCATGATGTGTTCGATCAGAAGAATGGTCACACCGGACTCATTGATCCGACGGATCAGCCGGATGGCGTCCTCGGTTTCGGCAGGATTTAAGCCGGCCATATTTTCATCCAAAAACAGCATTTCCGGTCTGGTAGCCAGGGCCCTGGCCATTTCCAGACGCTTTTGGTCCGGGGTGCCCATGTCCTTGGACAGCACATGGCGTTTCTCATAGAGTCCTGTGAACTGCAGGACCTCCATGGCCCGCTCCCTGGCTTCCTTCACATTCTTAGCGCCTGCATGCCCGAAGTAAGAGGAGGCCACTACATTGTCCAGGACACTTAAATTCTTCAGGGGCTTCATGATCTGGAAGGTCCGGGCGATCTTCATATTGGTGTACTCGTAGGCCTTCTTATCCGTGATATCCTGCCCCTTGTAGAAGATCCTGCCTTCCGTGGGCGGATAATATCCGCAGATCATATTGAAGGTGGTGGACTTGCCGGCACCATTGGGGCCGATCATACCGGTGATGCCGCCCTCCCGCACAGAGAAGGACACTTCCCGGACAGCAGTCAGACCCTTGAACCGTTTGGTAATATTCTTTACTTCAATGATCGGAGCTTCTGCCATACTACGCCTCCCCCTTCCGGTATCCCATCATCTCAACCTCCTCCAGAACTTCCAGCGGAGGTTTACGTAAGATTTTTTCGTCAACAAATGCTTTCGTCCGGCTGTTCATATACCAGCCCAGGATCCCTGCAGGCCGGAACCGGATCACCACCAGAAGCGCCACCGCGTACATCAGCATATTGATGCCCGGCAGGATCGCGCTGAAGTTGGCCCGCAGATACTCGGACAATGGGATCATGATCAGGCCGCCTATAATGGGGCCCTCCACATAGGCCGCCCCGCCTACGATGGCAGGAAGCACCGACTCGGTGGATTTGGCCTGGATCATCAGCTCCGGATCAATGTAGCGGATGTAGCTGGCATAGAAGAAGCCTACCAGCCCGGCCACCATGGCGGAGATCACCACAGCCATAATCTTGTACCGGGTGGGATTGATGCCGATGGCTGCTGCCGCGTCCTCGTCCTCCCGGATGGTCTTTAGGGCAAAGCCCATTTTGGAACGGTCAATCTTCTTCATGACCAGATAGACGCCGATCATCATCAGGAGTCCCACATAGTAGTAGGGAACCTTGCTGGTAAAACGGAAATGAACCCATGAATCGTTTCCAAAGGGCAGCCCCACGCCGCTGGCCCTGCCGAAGAAGGCCGAGTTGATGATCACCTGACGGATGGACTCGCCAAAAGCGATGGACACCAGGGTGAAATAGGGTCCCCGCAGGATGAAGCAGGGATAAAAGACGATCCCTGCCACCAGTCCCACGACCACCATGCCGAAGATCCCGGCCAGCCAGGGATTGGCCCCGGTCTTGACCACCAGAAGGCAGCAGGCATAAGCTCCCAGCCCCATATAGGCCGCATGGCCCAGGGAATTCTGTCCGGTCATGCCGCCTAAAAGGTTCCAGGCCATGGACAGGGTGGACATGTAAAACACCAGAACAAAGATATTCAACAGGTACGGTGACTTGACAGCCATAGGGATCAGGGCAAACACCAGGAGAATCAGACCAACCGCGATGGCAAGATTCCGGTGGTAAATATGTACCGCTCTCTTACTATCCATATTATTTCCTCCTCGCTATCATCGTCTGACGGACTACCAGTATCACGATAAATGTCATGAATACGATCAGGTCGCTGTAGGAAGGACTGATAAACAAGGCGCTCATCGTCTCAAGCAGTCCCAGAAAGATACCGGCCATAAATGCTCCGGGAATCGATCCCAGGCCTCCCACCACCACCACGATCAGGGCACGGAACCCGAAGCTGGCTCCCGCCGTAGGGAAGATGGTGTAAAACTGGGTCAGCAAAGCTCCTGCCGTTCCTGCCAGGGCGATCCCCAGTCCATAGGTCAGGATATAGATCTTCTTTACATCGATCCCCACCACCTCAGCGCCCACCGGGTTCTGTGACACGGCACGGATCTGCTTGCCAATGGTGGTGTATTTCAGGAATGCAAACAAGGCAATGGTAACCACGATCAGCACACCAAAGCTGATGAGCCTCGGCAGAGCCATGGTGACCGGCCCCAGCTGGATATAAGTCTGGGAATAAGCGGTGCGGATGGAACGGTATTCGGAACCGAAGATCACCAGCGCGCCGTTGGACAGAAGCAGTCCCAGACCTACGGTCAGAAACAGAAGGTTGGTGAAGCTTTTCGTCCCCAGAGACGGGGTGATCAGGGTGTGCTGGATCACGGAACCCAGACAGAACATGGTCACTGCCACAATGGGAACCGCCAGATAAGGATCTATTCCCAAATATGTATAAAGAATAAAGGTCAGATACATACCTACCATCAGCATCTCTCCGTGACAGAAGTTTACGATCTTCATGACACCGAAGATGATGTTCTGCCCCATGCCCATCAGAGAATAGAAGCCCCCCATCAAAAGTCCGTTGACACAAGCCTGTAAAAACATGCTCATGAGCAAAATCCTCCTCTCTTCAAAAATACATTCACACTAAGTTCACCGTTCGCCTCCGCTTTGGTTCTCTAAGTGTTCATAGCGGGTAACACCATGTCCACTAACCTCATGCTGCGCCTGCGGCTTGCATTCGCTAAGTGGCCAGGTGTGCATTCACACTAAGTTCACCGTTCGCCTCCGGCTCCGGTTCTCTAAGTGTTCATAGCATACCACAAAAAAAATAGCACTAACTTGCAAATTGCTGCACATTTTCACCGGTTTTTACCAGTATTCAAAAATGTGTAGCATTTTTTTGCTGCAAATTTGTGCTATTCAGTCAGCATTCAGAATGTGGGCTGATGTCAGCTGCCCTGCTGGATTCCGTCACGGAATTCTGTAGGTGTGATGCCCGTCCATTTCTTGAAGATCCGGCTGAAATAGTTGGGGTTGGCATAGCCGGAGTCTATACATACCTGCTTGATGCTCAGCTCCCGGTTCATCAGAAGCTGTCTGGCCTTCTCGATCCGGATTCCGGTCAGGTATTCCACAAAGTTCGTCCCGGCCTCCTCTTTGAAAAGCTTGCTGAAATAGTAGGGGCTGATACCTACCACCTGGGCCACCTCCTCCAGGGCAAGATCCTTCTGGAAATGCTGCCGGATATACTCCTGGGCCTTGGTGATGATGCCGTCAGGCTCCTGGCTGCGGATCACCACTGCCTGGGCCAGCTCCACCATGGCGGTTATAAACCGCTGGCGCAGCTCCTCCTTGTCTCCGGCTGCCAGCATGGCATTGACAGATTCCTGGTTTCTGGGGCATTCGCTCCCCTGCTCCTGGATGGTGCGCCTGGCCAGAAGGAGAATCTCTGTCAGTTCCAGTCTGGCATCCTCCAGGGAGCAGTTCTCATCCTTCAGCACCCATCCGGCAAAGACTGCCGCTTCCTGGCGGACATCGTGGTCCAGGCTTCCGCAGACAGCCTTCAAAACCATCTGCTCCATGGTCTGGCGCTGCTTTTCCTGGGTATCCTTAACGATCAGGTCGTCAATATGGGTTACCTTGCGTTTCCCATGGCGCAGGGCATTTAAGGCCTCCTGATAGGAATCAAATGCCGTCTCCCAGGGACGGACCGAACCGATCCCTGCTTTAAAGTCAATTCCCACCGTATGCCTCAAAGAGGTCACCAGGCTTCTGGCCTTCTCGATCATCCGGAGCCGGTCCCCGTATTCCAGCTTTCCCTCCGGGGAAGAGATCACACAGACGATTTTATTGCCCAGGATATTGCTGACGCAGGCCTTGAAATACACCTTCACAAGCTCGGACATCTTGTCATAGTACTGATGGGCACGGACACCGGAGCCGATGGGATTGCCCATGGTGCCTCCGGCATTGCCCTCCCCCCACTCCAGAACCATGATAATCCCATGCTCCTCCTCCAGATTCAAAAGGCTCCGGTACTGCTGCCCGCTGTCCTCATACTCATTTTGCATGATCAGACTCATGACACAACCATTTTCAATAATGGGAATCACGGCCTCCAGCTTCTCTCTGGTCAGCAGATCATCCCGGCGCTTCTGCCGTTCCCGGTCAATGGTGTGCATGATGCCGGTCAGCCGGTCCACGATCACCTTCTTGTTGACAGGCTTCATGAGATAGTCCACCGCGCCCAGGCGCAGGGCTTCCTTGGCGTAGTCAAAATTGTCATAGGCAGTCAGGATCATGGTCTTGATTCTGGGATTCTGGGCCCGGATCTCCTCCATGGCTTTTAACCCGTTGATTCCAGGCATCTGGATATCCAGAAGGGCAATATCCGGCCGGAAGCTTTCCGCCAGCTCGATGGCCTGCCTGCCGTTCTTGGCGATAGCCGTCTCGCATTCCTCTCCAAAATTTTTCCGGATAATATACTGAAGGGAATCCGTGACGATCCCTTCGTCATCTGCGATTAGAATTTTGTACATAATTACTCCTGTTAAAACCTCTCCTGTTTTCGGCTTTCCACCGGCACCCGGATGGTAACCAGCGTTCCTTTTCCTTCTCCGCCGCTTTCCACAGACAGCACATCCTTCCGGTCAAAGTACAGCCGCAGCCGTTCACGGACATTGGCCAGTCCCACACCGTTCCCGGAATTCCCCTCGTCCCGCCGGACCAGAGAGCTGGTTCCTGCCAGCTGCTCCAGGAGCTCCCGGGGAATTCCCACACCATTGTCCCGGATCTGGATCACGGCTTCTCCATTCTCCTGCCCCACACAGAACCAGATCCGCTTCTCCCACTCCACGCCGCCCAGGCCGTGGCCCAGGGCGTTCTCGATCACCGGCTGCAGTACCATACCGGGAAAACGGATGTCCAGAAGCCGTTCATCGATCTTCTTCTCCAGATGGATCTCACCGGAATAGCGCACGTTCATGATGTACATATAGCTGTCGATCAGCTCGATCTCCTCCCGCAGGGTGGACTCCTCCCCGTTCTTTCTAAGCCTGTACCGGAAGAAAAGGGCCATATTTTCTATAAACGCATAGGTACGCTCCGCATCCTCCATCATGGCCAGCTGCTGTCCGGCATTTAACGTATTGAACAGAAAGTGGGGATTGATCTGGGCCTGGTAGTATTTTAACTGGGCATCCTTTAAAAGGCTTTCCATGGCCAGCTCCCGCTCCTTCATGCGGATCTGCGTCTCCATACTCTCCCGTGTCCTGCGGATGTAGTCATTGATGCTTACGATCATCTGGTTAAATGCCACCGTTACCGTCCCCACCTCATCTTCATTGACCGGTTCCTCCAGGGCGATGCCGAAATTCCCCTTTCCTACCTCACATGCCTTTACGGCCAGCTTCTCCAAGGGCCGGGTGAAGGTTCCGGTGATCCCATAAAGAAGCACCATCAGGCAGCAGGTGACTCCTGCCAGCACGATGACCATGAATGCTTCCAGGTAGCGCAGATACTGGTACAGCACATTATAATTCTCTGAATTGGCCTTGAACCGCAGGGTATCCAGCCCCCGGATATAGGCCAGCAGGTATGTATAGACAGTCCGGATTTCCTCAAAATTCTCCCTGTAGGAGGCCACATTGTGAACCTGCTTGGCCTCCACGGCGCTGTCGGCCAGTTCCAGGTAAGAGAGGGCCAGACTGCGGATGCTGCGCTCCATCCGTCTGGCCGGATGATCCGTGATGGTGTCGTCGATCTCCCCGATCATGACGCCGAACCGTTCCCGGTTCCTGGTGAAGTCCTCCAGGGCATCCTGGCTCTGGATATTTAAATACTGGTACACATCGCTCTGGATCTCTGTCAGGAGACGCTCCAGCTCCCCCAGCCGGATATTGGTGGCATAGACCTGGTTCATGTTCTCCACAGTGTTATTGATCCGGCTAAAGAGCAGCAGGTTAATCCCCAAAGATACGGCCATGGTCAGCATCACCGGCAGCATCAGCTTGGAATGGAGGGACTGGTTGAAAAAATGCCTGCTATTCCAGCGCCGTTTCTTCTCCATCTCCATCCTCCCTTCTGTACTGATAACTTTTCGGAATCTTCAGCCTTGATTTTATAAGGCTTTCAGACTCCTATTCACCCTCCGTTGAAATATCCCATGAAGCAGAACAAAAAGGAAGTCAGGATACCGTCAATGGAATAAGCCCGCAGATAATCCGCAGCAGCCAGAATCCCCTGCCGGTCCCTGGCGAACAGTCCTGCCATCCAGTCCCCATGGAAAAAGGGCACATAAAACATGAGAAATCCCACTGCCACAGAGGTCCCGATCCCGTACAGCAGCGCTTTCCTGGCCCTGTCCAGCCTCTTTGCTCCTATGTTCTGGGCCACAAAGGCAGACATGGACTGCATGTAAGCCGAAGGCACCAGCATGATAAATGCACACAGATTTTCCGCTACACCCACCCCCGCCGAGGCAATGACCCCCATGGAATTGACCATGGCAATGATTACCAGAAAGGAAATGCTCACTCCTATGAATAAGAAAAACCGGACAAAATATCGGGCTCCCCCGACATCTTATCCAGCCTTATAATGCGATTACAAGCCCAAGGGGTATCTGAACTGTTACCATTCGTTACTGTTCGCGGGGGGGCATCTTCTTGTCCGGCATAGCCGGACAAGAAGCATCGGGCGTCCGCCCGATGTGGAAAACTGGACAAAAACAGTCTTACAAGCCAGCTTGACGTCTGTTTTCGTCCAGTTTTCCCCGCCCCGTGAACTGTAACGCTCATTCTTTTATACGGTCAATATCTGTCAGATTGATACCAGAACTTGTGAGGATAACCTTTAAGTCAAGGTATCTCTCCTTTATGAGCTGGTATACATTGGAATCTTTACCAGCTGCTATCATGTAACGCTGAATCCGGCTGAATTCTTCTATGGATATCTTCAGCATTTCTTTTTCTGTCATGTTCTCTCACTCCTTCCATATCTCTATCACAATAAGGTTCCTGTCATTATTATAATGCAATCTGGAAAAGGTGTAAAGTTATTCTTCTAACATTTCTTTCGGGCAAAACACGAAAAACAAGGGTGCCGGCCGCCGGATCACCCAGACATGGCCTGCACCCCTTCTTTTCATTATCTCTTCCTACTCCCGAATCCAGTCTGCCCCCGGCGTATAGGGCATTGCAAACTGGATCTGGTCATTGATCGGGAAAAAGCTTTCCGGACATTCCGGGAATTCTGCCCGGTTCCAGGCCATCCCCATGTTGGCATACACAGCGTCGCTTACCAGAAAAATACATGCCTGGGTATCCACATGATACCATTTCCCACCGATCTGCACGATATTCCACTGGTGGCTGGGATTGGATGCGGCCTCTGTGGCGTGGACATAGTAGCAGGGAATATTCACCGCATCGCACAGTGCCTTAAATCCCCTGGCATAGCCCGAACACTGGGCCTCCCTGTAAATCAGCGCACCCCAGGCCGTATTGGCCCGGTTCTGCTCCCAGGTAGGGGCATAGGTGCAGGTGTTGATCAGGTAGCTGTACAGCATGTCCAGCTTCTGGACATCATTCATTTCCATGGTAATATAGCTGGTCACAATCTGGTGCACCTTCTGGGCCACCTGGTCTAATTCCGTCTGGTTTAAGGCTTTGCCGTACACAGACCCGGTGCCTGCCCGGTAGGAACCCGGGTTCTTGCCCACCAGTTCTTCCAGGGTAATGGCATACCGGGTATCCTTCTCCAGATAGCTGGAAATGATATCGGCCGTGCTGTCCCCCTCCTTCCTCCACTCTCCGGCAAGAGCCGGTGCGGCAGCCAGAAGGGTGAAGCCTGCTGCCAGGGCCAGGGCTTTCAGATTCACGAGTGCTCTGCCATTTGACGGCTTTGGGTTCTGCAGCCGGAGCTGCCGGAGGAACCGGATGAGGCCTGGATGATCTCAACTTCCATCTCGGTTGTAAATCCCATACAATTGGCTGTGATCTTCTGTACGCCCAGGGTGCCGGAATCCAGTCCGGTACACATTTCTTCAATCAGGGGCACATAGTTGATTCCATGTTCCGAACAGTAAACTTCACCACTTCCCATTCCTCAGCAGTACAAATCTCATCATGCCTATCCGGACTGGGAATCACTTCAATCAAGAACAGCCTGGGGTCCCCCAGCAGGTTCATGCCGTTGCAGAACACCTGGCCGGTGATGCCAAATCGCTCAAAATTTGCGGTGAAGCCGATTGATTATATTATATTTTATTTCAATCGACTGGAGGCGATTTCTTTGTTACCTACAAATCCCGGTGGCCATGCCGCTTATCAGGATACTTTCGTATCCCAGTTTCTTAAATTTTATCCTGATCCCTTTGTGCTTCCAAAAAGCACTTGGGATTATATCGTGCAGTACGGAGTATCTCGATCTTTCCCGGACTGATTCTAATTTGCCATTGTAAGAAGAAAGGCTGTTCTTCCTGTAACTGTAAACGCCATTATTCCCGGCCCGACTGTAACTGGGGATGGGACTCTCACCGGGAATGTTATTTCTTCGGCTGCCACCTCTACATGTATGTGTCTTCCGATTCCTACAATGCTCTCCCTGTGTTTCCGCTTTTAGAGCGGGCCTCCCGGCATGACATGCTTTCCTTCCTGCATTCCTTTTCCTGCACGATATTCAGTTGTCAATTTTCAGTTAGAATCACATTCATTGAGATTCCGGGAAGTTATTCTGTACCGCCAGGGCCTTGTCCACCAGCATGGTGTCCACCTCCGTATAGTAGCTGACCATGTGGTAGCGCTTGTAGGTCATCAGGGCATCCACACTCATGCGCCCCATGGCCTCCGGGTCAATGGTGATGGTAGAGTCGATATATCCCTTCTCGATTCCCTTAAGGATATCGTCGGAGATATAGCTGCCGATGACATGGATGCTGCCGGAGAGTCCCCGGTCACGGATCAGCTGGTAGGTGGACTGGGTAATGACCTCATCCAGACAGATGATGATATCCGGCTGCTCCACATGGCCTTCCGCCATATCGTGGATCACGTCCTCCGCATTGTTGAGCCCCCGGTCATCCCAGATGATCCGGAAATCCAGCCGGATTTCCTCCTCCTGGACAGTGTTGCTGAGTCCCAGCCGGAACCAGCTGCGGCTGGTCTCATTGAAGCTGGATCCCGGGAAAAGCACCGTCACCAGCCGGGTATTCTCATCAGCAATCTTTAACACTCTTCTGCCGTATTCCTGACCCAGGAAATAATCGTTGATCCCCACAAAGCCCTGGCGTCTGGAGTTGGGCACATCCTTCTGCATGGTGATCACCGGGATATCATGGCTGCATGCCTTGTTGATCATTTTTTGCGTCTCCTCCTCCTCGGCGGCCCGCAGGAGGATGCCGTCCACATGCTCATAGATGGCGATATTGATGGCATCCTCCATGGAGAACTTGTCCACCAGTCCGTCCCCGATCTGCTCCACATAAGCCCCATATCCGGCCCCGGCCTCCACCGCACCCCGGTAGACATCTGCCCAGAAGGAGGTATCCGTCTCATCGGAAATGATGGCAATATGATACTGGTAGGAGCTGTAGTCCGTCTCCCCGGTAGTATGCTTTTTCAGAAGGAAAAAGTAGCCAGCAAATAAAAGACATGTCAGTACCGCCATCATGGCTCCTGCCAGGGTCCAGACTCTGTCGGGCCTTGCCAGTATCCGGTTGTCATGTTCAGCTTCCATAGGCTTCCACATATCAAAAAGCACCTCCGGCTGCATCAGATTTTTCTATATTTTGCGGCAGTTCAGGCAGGCCCGTCTGAACTGTTACAATATTTTACCACACTTATAGCAATTTTTCCATCCTCTGCTTTGACGGGGATAGTGTAACGTTACAGTTCACGGGGCGG
>CAJTOW010000092.1:0-217 GCA_910577655.1 uncultured Lachnospiraceae bacterium | reverse complement strand
CCGCCGGACAAGAAGATGCCCCCCGTGAATAGTAACAGTGTAACTTTAATCTTTCAAAATGAAAAACAAAAAGGCTTTATTTTCCATCTGTTCTATGATATACTGAAAAGTGATGGTCTTTCGTTCACCAGGGTACTTGTACATATCCGGCATTTACCCCTGTGAGCGAACAGGCTTTTCTTATGTTATAAAAGAATTTCAGAAAAAAGGAGAGAAA
>CAJTOW010000091.1:17114-17325 GCA_910577655.1 uncultured Lachnospiraceae bacterium | reverse complement strand
CTCTTCCTACAGGCGCCGTGCTGACCATCGCCGCCGCCGGAAGCGAGAGCAGCAACTCCGCAGTCCTCACCAACACAGAGACCGGAAGCAAGCGCGGCCTTGGCACAGACCAGAACCGCCCCCGTTTTGCCATCATGAATCCGGAGCTTACCATGACTCTGCCGGTCTACCAGGTAGCCTGCGGTGTCACGGATATCATGATGCACACCCT
>CAJTOW010000091.1:0-17104 GCA_910577655.1 uncultured Lachnospiraceae bacterium | reverse complement strand
TGGACAGATATTTCAATCCCCTGGATAATGAACTGACCGATGCCCTGGCAGAAGCTCTTCTTAAAACCGTCATCGCCAAAGGCGCCATTGCCGTGAAAAATCCCCAGGACTATGATGCCATGAGCGAGCTCATGTGGGCAGGCTCCCTTTCCCACAACGGCCTCACCGGACTGGGCGGCAATGGGGACTTTGCCGTACACCAGCTTGGACACGAGCTTTCCGCCATGTTTGACACTGCCCACGGCGCCTCCCTGGCCACGGTCTGGGAATCCTGGGCTCTTCATGTCTGGGCCGCAAAGCCCTCCCGCTTTGCCCGCTACGCCAGGAATGTCTGGGGCCTTGAGAACGGGGACGAAACTGCCCTGATCCTGGCCGGCATCCGCGCTACCGGGGATTTCTTCCGCTCCATCGGTATGCCCACTTCCTTTACAGCCAACCAGGATATAGGCGTCCAGGAGGAGAAAACCTTAAAGGATCTTGCCCTGGGCTGCACCTTCGGCCGCACCCGGACCATCGGTACCTTCCAGGTACTGGGTGAGGAAGATATCCTCGCCATCTACCGGGATGCAAATACCAGATAACAGAAAATAGTAACCGTTCAGATACCCCTGAACTGTTACAGGGCATTCAAAAAAGCTGCGTCTCCCACCATGGACGCAGCTTTTTCACTTTATAGGAAACAATGTTCTATAAAGAAGCCAAAAACCTCCGGGCAGGATCGCAACTTTTCCGTTTCTGCTTTTATCTTGCCCCCATTCCCCGCAGCACCGGCCCCAGCCGGACGGCCATGCCTGCCGCCAGGATACACAGCAGAAAATCCGGGATTATGGTGGCCAGACAGCAGTTGACCAGTATCACCTTCCACCCTACCGGCATAAGAATCACATAATTGCTGATCAGATAAAAATACACCATGCCAGAAAGATAATACACCGCCAGCCCGCAGACTGCCGGCAGCATCATCCCACGGATCCCGGCAGGGCGAAGCAGCTGGCAGAGCCACGCCATAACCCAGGCCGCCATGGCAAAGCCCAGGAGAAATCCAAAGGTAGGACGGATCAGATACGCCGGTCCCCCGCCTGCCGCAAACACAGGGATCCCCAAAAGCCCCACAGCCAGATAGGTACATATGCTCATGGACGCCAGACGCGGCTCCAGAAGAAGCCCCGCCAGCAGCACAAAGAACCACTGCATGGTAATATGCATAGGATATGGCTGGAGCGGGATTGTGATTTTGATAAATGCTCCCGCCGCTGTCAACGCGGCAAACAAGCCACAAAGCGCAAGATTCTTCGCCTTATCCCGCTGGTCGGCTGTTATCATCCCTTCCTTTGCTCCCATCAGCACTCCCCTTTCTTTGGCCGGACCGGTCCCTTATACTCCACCACATCCGACACAGTCAACACCTGATCCTTCACTGTAAAATGCACATCATAACCGGAGAAAGCCACCCCGTAGCGCCGTCCCGGGTCCTCCTGGTAGGAGGGGCGCGGATCCTGCTGCAGTACCTCAATCAGGGCCTGCCGCTTCTCCTCAGGAAAAACCGCAAGCAGTTCTTCCGGGAAATCCACCTTCAGACCATAGTCCTTCACATCACTGGCAAATCCCTCTCTGGCATCGGGATGACAGTCCACATAGGGCAGGTAAGGCTTGATATCATAGATGGGCGTCCTGTCCCGCAGGTCGATGCCGGAAACATACAGCACCATCCCCCTGTCCGTCATCCCGGTTCCCTCCAGCTTTACGCTGGAAAGTCCGATACTGTTGGGCCGAAAGGGGGAACGGGTGGCAAATACTCCCATATGGGTATTGCCTCCAAGCCGCGGCGGTTTCACCGTGGCTGACCAGTTCTCCCGCTCCGTGCCCTGGAATTTCCACAGCAGCCAGAGATAGTCAAAGCCCTCAATCCCCTTTAGCGCATCCGGCGACCGGTATTCCGGCTCAAACACAATGGTCCCTTTCAGTCCCTTCACCAGGCCGCTCTGTCTGGGGATCCCGAACTTTTCCGGGAAATCCGTCTCAATATGGGCAATGATCTTCATATATTCTTCTCCAGAAATTCTACCATATCCACGGCCTTGGGCGGGCATCCCTTACAGAACTTTTCAAAACCGCAGGTACACTGTCCCACTCCCAGCTTCCCGCTTTTTCCCTTGTAGCCCTGGCCGATGGCGATCTTTTCTTTGCATCTGCGCAGCAGCCCCTTGTCATTGAGCCGGTCCAGAGCGTAGATCAGGGAACCATAGCAGGCGCTGCAGGCATCGGACGCCTCCGCGTACTTTGCCAGCTCCTGGACTCTTCTGGTCATCCGGATCTTGCCGGTGGCATTACAGCCCTCGTTAAGCTCTGTGATCCTGGCAGTGGAGGTATCCGCACATCCTACCCCCAGCCGCTCCGCCATGGGGATGTAGGCTATGTCATCCACCTGATAGCCCATGGTCTCGCAGACATAGGCATCGCAGAGCACCGGATCCCGGAACCCCATGATCCGGTTCATGGTTACCGGATTCCCGCCTTCCTCAAAGTCCAGATCTCCGCAGATATTGTCTACCAGGATAAAGTCATTGGGTACCACTGTAGCCAGATGGGCGATGGGCTTGTGCAGACCCATGGTATGGAACCTTCGCTTCTCGCTGTTGGGGATCAGTCCCTTATTGTTCTTGAGCGCGCAGGTGATCACTGTCTGGCAGTGTCCCTTCAGTACCGGCATATTGATCAGAAAGTCCAGGGACATGGGGAAATCGCAGACATCAATCTTCATCCCTTTGGCGTCATAGCTTGTGCAGGAATCCTTCTGGTTGTCCACCAGACGGATCCCATACTTTTTGGCCACCTGATAGTAGCCGCAGACCCGGAAAGCAGCTTCCGTCCTGTCTCCCACCCAGGAGCCCTCTGTCACGAAAATATGTCTGAAGCCATGATCCTGGAGATATTCGATGGTTCCCTCAATCAGCTCCATATGGGTGGTCGCCCCGCCTTCCGGGGTTCTGGCCACTACCAGATTAGGCTTTAAGCCGATCTTCTTGTCTGTATCCCCTATCTGGTCCGCCAGTCCGGCTGCCGTCAAAAGCTTCTTTGTCATTTCCTTATAATTCTTTCCGTAGATCATCAGAATCTCATTCTTTTCCACCAGTATTCCTCCTTGCCGGCAGCCGGGGAAAGCCAAAAAGACCTCCTGCCCGGATGCCCGAATCATGTTCATGATCCTATTTTAACGGTTTCCTGACAGGAAGTCTACAATATTTATCAGAAAAATATTCCCCTCTGTAACAGTTTGTTACAGTTCACGGGGCGGGGGAAACTGGACGAAAACAGACGTCAAGCTGGCTTGTAAGACTGTTTTTGTCCAGTTTTCCGCATTAGGCGGACGCACGATGCTTCTTGTCCGTCATAGCCGGACAAGAAGATGCCCCCCATGAATAGTAACAACAGTTTTTGCAGTTCGGATGCCCCTCCCTTAAACAAATCCTAACTTCTCAAACTCGTAATACAGTCCGTCTTCCTCCACACTGCCGCAGACAATATCTGCCATGTCCTTCAGCTCCCTGCAGGCGTTCCCCATGGCGATACCGGTTCCGGCGCAGCGGATCATCTCGCTGTCATTCATGCTGTCGCCAAATGCCACCGCGTCCCCAGGCTCCATGCCCAGATGACGGCACACCAGCCTTATGGCGCTGCCCTTATCTATTCCCCTGGGAATGATCTCCCCATTAAAGCAGGCCATGCTGTCCCCATAAGGATGGACGACGAATTCAAAACGGTCTTCCAGACTGGACTTTGCCCTCTCCACCGCTTCCAGGGAGGTGCTGGTAAAGCAGAGCTTGTAGGCGCCTCCTCCCGGATACTGGTCATAGGGCCGTATGAGGATCCCTGCCTCAATCTCCCTCTGCATCCGGATCAGCTCCGAATTGGCCGGATCTGCCCTGGCCTCCTTTAAAAGCGCTTCCATCTGCGGATCTGTGTAGATTCCCTTATCATCCTCGATCCTGCAGAAGATTCCGTTGGCATGAAATACAGCCAGACATTCCTGCACCGTTTCTTCCGGCAGCAGACTGTCATACAGCACCTGCCCTCCTACCTCCACATGGGCTCCGGCACTGGATATGATCCCGTCAAATCCCAGCTCCAGGATATCTTCCCCAATGATAGGCATGTTTCTTCCGGTACAGAGGAACACCCCATGGCCCTTGGCCCGTGCCCCCTGTACCGCCTTCCTGGCCAGCCCGGAAGGCGGGGCCATGGAAGCAATCAATGTACCGTCAATATCCAAAAAAATCAATTTCCTATCCATGCATTTCTCCTGATTCTATTACTGCGGCTGCTTTCGTATCTCTCCCCAGCTTTCCGGCAGTCACCTTCTCCAGACGCTTTTCCTGGGGCAGATCTGCAAAGATCATGGGGATCACCGTGTCGTAGCCTTCCTTCTCAATAGCCGCCTTATCAAACTCAATAAGAAGCTGCCCCCTCTTCACCGTATCGCCGCTGGCCACATGGGCAGTAAAATACTTTCCGTTTAAGTTCACTGTATCGATCCCGATGTGGATGATGATGCTGGTTCCCTGGCTGCTGGCCAGACATACCGCATGCTTTGTGTCAAAGACGCTGAGGATACTGCCGTCCACAGGAGCATAGACTCTGCCCTCTGACGGCATCACTGCCACACCGTCTCCCAGAATCTTGTTGGCAAAGGTAGCGTCCTTCACTTCCTCAATGGGAAGCATCTCACCCTCCGCATAACCGTAGAAGACTTCTCCGTCACCAGAGGCGGTACCGGAACCTGCACTGCCGGCTGCAGGAGTATTGCCTGAGTTTGCACCGCTTCCGGCTGCGGGAGCATTTCCTGGATTTGCACTGCTTCCGGCCGCGGAAGCATTTCCTGAGTTTGCGCCGTTTCCGGCTGCCGGGGTATTACCTGCTCCTGCACCGTTTCCGGCTGCAGAAGCATTTCCTGAGCCTGCACCGCTTCCGGCTGCGGGAGCAGTGCCGCTCTCTGCAGGTGTCTTATCCATAAAATTCCCAAGAACCAGTGTCATGATAAAACCGCCTGCGATTGCCACTCCATGGGCGATCACATAGTTCACATATCCATTGCCTGCCGGATCTGCCAGAGCGATCCCCGGCACCACCGTGGTACCGAAGCCCACTGCCGCCAGATTGGTCATGTAGACCACCACGCCGCCCAGGGCGCCGCCGATACATCCGCCGATGATGGGGAAACGGTACCGCAGGTTGATACCAAACAGTGCCGGTTCTGTAATACCGAACAGCACAGACACAAAGCTGGGGATACACAGTTCGCGGATCTTGACATTCTTGTTGTGACGCACCAGGTAGCCAAGTACCGCTCCGCCCTGGGCGATGATGGCCACTGACATCAGAGGATTCAGGAAGTTCCTTCCGGTATCTGCCAGAAGCTGGGCCTCAATGGCCCCAAAGATATGGTGCAGTCCCGTAATAACTACCAGCTGCTGCAGCCCTGAGAACACAGCATAACCGAATACCCCCAGGTTCTGGGTCATCCACACCAGCGCATTGGTGATCCCGGAGGACAGCCCCCGTCCCACCGGCCCGATGACGGTGAAAAGCAGCAGAGCACCTACCAGAGTGGTCAGAAGAGGCGAAACCAGAAGACGGATCACCTCCGGAACCTTCTTCTCAAAGAAGATATCCAGCTTCGCTGTCACGAATCCCATAAGCAGTGCCACGATGATGCCGCCCTGGAAGCCAACCAGCTGGACACCCAGGCCAAAAATATGTAGAGTTGTGACCTCCACAGTGCCCTGGGCCGCCGCATAGGCATCGGCCAGACTGTTGCTCAGCATGATACAGCCAATGACGATGCCCAGAATCGGTCTTCCGCCAAACCGCTTTCAGGCGCTGTAGGCAACTGCCAGAGGCAGGAATCCGAAGATTGCGCCGGAGGAAATGTTGATTAGCCGGTTGATACCAAACAGTGTCTCACTGTTTTTCACAAATTCAAGATTTCCCAGAACCCCGGACAAACCGGTCAGAAGGGCCGCTGCCAGGATCCCCGGCATGATATCCACGAACACATCCGACAAAGCCTTGATGATCCTCTGCAGGGGATTCATCTTCTTGTTTGCCACAGTCTTCAGATCACTGAGACTCATGTTTTTCATGTTGTTCTGGTCCGCAAACACCTCATATACATCGTTGACCAGTCCGGCTCCGAAGATGATCTGTACCTGGTCGCCAGCCACAAATACCCCCTTGGCCAGATCCACATCCTCTATGGCTTTTAAATCTGCCAGATCATTATCCTTAAGTACGATTCTCAGACGGGTTGCACAGTGTGCCACGCCCTGGATGTTGGCCCTGCCTCCTACCAGTCTGGTAAGCTCTGTGGAGATCTTCTCATATCTCTGCCGCTTGTTCGCATCCATTTTAAACTTCTCCTTTCAGTTATGCAAGTATTTTTGCAATTTTTTCTGTAACCTTGTATTTATGATTATACCCGGTTATAATGAGAAATATATGGATTTATGTGACTTTTCCATTTGATTTTGTGGCATCTTCCCCTGAAGAAAGGAGGAATTCCCGTTTGAAAGACTTTATCTTTTCCAATGACTTTTCCAGAAATATCGATGCCATGATCTACACCTGCGGCTATGAGAACTGTACACCCGGACACAGCTACGGACCGGTACTGCGCAACGGATACCTGATCCACTATGTCTTAAGCGGCTGCGGGATCTACAAGGCCCGCGGAAAGCTGTTCCGGCTAAAGGAGGGGGATGCCTTCCTCATCTGTCCCGGAGAGCTGATCTACTATGAAGCAGACCATAAGCATCCCTGGACCTACACCTGGATCGGTATGCAGGGAATCAAGATCCAGGGATATCTGGAACGCACCTGCCTGCTGGAGAAACTGGTATTTCACTATGGCCGGGATGACCAGATCCGTCTGTGCCATGAGAAGATGTTCGAGGCCGACAAGCTTCCATGCAACCGGGACCTGATCATGAACAGTATCCTGTACGAATATTTGTTTCTGCTGGCCCGCAAGTTCCCCGGCACCCAGAATATGGCGGAACAAAAAAAGACCAGCCACGTGGAGGCAGCGCTGAAATTCATTGAAAGTGATTACTGCAATCCCATCACGGTCCAGGACATCGCCGACCGTCTGGGGCTGAACCGCTCCTATCTCCACCGTCTCTTTAAGTCCATTACCGGCATGTCCATCCAGGACTATCTTCTGGACTACCGGATCCGGCAGGCCTGCATCCTTCTGAGAGACACGGATCTGTCGGTAAGGGCCATTGCACATTCTGTCAGCTACATTGATGGGTTATATTTTTCGCGGCTGTTTCACCAGAAGAAGGGGATGACCCCCAGCCAGTACCGGAAGGAAGTCAGAAAGGGCGGCCCAGAGGATGTCTGAACTGTCAGAACGAAGAATCCAGCACAGGATTCGCCATAATAACCGATAAAACAAAAAAGAGCCTGCATTCTTATATCCAACACAAGAATGCAGACTCTTTTTGAGTATTTCAAGATTCAGATCCTTCTGACATCATAAAAGCTGTAACAAACTACCTGAAAGCACTGTAATCCACAGAATCCCGGATCTGGAACTTGCTTAACAGATTCCGCAGTACCTGGGCCTGACTGGACAGCTCTTCACTGGCCGCGGCGCTCTCCTGGGAGGTAGCAGAGTTGTTCTGAACCACGCTGGAGATCTGGGAGATACCGTCACTGATACCCCGGACGGAAGCAGCCTGCTCCGCGGAAGCCTCGGAGATCTGGCGCACCCGCTTGATCACCACCTGGGCGCCTTCCACCACATCGGTCAGGGCGCTCTGGGTTGACTCGGTCAGCTGTACACCATTGGAAACTGCCTCCAGAGTCTTGGAAACCAGCTGGGAAGTACTCTTGGCTGCATCTCCGCTCTTGGCCGCCAGATTCCGTACCTCGTCAGCTACTACGGCAAAGCCTTTGCCTGCTGTACCTGCACGTGCTGCCTCTACTGCCGCATTCAGGGCAAGAATATTGGTCTGGAACGCGATATCCTCGATCGCCTTGATAATATTGCCGATCTCATTGGAGCAGTCGCTGATCTCATTCATAGCCTTGGACATCTCGTGCATCTGGCGGTTGCAGAGACTGATCTGACTCTCCACCTGGTCTACCCGTATGCTGGTCTCATTGGCATTTTTAGCATTGTCATCAATCTGGTCAGATACCTGGCTGACAGTATTCACCAGATTATCGACTTCATTGGCCTGCTCGGTGGCACCCTGGGCCAGAGCCTGGGCACCGCTGGAGACATGTTCCGCGCCATTGCCCACCTGGACAGATACCAGCTGGATCTGGGACATGGTGTCATTAAGCTGGTTCATGATCTCTCTGGTGGAATTCTGGATTGCAACAAAATCTCCGATATAATCCAGCTGCGGATCCTTCTTCAGATTTCCCTTTGCAATAGCATCCAGATTCTCGGATATATCAGATATGTAAAGGGAAAGGGTCTTTGCCGCCTGATTCAGAGAGTTAGCCAGCACACCGATCTCGTCTTTATTCCTCACCCTGATCTCAAAGTCAAGCTTACCCTGGGAGAGCAGCTGGCTGTTTGTGGTGATGGCCTGGATCGGACGCACGATCTGGGACATGACATACTGGATCAGCAGTATGGAGACAACCAGGATCAGGATGACGGTAGCCACAGCCACAAAGGTGGTCATTGAGATAGCACGGTTAAGCTGTGCTTCATAGTCTTCTACCTGGGCCTTGCTGTTATTCACTACCTGGTCCAGCAGGGACACAAGACTGGAAACATTCTTCTTGGTCTGATTCAGGTACATATCCCGGGCCTGCTGGGGATTGGTGCTATTCAGCTCCAGAATCTCTGTGGCCGAACCGTGGATGGCCTGGTGGATCGGGATGATCTGGTCCATCAGGGAAGACAGCTGCGAATCAATGGTCGAACGGTCTGTGTTATACAGCCATTTCCCCAGGTCGCAGGCGGTGTAATCCGTACTGCCGGTGAAATCCGTACCAAAGCTGATGGCGGAGCTCAGATTCTCAATCCAGCTGAAATGCGCTTTTTCTGCCGCCAGAGCCACGGTGTGAATCTCTGTCGCAGAGGCAGTGGCCCTGCTTAACGCTTTGACCTGCCTAAGTCCAGTTATGGTGGCGGCTCCACTGATAATGACTACCACGAAGATCATCGCTACCCGCATCCATACAGCTTTCTTAATCGAACTTTCCATGTGCATAACCTCTTCTTTTTTTGTATTTCAGGGAAACTCTCCCTGATCTGTGCTTGAATGCACGCCTGGTTTTATTATACTGGAAAATGATCTCTTTTTCAATCATTTTATTTGTGGATTACATTCCCATCTTTTACCTGCAGCTAAAAATCCAGACATCCTTTGAACCGTCACATGTGATACGTATTATCTTACACATCCAATCAGAGTATTGATATCCTCGACCCCGTGGTTCTCCATATAAGCTTCTATCCCTTCCACAATCTCCACCGTAGCCCGCGGATTATAGAAATTGGCAGTTCCCACGGATACCGCCGCCGCGCCGGCCATGATGAATTCCAGGGCATCCTCGGCAGTGGCGATGCCGCCCATGCCGATGATGGGAAGCTTCACCGCATTGGCTGTCTGGTATACCATACGGACTGCCACAGGCTTCACGGCAGGACCGGACAGACCTCCTGTCTTATTGGCCAGGGCAAATCTCTGGCGGCTGATATCGATTTTCATGCCGGTCAGGGTGTTAATCAAAGACAGCACATCCGCGCCGCCTGCTTCCGCCGCCTTGGCCATGACGGTGATATCCGTCACATTGGGACTCAGCTTCATGATCACCGGCTGTCTGGCGTGGCGCTTCACCTCCCGTGTGATAGCCTCCACTGCCCTGGGATCCTGGCCAAAGGCAATGCCCCCCTCCTTCACATTGGGGCAGGAAATGTTGATCTCCAAAAGATCCACCGGTTCATCGGAAAGCCGCTCCACCACTTCCAGATAATCCTCCATGGTCTTTCCGCAGACATTAACGATGATCCGGGTGTCATACTGTCTGAGAAACGGAATGTCCCGCTTCACGAACACATCAATCCCGGGATTCTGGAGGCCGATGGCATTGAGCATGCCGCCGTACACCTCGGCGATCCGGGGGGTGGGATTACCCGGCCAGGGGACATTGGCCACGCCTTTGGTCACCACGGCCCCCAGGCTGCCCAGATCCACAAATTCACTGTACTCTTCACCGCTCCCGAAGGTTCCGGAAGCTGTCATAACCGGATTCTTAAGCTCCACACCGGCCAGATTCACCCTGGTATTCATCACAGCTCCACCTCCTCTGCACGAAAGACCGGACCGTCCTTGCAGATCCGCTTGTTATGGACATGGGAATGGCCGTCCACCTCTGTGGATTTGCACACGCAGGCCAGACAGGCGCCGATGCCGCAGGCCATCCTCTCCTCCAGGGATAAATAACATTCCATGTTCATTTCATGGGCATAAGCCTTGATGGCCCGCAGCATGGGAACAGGCCCGCAGGCGTAGATGATCTGGGCCTCCAGATGATTCTCCCGGACAGCGTCCAGCACATTGCCCCTGGTTCCGGCGCTGCCGTCCTCCGTAGCCACAAAGACCGGGCCGTAGGGTGCAAACTCCCCATCCATGAACAACTCATCCCTGTATCCCAGGATGATCTGCCTATCGCACTCCAGCTCCCTGGCCAGCTGGAGCAAAGGGGGAATCCCGATCCCGCCGCCGATGAGAAATGCTTTCTTTTTGCTGTCCAGAGGAAAGCCGTTGCCCAGAGGGCCCATGACTGTGACTGAATCCCCGGCCCTGTATCCGGAAAACTCCCTGGTCCCCTCTCCTGCCACCCTGTACACGATCCGCAGCCTTCCTCCCTTAGGATCTGTTTCACTGATACTGATCGGCCGCGGAAGGAGCTTACTGGGATCCTTTGTGTAGACGGAAAGGAACTGGCCAGGTCTTACCATCCCTGCCATCTCCCCCACATCCATCCACATGCTGAATACGCCCATAGCCAGCTCTTCCTGGCTAAGCACCTCTGCCGCCAGCTTCACTTTCTGATGTTTTGTTCTGTTTTCCATAGTCACCACCTACAGTACGCTGCCTATGTCTGCCTTCATATCCAGAACCGCCTGTCTGGATGCCTCCGCAAAATGCTCCGGACCGAACTTTGCATACTTCTCCTGACGGTACGCCGCAATGATGCCCCTGGAAGAATTGACCACAGCTCCCAGCCCGTCCTCATTGAAGCATGCTTTGAGATCCTGGGCAGTACCGCCCTGGGCGCCGTATCCCGGCACCAGAAAATAGGTATGGGGCATCAGCCTGCGCAGGATGGCTCCCATCTCCGGGTAGGTGGCTCCTACCACCGCGCCCACATTGCTGTAGCCGCCGTCCATACAGTCGGATCCCCACTCCACAACCTTCTCCGCCACCAGCTCGTACAGAGGTCTTCCGTCAATGAGCCTGTCCTGGAACTCCCCGCTGGACGGATTGGAGGTCTTCACCAGGACAAAGATGCCCTTATCCTCTGCCTTACAGACATCCACAAAAGGCTTCACCCCGTCGGTTCCCAGATAGGGATTCACTGTCAGAAAATCCGTGTCAAAAGCCCGACACAAGGTATTCCCCACCTGCACGCCGCCCAGATGGGCAGTGGCGTAGGCTGCCGAGGTGGAACCGATATCCCCCCGTTTGGCATCGCCGATCACCACCAGCCCCTTCTCCTGACAGTATCTCACCGTCTGCTCATATACCCTAAGGCCAGGGATCCCGAACTGCTCGTACATGGCGATCTGGGGCTTCACAGAGGGGATCAGGTCAAAAGAATGGTCTATGATCTCCTTATTGAACTGCCAGATAGCCTCTGCCGCCCCTTCCAGGGTCTGTCCATACTCCTTCCAGGACTTGTTCCTGATATGTTCAGGGATATAACTTAACATGGGATCCAGCCCCACACAGATCGGAGCCCTGGTCTCCTGAATCTTCTGAATCAGCTTCTGAATCATGATATCCTCCTCGTAATTTTGCAATTTTCAGTAACAGTTCAAAGGGTATTTGGACTGTTACGGTTTTTATCATTCTAACATATCCATCCAGGGCTTTCAAGTCTGTTACGCAACTGTTACCTTACAACAACTGTGCTGCCAAAGGCACCACTACCACGGTCATCAGGCCTGCTACCGCGATGGAGAGGCTGCTCATGGCGCCTTCGATCTCGCCCAGCTCCAGGGCCTTGGCGGTGCCGATGGCATGGGCAGAGGTTCCCAGGGCCAGCCCTTTTGCGATAGGATTCTTTACACGGATCCATTTGAATAAAGCTTCTGCCATGATATTTCCGAAGATCCCGGTGATGATGATACAGACCACCGTGATGGTCACGATCCCGCCGGCCTCCTCGCTGACGCCCATGCCGATGGCTGTAGTGATGGACTTTGGAAGGATGGTCACATAATGCACATGCTCCAGACCGAACACCAGGCTCATGGCAAAGATGCTGACAGCGCTGGCCGCCACGCCGGAGGTGATGGCCACAGCCACGGCCACCAGGTTCTTCTTCAGAAGCTCCAGCTGCTTGTACAGGGGGATGGCCAGACATACCGTGGCCGGAGTCAGCAGGTAGCTTATGTATTGTGCACTGCTGTTGTAGGTCTGGTAATCGATCTTAAAGGCCAGCAGTACCGCAATCACCAGAACCACCGCTGTCAGCAGCGGATTCAGCACTGCCCAGCCCAGGCGTTTCTTCAGCCATACTCCGGCCAGATAGGCGCCCAGACTCAGCACAAACCCCAGATACATGGATTCACTGACAAAATTCATCATTACTTCTTCCCTCCCAGCATTTTCTCGGCTACAATTCCTGTAACTGCCATGACAATAACCGTGGACACCATGCTGATGACCACCACAGGCACCAGAATCGCCTGGAGATCTCCCATACTCTCCAGAAGCCCTACTGACGCCGGCACGAACATCACCGGCATGATATCCAGCAGGAAATTCCCCGTTGCCTCTACCTGCTCCAGCTTCAGGATCCCCACACACAGAAGAACCAGCAGCAGGAACAGACCATACACACCTGCCGGAACCGGCAGAGGCAGAAGCTTATTGAGAAACTCTCCTGCCAGCGTCAGACCAAAAATAATAAAACATTCCCGGATATACTTCATCCTATACCTCCATTTTCCAGCTACTGTCCCACACCTGACAGATTCAAGGGTTACTGCTTGCAGGGCATCTTATTGTCCACTACGACCGGACAATAAACATCAAATGTCCTCTTAATGTGGAAAACCTGACAAAAACAGTCTTACAAGGGAGCCTGACATCTGTTTTCATCCAGTTTCCCCGCCCCGTGAACTGCAACCCAGAAAGAGCTGTCATCATCCTGAAACAGAAAACCTCTTGTATTGTTGCGCCTGTTCTTATATACTTGAGGTATTATAGTTCAGAAAGGACCGGAATTCAACCCATGAAAAAAGAAATTATCCGTTATCGCCTGCTGCCGGAGGCACAGAAACTGCAGATTGCCCAGCTTGTAGACCAGTGCTGCCAGCATGACCACACCCATTTGGTCTATCCTCTTGAGGAATCCAACTGCACCCACTACCTCCTCTTCTCTGAGGGGGAGCTTCTGGCTGTGCTGGCCCTGATCCTCTATCCCCATTCCCATGTGGAATGCAGCGCCTTCACAGCGCCTGAACACCGCCAAAAAGGATATTTCTACGATCTGATGAATGAAGCTGAGGATGAATACGAGGAATATGATGTGATGTTTCTGGTGGATGAGCAGTGTCCGGATACCGTGGCCGCCATGGAAGCCCTGGGCGCAGAGCAGGACCACCAGGAGCTGCAGATGGAGCTGCACCTGACCTCCTCCGGCAATGACAGCCAGCCGGCTCTTCCAGAAGAGGCCCCTGCCCCAGGCTCTGACACCAGCCAGGGGACAAGCGTCACCGAAACCTGCACCACCTCCCAGACCAGCCCGGATCTGTCAAGCTATCTTCTGTTTTCAGAAGCAGATCCTGCCAATCCCTCCAACTGCTTCTGGAAGCTGTTCCGCACAAGGGCCGGCGGCAAGAGCAAAGGCAAAAAGCTTCTGGGAAACTGCCAGATCCTTGCCCTTTCCCCCCACCATGCCTGTCTTCACCACATGGAGATCCGCACTTCCCTGCAGGGCCAGGGACTGGGCACCCTGTTTTTAAAACTGCTGACAGAAGCCCTGGCCAGGGACGGCATTACCCGTATCCTATTGCAGGTATCTGACGACAATCCGCCTGCCATAGCCCTCTATAAGAAGGCAGGTTTTTCGGTGACGGAAACCCTGGCCTGCTATCTCTATTGACCTGAATGGTAACAGTTCAGATACCCCCCTGGGCTGTTACCTGGGCTGTTACCTGGAATGAACCATGGCAGCAGACTGCTTCTGTAAAGCGTTTGCAAACACATGAAAAGGCTGCGAAAAAGTCCCTCCCGCATTTCCCAGATCAGCGGTTGTATGTAAGGTTCCGTTGATTTGGGAAATGCGGGAGACTATGACTTTTTTCGCAGCCCTTTCTTTTTCCTGAATCCGTCAAGCTGTCAGCTTGATCATGCTAATCCTAAAACAGATTGGCCCGTACTTAGTAACAATCCATATTAAATAATGAAAATTCTATCTTTCTCATAGCTGAATATGGCTGTATAGGGATATATGTTTATTAAATTCCCGCACCATAAGCCTTATTCACAATTTCAGTCCAAATACCCTCATCTTGCAATATCTTCTCAATAACATCCCGCACTGCACCATGGCCACCAGATACAGAACTGACATAGGTTGCAATCTCCTGCACTTCCCTGCATGCATCGGCAGGACACCCAACAAAACCACATAACTTCATTGCCCCCAGATCATTGATATCATCGCCAATATAGCCGACCATACCTTTCTCTATGTTATTCTGTATCATCCAGGAACGCATCCATTCGGCTTTATCCTTTACGCCCTGGATAATGTGGTCAACATGGAGTTCTGTCATGCGTCTGGTAGTAGCCGCGCACTCACGGCCTGTTAAGGCTATCAACTCTATACCGGCCCGTCTGGCGCAGATAACACCAGTTCCGTCTTTGGTGCAGAACTTTTTTATTTCATTATTGTGATCATCGTAGTAGATCCCACCATCAGTGAATGTACCGTCCACATCAAGGATCAGGTATTTGAGCATTTTTGTTATCTCCTTTCGAGCAAATGTTAGCCTTTGCGTCTATCCGTGGGCGAGGAAAAAACAGATGGCAAGCAACCATAGACTTACCTCCATAAATAGTCTTAATTATTGTTTTTCTCGGCCGCACCATCCTGATTAAGTAAACTTTGTAAGTAGTGTTTTGCTTTTTTAGAATCTGTGAAATTGTTTTCATCAAAAGCAAAACAACTTATATTATTCCTTATATAATCGGCATGATATTCTTTGGTATTGTTAGAAATATATTTTACCAAACGGACCACTAATTCTTGCTTAAGGGGCAAATGATAAAAGCAGTCCCCTATTCTATTCTTTAAGCAACTGCCAATAAATTTCTCATTAATTTCAGGAAATGATGTCATTAAATCAAACATAACGATCATTGACTCCCTAAGTTTAACCCAAATTCTCTCCCCATTATCTGTTTTTTCTGAATAGATATTGATCCAAGGATGAACAAAATGATTTTTGCAAAATTCCAGTATCAAAGATGATATCTCATGGAGGTCTTTTTTACTTGTAAAAATATCAATATCTTCATTTAAGTAGAACCATGTTGGGAAATTATTCGGTATTTTTTCTATGCCGTTTTCTACAATAACATAGTCTTTCTTCTCCAATCTCTTAAACAAACGTGTTAAGTCTCTACTGAAACTCATCCAGTATCTAAAAGCAACATTAGAAATATAATTATCTGTGGAATGGATCAAAACATCATGCGCATAATCATTCTTGAACTGTTTTGTAAATCGTTCTTCCTTAACTTTATACCGTTCCCGTAACGATTGTTTCATTCTGACCATTGCAATTGATTCAGATAGTCCATTATCTTTTTTTAGCCTATATAAAGGATTACCAATATTAATAGCAATCACACGGAATTTAACCTTTGACCCGGGCTTTATTTCAGCAGCACGCAGTATATAAGATATTTTACGTTCGAGGTTATGAGGCAAAATACTATCAAATTTATAGATGAACTTAATAGAGCCAACAAAATCAGCAAGTTCCAATTCAAAATCTTGCGTTCCAATTAACTGGATATTTTCTGGATCATATAACCCTATATCTCTTTGAATTTCATCAAAATATTTTTCTCCAGCAGGATACAGCAAGCAATAATAATTTCCCGTTCGTTCTTTACATGTATGTATAATTTCTTCTTGTTTACTTCTAATTTGTAAAATTTCACGATCAGAAAAACCATTTTCCCAGAACCAGTCTAATTTTAAACGTCTTCCAGGAAAAATATATCTTTGAATCTCAGAGGTAATGAATTCCTGCCCCCTATAATACGCTAATGCAATGCGGTGAGAGCCATTTATATTGAGAAGATTCATGTCACACATAATTACTGAAGCAGGATCATAACCACTCTCATCAAATGATTCTATCAATTTCTTGAACTGCTCAACAGAATGATCTTCTCTTATTAAGCCAATCTTAATATTTTTATTTCTTTTTCTAGATTGTTTATAGTAATCTTCTGCTTTATTTATCTGCCCATAGTTTCCCCCTACAGTGTGCATTTTTTTATACAGCTCAAATCCAAACTCATTGAGTCCATAATAATTTTCTATTGCCAGACAACGTACCGCCATATCATAAAACTAGTATTGCATACATGCATTACTGTTATATTGCATTAAAACCAAATCTGACACTGGTTCAATTACAATTACAGTCTTCTTTCTATTGAAAAAGTCCCGTTTCACATGCTTTTTATATCTACCATAAACTTTGGATAAAAAACATCCAAAAAACCTTTCATCTATGACTTTCACCGTTTTCTTTAATAATATCCTGAATCCGTGAAATTGGTTGTTTTATGAAGCCAATCCTAAATCTGATTGGCTT
>CAJTOW010000090.1 GCA_910577655.1 uncultured Lachnospiraceae bacterium | reverse complement strand
CCTCATTCCGGAAAACCGCCACATCATCCAGCCGTTTCCCTTTGGGAAGGATCCCTTCCTGCTCCAGCATCTGGTTGATCCCGTCTGTCCACTCCTTCAGATCCCCGCCGCAGCCCTGGAGGACCAACCCCTCACGGCCATGCATCGTTCGGAGTTCCTCTTTTTCGATCTGTCTGATCATGTTATGCTACGCTCCTTTTCTTTCTGATCCGCTTTTGTCCGCCATGATGGACGGAGCTTTTCAATCGTTCTGGCATTCACGGACTCTGTACACCGCTACGCATGCGAGTCCGGCTATTCCGGCCAGAAAAATCCCTACTGCTGCTGTAATACCCAGTATCCATCCCATATCGCTTTCCCCTTTCGTTTTTTCCAATCCTTTACTGCATCCGGCACTCTGCCAGGATGGCTGCCTCCTCTTCCGCTGCAAAGTATTCGTCCGCCGCCTCCCTGCTCACGGCCAGGATCTCCCCTGCCTCTTTTTCTCCCCTCTGGATCGGTGCCAGGAACTGGTTGATCTTCCTGCACAGTCTCTGATCCGGGCAGTTGTCCATCGTCCCCCTTCTGCTGTCTGCCACCAGGCGGTCCAGAACATCGGTCACGGTGATCTGCCGGGTCTCCCCGCCCTTTCTACCGATGAGACTGGCAAGGTTCTCTGCAGTCAGCGCAACCAGGTATTCTTCTCTTTTACCGCTGCCGCTGTCGTACACACTGGCATAACCCATGGTGTCGGTGTCCATGATCCGCTGGATCATCTGTTCATCTTCTGATTTCATGCATCCTCTCTCCCTTCTGCTAAAGTCTCTTCCTATATGGCTTTTGTTCAGGCAGTAAAAAAGAAGGAGCCATCCGGTTATGGAAGTTCCTTCTGCCTCATATACAGATATCCTTTTTTCTAACTCAGCGTCATCCCTCCGCTCTGTTCCTCTTCCGGCGCTTCTTCCCTGCCTTCGTCCTGCACACTCTTCAGGCTTTCTGATATCGCCGGTTTCTTTTCTGTATACTGGATAACGATCCCGGAAAAGTCATAGCCCACAGGCCCCAGTACTTTTTTCTCCATCATTGTCAGTAATGCCTCCGTATCAAACTTGGCCTCAAAATACAGATCCTTATCGATCTGGATCGGTACATCCATGCCTGCCGGATCCTTCCCCAGTATCGTCCGCTGCCTGCCGAATACCTTTCCCCTCAGCTGCATCAGTCTTTCATGCATGTCCGGCTGCCCGTTGCAGTGCTTCAGGATGGTCTGGACTGCCTTTTTCCATGTGGGTGTTTCTATGGTCTCACCAGAAGCAAATGTAACAGAGACCGGCCTCTTCCCTTTGAGCATGGACGAGGAAGTACTCCCCAGGCGGCATTCCCTGCTCCTGATCTCTGAACGATTGTATGGTTCCCCATTCTGATACATCCGGATCATGTCATCGCATCTCTGATTCACAACCTGCAGCAGTTCTGCTCTTATTTCTTCGATCAGTTCTATATAATCCATCGAAATTCCCTCTCTTTAAGGCATAAAAAAGAACCAGAATTTCTCCTTGCTAAAAGGAGTCTATCCTGATTCTCTTTGAAAATTTTTTTATACTGTACAAACGTAGTGCAACCTGATAACAAACACTGAAATCAAAAATCAACATTTCCATATATTTCTGATCTCACAATTATCAATGGCTCTTGCTTCTGCAACACAATTATCTAATTCTGGTAATCTTTCTATATCTGAATCTAATATACACCTCCAATAAGTATGTAACGCATTTACACAATTATACAATCCATCCATATAGAATCTTTGCCCTTTTTTAGCAGGTTCTATATAGAGTCCCATACACTTTCTAATAGCAGATGAAATATACTTTTGTGCCCTCGCATCTATGAAATAATCCTGCATCATCAGGGAGCCAAAATGTATCCAAATTGTTTTCGAATATTCAATATCCAGATACTTAATTGAACCCATAAATTTTTCAAATGAATTGTCTATGTCAATATTTCTTTCCCCTTTGCTTTCAAAGTAGAAAAGCAAACATCTTATACCCGCAAATCCACTGGAATACTTCTTCTTATTCTTGGATAAAACAATATTCTCAAAAATCTCCATACACAAACTATACTGACAATTCTTAATTTCATTGACCATTCTAATAGCATCTGTCACAATTTGGTTTTCATCTAATATCTGCCAAATCTCATTAACTTTACTATTCACGGATGCTGCAAACCCCTTGTCAATGGCCTGAATATAAATCAGAGCTGTTAATTCCCCAATGTATTCAAATTTTTGTTCCGTATTGGATTCCTCAAAATAATTTTTTAAAAGGCTCTTTTCCTTCTGCACATAGTCAAGCGCTGTATTTAACATAAATACAGCCAAATTTTCATCAAAGTCCACTTTTTCTATTTTCCGTTTTGACATCTTTGATGTTGCATAGAAAAAATTCAAATGATTGTGTACACTGCCTAAAGAATTAGTTCTGATTACACCAAAATTTGTAACGGCGGTCAAATACTTATCTTCCGAAAGATACTGGTAATATAATTCTGAAAACTTTACATTATCAGGATGCGGCAATTCCTCCCATATAAACGGATAATACAGTTCTGAACGTGGCAGTCCATCACCATCCCATAAAATATCTATAATTCTATTTTTCAAATCTTCCAGCTTATAATTTTTCCACAATAATAATATCTGTGATATTCCACAGTCCCGTTCCTTCATATTTTCCTTAGAAGCTCGTTCAATTGCAGCAAGATAATAATTCCTTACCTTATCCTTGTTGATATTAAAAGAAATTTGGCTAAAATAGTTCGCTAAATAAAACTGAACCCCAAATTCCTCAAATATCAGATCCTGACATGAAACTGCCACATTGTCATTAAAGCGTGTAGCAATACGTTTTAAAATATTATTTATATCTTTTTCAATAATACTGTCACTATTTCTACTTATCTTACCTAATATTTTCAAATATTGCACAACCTCTTCATCTGGCATAAAAATCACAAGTCTTGATAATATATCTAAGAAATTTTTTATTGATACAATGTACGTTTTTCGAGAATAATTATCCTCTGGCTTATAATTTTTTGCCAGTGATATTAATGAATGAAATAGGGTACCTATATCCTCTTTACAAGTTTCTCCAATTGTTTCTCTTGTGAATATCTGGTCTATAAGTTTACTATTATCGCTTCGAGCTATCAGCGATAACTTCCAGTAAGTACAACTACTTGAAGCAATTACCACATTAAATACTCTAGGCAACAAATCTGCCAAATCACTGAAAAGTGGAAGACATAACTTATCTAATGTAAGTAAATAACTAAAACTCTTGACATAGGCATCGTTGATTCCAATATAGTGTGTAATCCTATTGTTCCCTGTATTTAAATTAAATGGCAGTATTCTTCTGCTCTCCTTGCAATCATCCATAAAAAAAGTTTGACTTAAATCATCCCTTTGCCTTATTACAATCTGTCGAGTATTATATGAATTTTCAAAATACTTAGCATCTGAATACTCATCCGAAATACTCCACCGGCCAGCACGATGGCATAAATTCAAATAACCCAAATAAGATGCATAAATATCCTTCGATATTTTCATTTGTGCCAATTCCGTTGAACATGTACTTAATATTTTATCGGCAGATTCATATTCTGATAACTGTTTATAAAATCCGGCTTTTTGTATCTTATATTCAAAGCTACTTTCTTCAATTTTATCAATCAGTTCTTTTGCCGCATCATATTCAAAATATTCAATTTTATATTTAACTCTTTCAATAAGCAATTCGTTCTTATACCATGAGACTCTACTGACAAAAGATTCTATCAATGATATTTTTTTCTCATATTCTATATTTTTTCCATCTATCCGATACATCTCAGCAAGATATAGCGCAATTTCTGTTAAAGCACCCAGTTTATCATTTGAAACAACTGAAATATCAATATAATATTTGAATATTTTCTCTAAACCTTCTGCGTTTTCATCTCCCAAAACCACAGAGTATTTCCGCAAAATTTTTATAATATCTGCAATCTCTATTAGAGGTAACTCCTCTTTTTGGAATATTCCCTCTTTGCATACATTAATCAATACCCCAAAATGGTTTATAAAATATTCCTTATATTTCTTACTTACTTCTTTTCCTACACCTTTTTCTTTTATTTCTGAGGGGAACAAAATATACGGCTGCATTTCTTTTGCCACCCTCTTTAAATAAACTCCCATATCCCTAATGTATTTATTCATATCCTTCGGCTTCCAAAATTCATCTGCTTCTGAATATGGCCTCTCCTGAAAAATATCTTCGTCTTTCTGATACTCTACCAATAAATCCAAAAATCTGGAAATAGCAATACCATGCCTATCTGCCTCTTCTTTTCCAACCAGACAGGATATATCAACAACTATAATCTGTCTGTTTTCCAACAATCGTCTTTCCGGCTCACTCAATTTATCATAAATACCAATCAGATAAATAATAGGGCAGCATTCTCCCATGTTATCTCTGATCCATCCCATCCACCTCTGAAAATTAGGATCATCACCTGAAAATCCAATCAGACACAATCTTGTTTCCAGCATTGCCTGCTGTACAGTATTTACCATTGCTGCATATTTTATTGGATAAATCCTGTAATCTTCATCACATATTATATATGGCTTGACATGCGGAATACTTCCATGCAGTTTTACGATTCTGGGACTTATACTTCCTGCTATGTCATTGTGAGAACATACAATCTGATAATTTTTTTCTCGAATAACCATATTTGCCGTTCGTTCTAACAGTGTGTCATAATTTGTTGTAAATATATCTGCCCAGTTTAACATTAACAATTTTTTATGCAAATCTCCAGGAAAAAACAAATCATCTGCAATGGCGTTTTCTATCAGATGATTCATTTTGTTCCTGTCAAAGTTTACAATATACTCTTCCGCTAACTTTGTAACATTCTTTCCTGATGTTTTTATGATTCGCTGCTTTTTCCATTCATCCTTCTGTTCTCCAGTCATATCAGAAAATCGAGGATATAACTCACAATACATCTTATCTGCAAGCTGGCTCCAATCAGGTGGGGTAATATCCTTCATTCCCCTGCTCTTTGCATTTTTAGAAAATCCAGCGCCAACCATCAGTGAGGCTTTTCCATACTTTCTATCTTCTTTAAGCCTCATGGCAATATCTTCGGCACAAGAATAAACCTGTTCTTTCCCCATAACGCTTCCCTCCAACATACTTTGCTAACTCTATTGTATTGAGGAGATCATCGACTGTCAAGAAATTTAACGTTATCCCAAATTTGTTGCTCTTATATATTATCATCTTGTCTTCTCTGCAAAGGACTCCCCATCTCATCTACCTTTCCCTTCATCCACAAAATAAGGCAGACACAGCTCATCCCCTTCCTTCAGTTTTATCACATTCTCTTTTGGTAGCTGAATCATCCAATCCTTCCCCATCACACCCATTATTTCAACCAATTCCATACACTACACTTCCCTGTCCTTTTCTCTCTGATATGCTCCTACCCGATATGACGGAGCTTTTCAATCATACTGGCACTCATTGACTCTGTATACTGCTATGCATGTGAATCCGTCTATTCCGACCATAAGGCTCCATACTACTGTAATACCCAATATTCAACCCCTGCTTGCTTTCCCTTTTGTTTTTCCATTCTTTTACTGCATTTGGCACTCTGTCAAGATGGTCGCTTCCCCTTCCGCTGTAAAGCATTCGCCCGCTGCCTCCCTGCTCACGATTAGAATCTCCCCTACCTTATTTCTCTCATCTGAATCGGTGGCAGAAATTGGTTGATTTCCCTACACAGACTCTGATTTGGGCAACTGTCCAGCATCCCCATTCTGTTGTCTACTGCCAGACAATCCGGAAATCTGCCGGGCATCCTTGCCCTCTCCACCGATGAAATTAGCCAGGTTCTTTGCTATTAGCGTAATCAAGCATTTTTCTCTTTCATCTCTACCGCTGTCATCTACACACTATAGCCCTTGGTCTCCATGTCCATAATCTACCTAATCGCCAATCTATCCTCTAATCACACACTTTTTCTCCCTCTACAAGCATCCTTTTTAATCAATAAAAAACTGGAAATCCTCCTTACTTTGAGGTCTTTCCAATTCCATTCCATTTAACTTCATACACATTTTTCTTTCTGTTTGTGTATGTAGTTCCTATTTTCAGCTTTTCCCTTACTCTATACACACCATACACAATTAAAACTATACTGTACTTAACGTCCATAATGACAATGGAAGCATCTACGGATACAGCCTTCAGGATCTCGATCATCTGAATATCCGATACACTTAAATCCTTCATCTTCGTCTTTGGATCGTAGTGAAATCCTTCTTTTTCAATGATCCGCACCGCTTCTTCATGAGCGGCCTTCTTGTCCAGAAATACCCCCCTTTTTCCTTTCATCGGCTCCCGGCACAAAAACAGATTCTCTTCAATGGTCAATTCGGGAACATAATTCAATTCCTGAAAGATCATGGAAATCCCATGACTTCTGGCATGGACCGGATCCTTAATGAATACATTCTTTCCGTCAATCCTGATTTCCCCGCCCCCATCTGCCTGATAGACACCATTGACAATCTTCATAAGGGTGGACTTTCCTGCCCCGTTTTCTCCGGCAAGGGCATGGACCGAGCCAGGCCGGATCTTTAGGGAAACGTCATCCAATGCCTTGACACCGGGAAACGATTTGCTGATATGGTTCAGCTCCAACCGGTATTCTTCCATAACATTCTCCTCTCAGATTCTTTGGGTATTTCCCAGAAATACCCTGAAAAAAGCGCAAAAAAAGCCACTTCAACCTTGTCATAAGTTGAAGTGGCACTCATCACCATTCAATGTGTAGAAAACATCGCCATCAATGTTTCTGGCACTCATTCTACCATATAATTCATTTGTATGCAATATTATAATTTAACTATATTTTTTCACTTTTTTTGTGCAAGCTGTACAAAATCCTGCATTTTACACTTTTCGAACATACTGGCTTATGCCTTGATCTGCTCTTTCGCCGCCTCATAGACTTTCTCCAGAGCGGCATCTACACCTGCCGGATTCTTGCCGCCGGCCTGGGCCATACCCGGACGACCGCCACCGCCGCCGCCTACCAGGGCCGCGATGGCCTTGATCAGGTTCCCGGCGTGGGCTCCCTGCTTCTGGGCCGCATCTGTGGCCGTAGCCATGAGATTCACCTTATCTCCCTGGACGGAGGCCAGCACGATCACACCTTCCCCCAGCTTCTCCTTGAGCTGGTCTCCCAGGTTGCGCAGACCGTTCATATCCACATCGCTGACCTTTGACGCCAGCACCTTGACACCACTGACTTCACGTACCTGGCTCATGACATCTCCCAGGGACTCGTTGGCCAGACGGCTCTTAAGCTTCTCATTCTCTGAATGAAGGGTCTTCATCTCCTCCATCATGGAAGCGATTCTGGCTGTAAGCTCTGCCGGAGAGGTTTTGGCTGCCCTGGCTGCCTCATGGAGCGTATCCTCCAGATTCCTGTAGTAGAGCATGAGACCGTCGCCGGTCAGTGCCTCAATCCTGCGGACTCCGGCCGCGATACCAGCCTCCGAAAGAATCCGGAATGCATGAATTGTACCAGTATTGCCCACGTGAGTACCGCCGCAAAGCTCCGTAGAGAAGTCGCCCATCTTAACCACACGTACCTTCTCGCCATATTTTTCGCCAAACAGTGCCATGGCACCGGTCTTCTTCGCTTCATCCAGACTCATCTCCTGTGTCACAACATCCAGGCCCTCCTGGATCTCCTTGTTGACCAGATCCTCCACCTGCTTTAACTCCTCTGCTGTCATGGCCGAGAAATGGGTGAAGTCAAAGCGCAGACGCTCCGGGGTCACCAGGGAACCGGCCTGCTCCACATGCTCGCCAAGAACCGTGCGCAGGGCCTTCTGGAGCAGATGGGTGGCGCTGTGGTTCTTCTCTGTGGACCGCCGGCTCTCCGGATCCACCTTCAGGCTCACCTTATCTCCTACAGTGAACATGCCGTTTGTCATACGGCCCACATGGCCGATCTTGCCGCCCTGAAGATGGATGGTATCCTGTACCTCAAAGGTGCCTCCGGCGCTCTCAATCACGCCCTTATCCCCGGTCTGGCCGCCCATGGTGCCGTAGAAGGGAGTCTCATCCACCAGGATGGTTCCTGTCTGTCCGTCAGTCAGGGCCTCCACCAGCTCACTGTCCGTAGTCAGCACCGTGATCCCGGATTCATGGACCAAACGGTCATAGCCTACAAAGGCGCTGGTGATCCCTGCCGGAATCGACTGGTATACGGTCACGTCGGCTCCCATGTAGTTGGTGGTCTTCCGGGCCTTGCGGGCCTTCTCCCGCTGTTCCTTCATGGCCTTCTGGAAGCCCTCCTCATCCACGGTCAGGCTCTTCTCGGCCAGGATCTCCACAGTCAGATCCAGCGGGAATCCATAGGTATCATACAGCTTGAAGGCATTGTCCCCGGAGAGAACCTTATCTCCCCTGGCTGCCATATCCGCTTCCATGTCTGCCAGAATCGCCAGCCCCTGGTCAATGGTGCGGTTGAACTTCTCTTCCTCCTCGGCCAGGACTTTAAGGATCATGGGCTTCTTCTCTTCCAGCTCCGGATATCCGTCCTTAGAAAGCCCGATCACGGTCTTGGAAAGCTCTGCCATGAACCGTCCCTCAATCCCCAGAAGCCTTCCGTGACGGGCTGCCCGGCGCAGCAGGCGGCGCAGCACATAGCCCCGTCCCTCATTTGAGGGCATGATCCCATCGGAGATCATGAACGTGCAGGATTTGATATGATCTGCAATGATCCGCAGGGAAACATCCTTCCTGGTATCTGCCTGGTACTGGGTATGGGCCATGGCGCAGACCTCATCCAGCAGGGCCTTGTTGGTATCCACGGTGAACAGGGAATCCACGTCCTGAACCACCACGGCCAGACGCTCCAGGCCCATACCGGTATCAATATTCTTCTGGACCAGTTCTGTATAGTTGCCGTGTCCGTCATTCTCAAACTGGGTGAATACGTTGTTCCAGACCTCGATATAGCGGTCACAGTCGCAGCCTACGGTACATCCGGGCCTGCCGCAGCCGTACTTCTCTCCCCGGTCATAGTAGATCTCTGAGCAGGGGCCGCAGGGGCCTGCGCCGTGCTCCCAGAAGTTGTCCTCCTTGCCGAAACGGAAGATCCGCTCCTTAGGGATCCCAATCTGCTGGTTCCAGATATCGAAAGCCTCATCATCCTCCAGATAAACCGACGGATACAGGCGGTCCGGCTCCAGTCCCACCACCTTGGTCAGAAACTCCCAGGACCACTGGATGGCTTCTGTCTTGAAATAATCGCCAAATGAGAAATTTCCCAGCATTTCAAAGAATGTACCGTGACGGGCAGTCTTGCCGATATTCTCGATATCGCCGGTACGGATGCACTTCTGGCAGGTAGTAACCCGCTTCCTTGGCGGAATCTCCTGACCGGTAAAATAGGGCTTTAACGGAGCCATACCGGAGTTGATCAGCAGCAGACTGTTGTCATTATGCGGAACAAGGGAAAAGCTCTTCATTGCCAGATGTCCCTTGCTCTCAAAGAACTCCAGAAACATCCGTCTCAATTCATTTACACCATACTTCTTCACGTCAATGTCTCCTCCGTACTATTATCCTGCAGCTGTTCAGACGACAGCCTCCTGTCCCGGAAAACACCGGGTCAGGAGGCTCTGGGCGTCCGGACTGCCGCTATTACTTTCCGCTCCGGCTGTCCCGGAACTTCTTCCCGCACATGATGCCTGCAAAAGCGATGAACCCAAAAACAATCGTCTTAAAGGTATATCCCAGTAAACTGGTTGCGATCGCTGCCATATCCAAATTCCTCCTTTTGTGCAGATATATTGCTTTATCATCATTTTATATTATCATAGGAAGATGCTTTTATCAAGCGGATTTTGCGGCTGAATGAAATGCCGCGTAACAGTTCAGGGGGGTATCTGAACTGTTACGAACTGCTACAGACGGGTGCCCGGTTCTTGAAAATCTGATTGAACTCTCTGCAAAATAATGGTAAAATGGGACTAAAGAATCCTGAAACCACCGGGGATCCTGCCATGAAGAAAAAGGAGACAGCAAGATATGGCCAATTATTCTTACAGCAAAGAGATCAATCAGAACAACGTTATCTTTCACGAACTGGATATAGAAAAGGTCCGGAAGATGTTCACGAAAATATTCGCAACCTACAGTCTGAAGGTAAAGGATGATATCTTCGACTCCTTCTGCGAGGATTTCTACGATCTGGCAGAGATGATCCGCAACTCCAATGAGCGGATCTGGCGCATGATCATCACAGACATGTTCTTCAGCTATGACGAGAAAGGATATCTGGTGACCACAGCGAGTGACAACAAGATCAAGAGAAAACAGTTTGCCATTATTGCTAATGCCATCACCAGCCGCCTGAGGGCTGAGAACTAAAAATTGCTTTCTAACAGATGTGCCCCGTGAACAGTAATAACAAATCCCCACAGGAATCGGTGCTATAGACAAAAGCCTCTTTTCCTATGGGGATTTTTGCGCAGGAAATCACAGGTTAGTACCTGAAACTTTTGTCCTACTGCTTCTTCCTGAATACCCCCAGCGCCCACTCCAAATACCGCTTCGTCCATGGGATATTTCCCAGAAGCACTGCCATGGTGCAGATACTCAATATGATCGTAACCGGATGCCAGAACATGGATTTCAGGGGATTATCCGCAGCCGATGCCAGGGATACCGCCTGACGAAAGTTGGAATCCATCATCTTGCCCAGAACCATAGCCAGAATCAACGGCGCCACCGGATAATCAAAGCGCCGCATGAGAAATCCGATCAGCCCAAACAGAAACATCAAAGCTACATCGAACAGCCGGTTGTTGCAGGCAAAGGATCCGATGACGCACAGACTTGCCACCACCGGAATCATAATATTCTTTGGGATCGTGATCACCCGGCAGATCCTCGGCGCCACCAGAAGTCCCAGAACCAGCAGGGCAAAGCAGGCGATGAACCCCGCCGCCAGAATAGAATGAAATGCCTCCGGATTCTGGCGGATGAACATGGGCCCCGGCTGCAGTCCATGAACATAAAACACAGAAAGGATAATGGCTGTAACGGCATCCCCCGGCACCGCCAGGGTAAGCATGGGAATCAGCGCGCCGCCAATACAGGCATTGTTGGAGGACTCGCTGGCCATGATCCCTTCCACAGCGCCTTCTCCAAAAGGCACATCCGGATTCTTCACCAGCCGCTTTGCTTCATTATAGGCAATAAAGGATGCCACCGGGCCGCCGGCACCCGGAAGTGCCCCCACCAGCATCCCGATGGTGGATGTATACAAGGAAAGCTTCCAGTGCTTCAGTACCTCCTTCAGGCTGATCCTTGTCCGTTCCATGCCCAGGACATTCTGCTCCTGATTCAGGTTATAGATCACCGAAAGCACCTCCGCGAATCCGAAGAATCCTACCAGTGCCGGTACTGTACTGATCCCTCCTGTCAGATTCTGGACGCCAAAGGTCAGACGCCGTGTCCCCATAAGGGGGTCCAGGCCGATCATACTGATGACCAGGCCTATCATGACACTGATCAGGCCCTTGGCATAGTTCTTCGTGCTGACGGACCCCACAGTCGCCAGACCGAACAGGGCCAGCAGGAAATAATCCATCTTTGTGAATTTCAGGGCTACCCTGGACACCGGCGTGGCCAGAAGTGCCAGAGCCAGCAGCCCGAAGAGACTGCCGGTGAATGAATAGATGGTCGCCGTGTAAAGGGCCTTGTAGGCCTGCCCCTTCCGGGACATGGGATAGCCGTCCAGAGTAGTCACCACCGATGAGGGCGCTCCTGGAATATTGATCAGGATGGCAGACACCGCGCCTGAAAACACCCCTACCACATATACCCCCATAATCATAGCCAGAGCATCTGAATGCTCCCAGGTATAGGTGATGGACACCAGAAGCGCCGTTGCCATGGAGACCGACAGTCCCGGGATGGCTCCCACGAAAAGTCCGGCCACAGAACCGGCCAGTACCATCAGGATAAATCCCGGGTCAATAACAGATAACATTTCCAGCATTTTCTTCCTCCCTCCTATGGCAGCAGCACATGGAGCAGTGTCCGGAATGCGATGCTTAAGAATAAAGTAGTCCCCAGGGGCACCAGTACCAGAACCCGCGCCTTGCGCACGCCCATGAACGCCATCATGGATGCCAGAAAGGGTACCGTGACCACTTCAAAGGTGGAGAAGGTATACATAAAGGAGAAAATGCCGATGGTAACATAGGGTATTTTAATCCCTGTCAGGGCCAGATAATAAATCCCGCATAAGACCAGCGCTATGGCGACTCCAAGGATCTGGCTTACGGTTCCGCCGTTCTTTGCTGACTGGGCATTTTCCGTTCCAGCTTCTGTATCCTGGCCATCTGCAGCCTGGATCCTGGCCGCCCTGGTTTTGGCCGTCTGGGGCAGACTGCCCGGGGCTGTCTCCTCTCCGGCTCTTTTCCTCATGGCCTGGATCCCCTCTCCCACAATCCACAGGGAAAGCCCCGTCATGGCCGCTCCCACAATCAGTGGAAAAAGGTAAGGGGACTGTGCCCAGGACTTGTTAAAGGCTCTTCCATAGGATACCATAGAATATGAGAGCAGCCCAAGGCCGCTCCCACAAAACAGTATTCCTTCGACGATCAGCGAATGAATCTTATTTTTCATTGGTTATTCTCCGATTTTTTTGATTCCGAACTCTTCCGGGCTCTTCTCTGCCACACCGTTCTCATACTGCAGCCAGCAGATCACGGACTTCCAGTTGTCATAGAACTCCTGGATGGAAGCATCGTCAGTATATTTCTCAAACACCGGATCGGCAGCATTGGCCTCCACAAACTCGATCCACTCAGGATCCTCGAACACCTTCTGGGTAGCGGCCTTCAGCACGTCCACAACCTCCTGGGGAGTGTCATTGTTCACCACAAAGCTCAGCAGGGTGTAGGGGATGTTTAAATAGGACTCAGACTCCGGCACCACCTCGGTGAAGGCCGGGATATCCGGGTAAGCTTCCATCCGCTCGCTGGAGAACACAGCCAGAGCCTTCACATCACCGCTTTCGATATAACCGCCCAGAGTGGAGATATTGGGGTTGGTAAAATCCACCTGGCCGCCGATCACACCCAGCAGGGCGTCATTGCCTGAATCAAAGCTGGTCATGGCCACCTCGTAGCCCAGCTCCTTCAGGACCAGCCCCTGGTTATGGCCGCTTCCTCCAGGACCGGAATGGGACATGGTGATCTTGCCAGGATTGGCCTTGATATCCTCCAGAAGTTCCTCCAATGTATTGTATTTGGAATCCTTGCCTACCACCAGCACCTTGGGATCGCCCACCAGCGGGGAGATGACGGTGAAATCATCATAACCCAGGTCGCAGATGTTCATGGTCCGGTAGGTACCCATGGTCTCCGCGCAGACCAGAAGGGTATAACCGTCAGAAGGCTGCTCCTTCACAAACTGGCTTCCGATGGAACCGGATGCTCCGCCCTGGTTGGTGGGAGTCACGGACTGGCCCAGATATTTCTCAAGCAGCACTGCCAGCTTCCGGCCCCAGGTATCAGTGGTTCCGCCTGCGCCGTAAGGGATTATCATGGTCAGGGGTCTGGCAGGGAAATCTGCGGCAGCTGCCGCCTCCCCTTCTGTCTCAGTTTCCGCCGCCTGGGATTCCTCCCCGGCAGCATCCCCACTGGTCTCTTCCTTCTTCTCCGCCTCTGTGGCAGCTGCTGTGGTGGTTTCCGGCGTCTTGGAGGACGTGGAGACAGAGCAGGCCGCCAGTGACAGGCACATGGCTGCCGCAGTGGTTAATGCAATCATTTTTTTCATAATCTTGCTCTCCTCTTTTTATGGTTTTGCACAGACAACCCCCGCTTTTGCCCAGAAACATCAGGAGCAATAGTAGGAATTCACCGGCAAATTTTCAAAACATTTAGGATTATAGCACAACCCCAACCATTATTCAACAATTTTCTTTGCCGCTTTAAAGCGTTTGTGTGGAAAAAGGTAACAGCTCAATGGGCGTCTGAACTGTTACGGCAAAAGGTTACCGTTCATCCCCACAAAAAAAGGAATGCCCTTTCAGACATTCCCACCTGACTACTGCTTCACCTCTCCCAGAATCTCCGGGTACTCCGCTGCCAGCTCATAGCACCTGGCACGGATCGCCTGGGCCTGGAGAGCGCTGTATTCGGTCTGGGTCAGCTCCCCGGAGGACAGCCTGGAGGCGTTTTTCTCATTCTGCTCCTCGCACTCCAGGGTCCACTCCATCTGACGCTCAAACAGCGCCTGGACTTCTTCCTCGTCAAGCTCCTGCTCCAGCACGTCCAGCTGCCGCTCCAGCTGGTTCTGCCAGGCTTCGGCTTCTCCGCCGGCCCCGGTACCCTGGCCGCGTTCCTGACGGGCCTCCCTGCCGGACTTGTCCTCCAGCAGCCGGTCTACCTTATTCAGTCTGGCAAACTCCTGATTCTCCATGCTTCTGTCATAGACATCTGTAACAGAGGTCGTCACCAGCCTCTTCACGAAGCTGGTAGACAAAAGCCCGATCACCAGGATCAGCCCTATGACGATCCAGATCTTTTCCAATTTCATTCCATCATTCCCATCTTTAATGAAATCAGCCGCGCAAACAAGTGCACAGCCCTCGTCTCTCATTCACTGTAATTACCATATCATAATTTTGAAAGAATGGAAATGCACTGGCAAAAGAAGTAAGTATTTGTAAGATATATTTAAACGTTATGATCTGCCCCAAAGGTGTCCGGAGACAGAATCACACCCCCTCGTCCGTCAGCAGGCCGTTCCCGTCTGCCGCCGAGGTGGCCAGCTTATCGCACCGCTCGTTCTGCGGATGCCCCGCATGGCCTTTGACCCAGATGAATTCCACCTCATGGGGCGCCTTGGCCTTCAGCAGACGTTCCCACAGATCGATATTCTTGACCGGACCGCTCTTTCCACGCTTCCAGTCATTGGCCAGCCAGTTGTCGATCCAGTGCTGGTTAAATGCATCTGTCAGGTACTTGGAATCCGAGTACAGAGCTACCTGACAAGGCCGGTTAAGGGCCTCCAGCCCCACGATGGCAGCCATCAGCTCCATGCGGTTATTCGTGGTCCGTTTATATCCCGCCGACATCACCTTCTCGTGAAGCTGGCCTTTGCTGTCCGTAAACTGGAGAACCGCCCCGTATCCGCCCGGACCGTCCGGATTCCCCCGGGCAGATCCGTCTGTGTAAATCTGTACTCTGGTCATAGATGTATCTTCTCCATTTCTATAAATATTCATGAAACACCAGTACATCATTGCAGCAGTTCAGACAGACCCTCTTCCTGCCGCCTGCCTGAACTGTTACAATATACTACTTGTCCCATTTGTCACACAAGGTATTGATCTGATCTGCAAACCTTGCAAGATCCTTGTTGGCTCCGCCCTCATTCTTTCCGATCACCCGCAGCAGACGCTCTCCGGCAGCAAGCAGACGGGCAAATACGCCCTGGGCACGTTTGGTAGCAGCAGATACATGCTGGATCGGGATACCGGCAGGCTCTTTCACCCACACGCCGGCAGCCAGATCATATTCTGCTCCGCTGAAAGGCGCCCTGGCCGGTACACCGGTACGCCGGGTCACCTCCTCGGCAAATTCGTCACAGACATTGTCTGAACCATGGACAATAAAATACTGGTCCGGCTTTTTGCTGAATGCGTCCGCCCACTCCAGAAGTCCATTCTGGTCAGCATGTCCGCTGATATCATGAAGGGTAGCGATCCGCGCCTCCACATCAATGGTCTCGCCAAAAAGCCGCACACTCTTCCCGCCGTCCACCAGGGTCCTGCCGATGGTGCCCTCTGCCTGGTATCCGGCAAAGATAACCGTACACTCCTTCCGCCACAGATTATGTTTCAGATGGTGGCGGATACGGCCTGCATCACACATGCCCGATGCGGAGATAATGACCTTGGGCCGCGAGTCAAAGTTGATATTCACTGACTCGTCACTGGTGACGGACAGCTTCAGGCCCGGGAAGGCGATGGGATTGATCCCCATCCGCACCAGCTCCTGTGTCTCCTCATCATAGCATCCCAGCTGGTTCTGCTTGAACACATGGGTGGCCTCCACCGCCAGGGGACTGTCCACATACACCTCAAAATCATCATGGCCTTTGATCATCCGTTCTGACTTGATCTGACGGAAATAGTAGAGCAGCTCCTGGGTACGGCCCACAGCAAAGGCGGGAATCACCACATTGCCCCCTTTATCCAGGGTCTCCTGAACGATCTCCACCAGCTCGCTGACATGATCCCTTCCCTTCTGGTGGAAACGGTTGCCGTAGGTGGATTCCATGACCACATAATCCGCCACGGATGTGTAGGAGGGATCCCGGATCAGAGGCTTGTTCTTATTGCCTATGTCACCGGAGAACACGATCTTCTTCTCCGTATCCCCCTCCTTCATCCAGACCTCAATGGACGCGGAGCCCAGCAGATGCCCCACATCGGTGAACCGGACTGTCACATTGTCCGTCAGCTTCACGATCTCATCATACTCGCAGGGTACGAAATGCTCCAGGACTCCCACGGCATCGTCCATCCCATAGAGAGGAGGCACCTCCGGACGTCCGGCACGTCTGGCCTTCCGGTTCCGCCACTCTGCCTCCATCTCCTGGATATGGGCACTGTCCTTCAGCATAATATTACACAGATCGCAGGTTGCCGCCGTGGCAATGACCCTGCCCTGAAACCCTCTGGCGTAGATAAAAGGAAGCATTCCCGCATGGTCGATATGTGCATGGGTCAGAAGTACATAATCAACGTCACCAAAAGCAACCGGGGGTTCAATATTCTCATAAATATTCCTCCCCTGCTCCATGCCGCAATCTACAAATAATCTGGTATCTCCTACTTCCAGGTAGTGACAGCTCCCTGTCACCTCATGTGCTGCTCCGCTAAATACCAAACGCATATGCTCACCCTCCTTTGTTTTTTCTGCCTTCTCCTTCGCAGGCCAGCTTGCACGCACGCACCTTGTCAGACTTTTCCTTCCGTCCGCCATGCATCTTCTTGTTTTCCAAAAGCGCCGAAAACAAGAAGCCGGGCGCTTCGCGCCCTATAGCCAGCAGTGGACAAATTCTCCTTTGCAAGCCAGCTTGCACGCACGCGCCTTGTCAGACTTTTCCTTCCGTCCGCCATGCATCTTCTTGTTTTCGAAAAGCGCCGAAAACAAGAAGCCGGGCGCTTCGCGCCCTATAGCCAGCAGTGGAC